>NZ_VOZS01000004.1:0-240322 GCF_013419675.1 Acinetobacter sp. YH12069 | reverse complement strand
ATAGCAAGAGTGAACCACCTGATCCCTTCCCGAACTCAGAAGTGAAACCTCTTAGCGCTGATGGTAGTGTGGGGTTACCCATGTGAGAGTAAGTCATCGCCAGCTCATTATTCGAAACACCCCCTGATATCTCAGGGGGTGTTTTTTTTATGCGGGGAAAAAGAGAAAGTTATCAAAATAGAAAAATAATAAGAGAAGCAAATTCAAAAAATAGGAAAACGAGAGATATTTAAAGAAAATAAAACTAAAATGCTCAATCCATTTATATCATTTTAAAATCTTTTGCTAATGAAAATGTGTAATAAATCAATATAATAAAATCGTTTGTCTCATTAATAATATATAGGGTATTTAAGATGTTTTTAAAAAAATTATTAGCTACAGTTTTATTTGCATTTGTTTCTTTCAATACTACAGCTGGTGTGTATCAGGATAAACTAAGTGAATGTTTGGTAAATAAAATTTCAGCAGAAGAGAGTCAGAACTTAACGGCTTGGATTTATTTGGCATTTTCAGCACATCCAGAAATTTCTAAATATAGTAAAGTGACGTCCGCTGAGATGCAAAAAATTGATAAAAATATGGCAAATTTATTTCAAGATTTATTTACTAAACGTTGTAATGCTGAAATCAAAGCTGTTACAGAAAATGAAGGAACAAATGCTTTGGGTAAAGCATTTGAACTATTGGGGAATCGTGCAGCTGAGAACCTGATGAAAAATCCAGTTGTTGAAAAACGTATTGCATCATTTGCACAATATTTTGATGAAGATAAAATGCGTGAATCGATGAAATAATTTGAATCGGACTAGGCGAATGTATTTGACAGTTGATATTCGCTTAGTTCATTACTCACTCTTTTTAAAGAATATAATAATTGCCCTAATAATACATTTTTTGATGTCAAGACAACTAATATCATAGGGTGCTGAGGGTGAGAGATCGCTGTGAGTAATGCTTTACCATTTTCTGCATCTAATGTAATGGTTTGACAACCGACTAAATTAATTTCATTAGTAAAAGCTTGAACCATTGCTAAGATTGAACTGCTTACAGCTGCAAGTTTTCCAGAATTTTCAATATTTTTCTTTTCTATAGATTTTAATTCAAAACCATCAGTTGAACATAACATCATATATTCAACACCGGACACATCAGAAATTAACTCCTTCATGAGTTTATGTGCATGTTCAATAAGCTGTAGTGGTGCTGAACGTGTTGTACGAATTGCTGTATTCATAATATCTTCATTAGATTGAAAGTTGAACTTCAGCTTTTGCAATAAGTGCTTCTAGAATAAAAAGAATGTCTTTTTTATTTCTAGCATCGATATAAAAAATCGGGTGATGTATTTGTTGTGAATCCTGCCATTCTTTATAAAGTTTGGTGGATTTATACTGCGTACTGTCTAAATGCGTAATCGCGATGATGATGTTTTCATTATTTTCAGAAAAATAATTTAAATAATCATTCAGCTGCTGAATTGGATGGTCATGTGTATGATCAATCATAATAATTGTACCAATCGCGCCGTTACAAATGGTATTCCATATAAAGTTAAATCTTTCTTGGCCCGGCGTACCATATAAACCAAGTTTAGTACCATCGGCGAGAGTAAGTTCACCATAATCGATCCCAACTGTAGTCAACATTTTTTGATGTGCATTTTGATCAGTATTCAGCGCTTCTGTACTCAGTACAGGAATATCAGAAATACTTTGAATAGCAGTGGTTTTTCCGGCACCCATCGTTCCGGCAAATACGATCTTGTATTGCTGTAAAATCATAATGAAATTTTAGATTCCTAATTTTTTTCGAAGACTACGGAAAAAACTCTGTAGTGGTTTTGAAGATTCTTGAGCTGCTTTTTGGCTATGATAGACAGTCGCCATGGCCGGTATCTCTTCTATGATTTGAGCTATGTGGGATGCAAATAAATATCGATTAATAAAGTTTTGGCTTAAATGTATTTGTTCAGCAATATATTGAGTAGAACTGCCTTCCATAAAAAAAGCGGATATTTTCAATAGTGATTGTCGCTCAGCACAATGCATAGGCTGTGGCCAATGCAAAAGTTTATAGTGGCTTGTGTAATTGGGGGGAGTATCATCTAGGTAATCCCAAACAAATTGCCATAATCCATGCTGTAAATTTATTGATTCCAACCCATATTTAAAAGTGACTACTGTATTGGTATCTGCTGGAATGAGTGTGAATTCGGAATTTTGTGTGATTTGTATATTTTGTTCTATCCAAAACTCGTTGCTTAAGTTATCAATGAGTGCGATTGGTTTTTGATCTAAAAGCAATAGTTGACGTTGATGTTTATTTAAATCTTTAAAAACCTGTGAGATCTGGAGTGCATTTAATTTAGGTTTTATGTCTTGAACAACTACAGGATTGGACACATTTACAGGATTAATAGCACGGAACCTTAACGCAACTAAATGCTCTAACCAATGCTCAAAATGATTGGTATTTGTTAGGGGTAAAAACAGGGTATCGTGTTCGATTTGATTTGCTTTCAATTCATTTTTTTTAAGTTTAAGTATGATTAAAGCTTCGTGCCTTATATTATTTATATTCGGCAGGTCGATAAAGTCATCATTGATTAATAGGACTTGGAGTTTCGAATCTGCAATGTTTGTCCAATGAATAGTAAAAGTTTCAGATAGCTTATTTGAAATAATAGATTTAATGTCATTGATAACATTTAGATTTAAGCCAAAGATAGAAATATATAATGTGCTATTCATGAAATTGTCCAGAAAAAACTGGGTTATTTCAGGTGAAATAACCCAACTTTAAATTAAGAAAAATCTAATTCTTTTTCGAAATGTTTAAGTTCATGGCGAGCCATAGCTAGGTTTGATTTGCTACGGTCTAAAACGAGGTAAAGAAATAATGCTTCATTTGAGTCGAGTGGACGAATTAAGTGATATTGTTTACCTAGAGTAATTAGAATGTCTTCAATTGAGTCATTTAAATTCAATGCTTTGGCAACTTTACGCTTTGAGCGTACAACTTCGGTATTACCAGCAGCAGCTAATTCTAAGTCGATGTCGTTATTGCCTTGTGTTGCCATAGCAAGGCCACTTTCGCTGTCAACCAAAGCTGCAGCAATAAAACCGTCAATGTCTGTTAAACCGTTTAAAGATAATTTGGCCATTATTAACCCCAATAAATTATATGTTAATCAGTAATATAGTTTTACTGACGTATAAGATATTAGCTAAAAATAATGAATAAACAATGCTAAAAAAAATCAGCTGGTTGATTATTGTTAATAATAAATAAAGTAAAAATGGTCTTTAAACGATTCTTGGCTGCTAGTAGTTGTAGTATTGTGTAGAATATTTAAACTTTTTATAGAATTGTTGTATATGAAATTCCATTAGGGTTGTTGTTTTATAAGAGTTTTTTTATTAATAGATTTAATGTATTATTCCATTATTTTAATATATAAAAACGATTACATAAGACGAAATAAGTATTAAATATCTGTGCTGTTTGTTTATTTTCTGATCATTAAAATATATTATATAATATTATTTCTAGATTAATATTTGTGATTTAAGTCTATTAAATTCAATTATTTGTGATATATATTGAAAGTTCAATCCTAGGTCATAGGATTGAACTTTACTTTTATAATGCACTTTTTAAATTATTTTGATGTTGCTTCACTTGTTTTGCATAACGTTTGCCTTGTTTTTTCATTTTTCGATTGGTGTTATAAGCAGTAGGTCCGACATTATAGTAGGCTAAAGCTTTTGGCATGCTGCCAGCGGCATTTTTATATTTAGTTAAAATAAATGACCCACAATTAATATTGGTTAATTCGTCATATAAATCCCCAGGGCATGTTGCTTGCCAATAACGTGGCATCACCTGAGTTAAACCGACTGCACCTGCAGGAGAACTGACATAAGGGCGGAAAGTTGATTCTTGGCGAATAACGGCAGCCAGTAGTAAAGGATCTAAGTTGTATTGATCGGCAGTTTGCACAATGTAGGGTGACACTCGATTTGCGGTTTCAGGATTGACTGAATAGGCCTTTTGGATCCCTGATGAAAGTTTAACTGCACGTTTTTCTACAGAGCCACCACCTAGTGATGAACATCCAGAAATCAGGGTTACAGATATAATAACAGTTGAAAACTTTAAGCTGTGAGCGCTTAGGAGCGACGAAAGACGAGTTGAAAGGCGAGTTTTATTCAGAACATTCTGCATTTATATTCACTTTAAAATAATCATGGCTAAGTGTAATTTCTAAAGCGATATTATGAACTGGAGACTTAGAGGTCAATATTTTCTTAAGATGCTCTGTACAGTGAAATTGTAAGAATTGATGGAAATGTACTCAAATTACATGATTTTTTAAGTGAAGAGAGAAAAAGATCGTGTTAATTGAATCAGTATTTCTCTCTTAACATGGTACTTATTAAGATTATGGGAACATTCAAATCCCGAGAACTTTAGTTATAAAAAACTAGAATATCCATTCATCAAATAACTGTATTTGATAAAGCTGTAAATCTTTCCAGTGAAATTTGTAGAATCTAATTTTATTTAAAGCGTTTTAAGCATCCAAATTTCGCATGCTTGGCTATGACCTGTATTGCCCTTGGGAGCTTGTAAGTGTTCAAATCCTACTTTTTCATAGAGTTTCACCGCTTGCCCAAGTGTATGTGTAGTTTCTAAATAACACGCTTTAAAATTATGATCTTTGGCGAATTGAAAACAAAGTTCTAAAATATCTTTGGCTAAGCCATGACCACGTAATTCAGGCATAAAATACATTTTTTGGATTTCTAAAATGCTTGAGTCTCCAACTAAAGGAGAAAGGCCCCCACCACCTAAAATTGTACCGTGTTGATTTTCAATAACCCAATATTGTGCATTTGCTTGTGCATAAACGTGATATAAATCATCTAAAATTGGATCTGCAACGGCAAATCCTGATTCTGGTGCTAATCCAAATTCTTTGGAAACTGTGCGAATGACATTGGCAATGCTTGCATTGTCTTCAAGTTGAAGTGGTCGGGTCTGAAACATAATCATCGAAAAACAAAAAGATGGATTGTTTATAGACTGATCCTATATAAAAATCCATCTCTAAGTTTAAAATTACGCAAGCAAAAAATTACTTTAATTCGCTTGAACTTTTACCCAGTTCACGTCGTGCAATGATTAATTGTTGAATTTGCTGTGTGCCTTCAAATATATCAAGGATTTTTGAATCACGTGCCCATTTTTCCAATAATTCATCTTCGTTATAACCGACTGCCGCTGCGAGCTCTACACATTTTAATGTGATTTCATTACCAACACGGCCTGCTTTTGCTTTAGCGATGGATGCTTCACGTGAGTTTGGTTTTTTGTTGTCGGCCATCCATGCGGCTTTGAGCATGAGGAGACGTGCTGCTTCCCAGTCTGCTTCCATTCGATATATTTGTGCAGCAATATTCGAGCTTTGTAAGATCGGTGTTGAATACTGCTCATCTAATTCATCTTTAAAGATTTCTTTAATTCGCTCTAAAGATGCCTTGGCACAGCCAATAGCCATCGCGGCAACGAGTGGGCGAGTATTATCAAAAGTTTCCATAACCCCAGCAAAACCCTTTGCTACATCAATTTCAGCATTGCCTAATAAGTTTGCAGCAGGGACACGACAATCTACAAAGCTAATGGCAGCCGTATCAGAAGCTTTAATACCCAATTTATGTTCTAGGCGTTCTACAGTCATGCCCAGCGTACCTTTTTCAACAACAAAGGATTTAATCGCTGCACGGCCTAATTTTTTATCTAGCGTTGCCCAAACCACCACGGAATCAGCACGCTCACCCGAGGTGACAAAGATTTTTTCCCCATTGAGAATGTATTCATCGCCATCTTTCGTCGCTGTTGTCCGAATAGCAGCAGAATCAGAGCCGCAATTGGGTTCTGTAATGGCCATAGCGGCCCAAGTTCCTTTTAAGCGTTCTAGTTGTTCATCATTGGCTACTGCTGCAATAGCCGAATTTCCAAGCCCTTGTCGAGGCATACTGAGCAACAGGCCTGTATCTCCATAGCACATCTCGATGATACTGAGGGCTGTCGACATATTGACACCGTTTTTATTACCAGTGTCTGTGTCACCACGTTTATTGACGGCAGCACCTGCATTCATGCCATCTCCGCCATCATTCATACCGTCGACGAGGGAAGATAACATGTCTAACTCTTTAGGATAGGCATGTTCGGCTTTGTCATATTTACGTGAAATAGGACGTAGAACATTTAATGCGACTTCATGGGCTTGGTCGATCAGCAATTTAAATTTTTTCGGATTTTGTAAGTTCATGGACATTTCCTTGTTTTTATTTTGCTGAATTAAGCATGTAAGCCAGATTGAAGAATCGCTGTGGCACGTAAGTCTCGATACCATCGTTCTACGGGATGTTCTTTGGTAAAGCCATGACCACCTAATATTTGCACGCCATCGGTCCCAATTTTCATCGACTTTTCAGCACATAGCACGCGGGCTAAATAGGCTTCACGATGAAATGGCTTGCCGGCTTCGGCTAGACTTGCTGCGTTTAGGATGAGCATATGCATGGCATCAATTTCGATTGCCATATCGGCAATCATAAAAGCCACACTTTGACGATGTGAAATTGGCTCTCCAAAAGCTGTACGTTCGTTTGCATATTGAATGCAATATTTTTTGACTGCAGTTGCGGTACCAACAGCCATGGCACACCACATTAAATTGCCAAGATCGATAAATGAGGTGTAATTGAAATCTTGATCGCCTAAGCGTTGGGCAGGGGTCTGATCAAATTTTAAAGTTACCGTTTCAGTGGCTTTTAAACCCATAGCTGGTGTTTTTTTAGCGCTAATGCTCTGGTCACGTTGCACAATAAAAACTTCAGGCTGCCCATTCAGCATGGCACTCACCAAGAGCACATCTGCCTGTTCACCTAAAAGGACTAAGGTTTTCTCCCCACTGATTTTATACTGCTGGCCGTCAGCAATTGCCTGAGTTTTAAGTTGATAGGGATTAAATGCCGCCGTTGCCTCTTGAACTGCAAAGCTTGCATGCAGGGCTGAATCATCTGCAAATGCTGCTAAGTAGGTTGCTTGAACAGATTCTGAACCCCATTGGGTGATGGCATTGATACAGCTAAATGTCGACAGTAAACCTGCTGTTAAACTAAAGTCACCTTCAGCTAGTTGTTCAGCAATTAAGATATTGCTAGTGATGTTTTTTTCTGCTGCGACGCCACCCAAATCTTCAGGTAAGGCATAATAATTTAGACCTAGATCTTGGATATGTTGCCATAACGCTTCAGGAAATTTTTCCTCTTGATCGGCTAGATGAGCAAGTGGATACAAAACTTCTGTGGCAAACTGCTGCATCGCATCAGCAGTCATTTGCTGTTCTTCAGTCAGGTTTAAATCAAATAATGATTTTTGTTGATTTGGCAAACGTTGCTTATGCACACCTTTGTTGGTCTGAAATGCTTTTTGTGTCTGGCTCAAGGTTTTAAAACCAGCTTTTGAGCTTTGATACAAAGATTTTTCAACAAATTTGCGCAGTTTAAACTGATCGAGTACATCACTTCCGGCAATTTTCGTTAAAAGTGAGAGTCCAAATCCTTGTGCCTTGTTTACCATGTTGGTCATTGTTGTTTTCCATTTGCGTTGTTCTTATTTAATGCTGACATGCCAAAGATAGAAAAACCATGTCATAAATGACATGCATGATTGTCAAAGATAAACGGCGAGATTAGGTGGGATTCGATAGCTAAATGATTAATTAAGAATAGAAAAGTAAAAAGGCTTAAAAGGATTTTTATTTTAAAATTGACTTGGCTGACATTTGAGTCAGCCAAGTCTTGAAGTGTGCATTGAGTGATTATTGATATTTTTGAATCATACGACGAACATTGGTTTTCGCTTCAATGACGGTCATAAAGGTATATGCACCGATAAATTTACGGCTGATAAACATAAACTCTTTAGGTGGAACTGAGAAGTAGCGAGATGCCATCGATTTTGAAGCTTGTTGCATTACACGGCTATGTAATTGGCTTTTTTTCCAGTCATAGCGTTGTTGTTCGTCCATAACACCAGCAGGGATGTCTGGGTTATTTTCAGTGCTACTAAATGCCTCTGTTGCTAACAGAAAGACTTTGGCCATATCGGGTTTAATACTTTGTGGAATACCATCAAAGAACTCATAACCTGTCATCGCTTTGACCATTTGCTCAGAGCTATGGTGATAACCCGCGGTAATCAAATTACGCGCAACGCTTAACAGATGCTCATCGAACTGACGGATCGCACCGAAGTCGAGGAGTACGATTTTATCGGGCACATCCGCACCATTGCCCAAACGGACCAAATAGTTTCCGAAGTTAGGGTCGGTTTGCATTTCACCCCATTCAAAAATTTCGCGTACGGCAATTTCAAGTGATGCTTCACCTAAGGCATTACGGCGCTCTTGAGGAAGTGACAGCATCACTGGGCTGTTTATCGGCACACCACGTTCAAAGGTCATACACAGCACTTGAGGTGTTGAATAACCTTCAATGATTTGCGGCACGATATAGCATGGGTCTTCTTTTAAGCGTGCTGCAAAACGGCGAGTGGTATCTGCTTCGATTTTATAATTTACTTCACGATGCATCATTTCACGAACTTCATCAAACCACTGATCAAATTCACGCGTTTGAGGCACCATTCGTGTCAGTTTGAGCATGTTTTTGAATAGATTCATATCCGAATCGATGGCATCTGCCACACCTGGATACTGGATTTTTAATACCAGTTCTAAACCATCAGATTTACGTTTTGCACGATGAACTTGTGCCAAAGATGCTGTACCAAGCGGCTCATGATCAATCACGAGATCATCAAGTTTTGAGCCAAGTTGATTTTGTAATTGTACTTTGATGGCTGGCCATGCCAATGCGACTGTTTGATTGTTAAGGGTATTGAGGGCTTGGGTGATTTCTTCAGGTAGAAAATGTTCACCATACAACGCCATCATTTGCCCAATTTTTACAATTGAACCTTTTAATTTACCAATTTCTGCGACGAGATATTCAGCCTGATCTTTCATGGCTTTTTTACGCTTTTTCTCTTTTTCTTCTTCACTCGAAAAAATAGAAGTGGCGTTTGATGCTGCCCAACGAGTTCCCGCAAGTAGCGATGCCTTTGCGATAGATAAGCGTCGATCCATAGAAGACGTTTTCAAGTGTTTGAGCTTATCGTTCTGATCTGACATGTAAATTAAATCCTTTAATCAGCAATTCGCAGAAAAATACATTGTAGCTAATTTTAACGTTTCTTAACGTATTAAAATAGTTCAACTTACTGAATATGCAGTAAGCATTTGCAAACTTAAGCAAGATGCCGCGTAGACAGGCACATTGGAAAGAAAACTATAAACGATATTTGATTTTTACCGTATCATTTTGCATCAATGCAGCTTTATGTTCTTCAATATGTTGATGAATAAGGTGTTGGACAGATTCGTCTTTAAATCCGGCAGCATAACCTTTGACAATAATAATGCTCGGTAAGCTAAAAAATAGGGTACGAGCGTTTTCTAAACTCGGATCAGGGAAAACTTGATGTTCGATCAGCAGTTGCTGAAAAAATGCCTTTTCATTTTGCACGTTTAAAGACTGAGTGTCTTCCCAATAGCTTTGACGCATAGCCATGAGGTTATTGTGCTTATAGCTCATTGGAGCCCCGCATTTAAAATTTAACTGTTTGTATGGGGATGATTTTAAGAAATTAAAGCTTAGGATCAAGTACAAATTGCTAAACAATTGAGCTTGAATTGGTTTTTATTCGTAATTTTTATCTATTAGGTTTTATAGCATGCTGAAGAAAAGCCTAAATTACACATTTCATTTCAGCGAATGTATCAGACCTCATATATACGGTAATGAAATGCTTTCAAGCGGTGAATAATGCCGTATTTTTATTATAAATAGCATTAAAACAAGGTATCATAGGGCGTTTAAAAAATTATGAACTGGAGACGCCTTAAGTGGATCGACCGACTATTAGCCCTGAACATTTACAGGAAGCAGCTGAAAACCTATCTACAATTCGTGATTATATCCGCTTTGGGGTAACAGCTTTACGTCAATATGATGCCCACTTAGGACAAGGTACAGAAGACTATTTTGCTGAAAGCTCAGCATTGGTTTTACAAACGTTATCTCTAGATTGGAATGCAGATGCGGAAATCTTAGATGCGAAATTATTGCCAAGTGAAGTTGCAGAATTTTTAGCATTGTTAGAACGTCGTATTAATGAAAAAGTTCCGACGTCTTATTTACTAAACTTGTCATATTTCTTTGGTAAGCCATTTTATGTCGATGAACGTGTACTGATTCCACGTTCTCCAATTGCAGAGTTAATTGAAAACCGTTTTGCGCCATATTGCTTAGGTGAAAATGGCGAAATGGGTGCTGCGGTTAATAATCTACCTGAAAATGCCAATCCAAAAACTCCTCAGCGCATTTTAGATATGTGTACGGGTTCAGGTTGTATCGCGATTGCTTTAGCTTATGCATTCCCAGATGCTGAAGTTGATGCAACAGATTTATCTAAAGATGCACTTGAAGTGGCGCAAATTAACTGTGAACACCACAATAAACAATATCAAGTGGCTTTACTTGAGTCTGATTTATTCGCCAAAATTCCAGCAGAAAATCAATATGATTTAATCGTGTCGAATCCACCGTATGTGGATGCTGAAGACATGGCAGATTTACCAGAAGAATTCCACCATGAACCTGAAATGGCGCTTGCTGCGGGTCAAGATGGTTTGGATCTTGTACGTAAAATGTTGGCACAAGCTGCAGATTACCTGACTGAAGATGGCTTAATTGTGATTGAAGTGGGTAACTCAGAATGGGCAATGCGCCAAAACTTCAATACCGTTGATTTTTACTGGTTACAATTCCAAAAAGGCGGTACAGGTATCTTTGCATTGACTGCTGCTCAATGCCGCGAATACCGAGATTTATTTATTCAATCTGTTCAAGCATAAGGAGTCGTTTGACATGGCAGGTAATAGTATAGGGCAACTCTTCCGTGTAACGACTTGTGGTGAATCTCATGGCGTTGGTCTGATGGCCATTGTGGATGGGGTTCCACCGGGTATTGAACTTACTGAAGCCGATTTGCAAAAGGATCTGGATCGTCGTAAGCCGGGCACATCTAAGTTTGCAACTCAGCGTAAAGAACCCGATGAAGTTGAAATTATTTCAGGCGTATTTGAAGGCAAAACGACCGGTACATCGATTGGTCTATTGATCCGTAACACAGATCAAAAATCAAAAGATTATGGCAACATCGCGCAAACCTTCCGTCCGGGTCATGCAGACTATACTTATACACATAAGTATGGTTTCCGTGATTATCGTGGTGGTGGTCGCTCGAGTGCTCGTGAAACTGCGATGCGTGTTGCTGCGGGTGCGATTGCTAAAAAATTCTTGTTTGAGAAATTCGGCATAGAAATTCGTGGTCATGTAACCCAAATTGGTACCGAAAAAGCAGAGAAATTGGACTGGAATGAAGTTCCGAATAACCCATTTTTCTGTGGTGATGCAGATGCCGTCCCACGTTTCGAAGCTCTCGTAACGTCACTTCGTGAACAAGGAACGAGCTGTGGCGCCAAACTGGAAATTATTGCGACGCAAGTGCCAGTCGGTTGGGGCGAGCCTGTATTTGATCGTTTAGATGCAGATATTGCACATGCCATGATGTCCATCAATGCTGTAAAAGGTGTGGAAATTGGTGATGGCTTTGGCGTTGCTGAGCAGTTTGGTCATGAAACCCGTGATGAGTTAACTACGGATGGTTTCTTGGCAAACCATGCAGGCGGCATTTTGGGCGGTATTTCGAGTGGTCAGGATATTCGTGTTGCGATCGCCTTGAAACCAACAGCTTCCATTACTACGCCGGGTAAAACCATCACGATTAATCGTGAAGATACAGATGTGTTGACCAAAGGTCGCCATGATCCTTGTGTCGGTGTTCGTGCGACACCAATTGCAGAGGCGATGTTGGCAATTGTGCTTATGGATCACTTCATGCGTAACCGCGCACAAAATGCGGATGTAGTCGCACCATTTGCCCCAATTGAACCCAAGTGAGGAAACAAAGCGCTGCTTTGTTCCGAACGCGGTTGGTGAGTAGCGTTAGCGAGTCACAGTAGATAAATAACAAAGCGCTGCTTTGTTCCGAACGCGGTTGGTGAGTAGCGTTAGCGAGTCACAGTAGATAAATAACAAAGCGTTGCTTTGTTCCGAACGCGGTTAGTGAATAGCGTTAGCGAGTCACAGTGGATAAATAACAAAGCGTTGCTTTGTTCCGAACGCGGTTAGTGAATAGCTTTAGCAAGTCACAGTGTATAAATAACAAAGCGTTGCTTTGTTCCGAACGCGGTTGGTGAGTAGCGTTAGCGAGTCACAGTGGATAAATAATAAAGCGCTGCTTTGTTCCGAGCGCGGTTGATGAATAGCTTTAGCAAGTCACACTGATGAGAAAATTGCATAAAAAAACCAGACAATTGTCCGGTTTTTTTATTTCGGTAAACTAGGCCTATGAAAATAAATAGCAAAAAAATATGAATATACGAAATGCTTTACTTGGTGATATTCAGCAGCTTGAAAGCTTAATGAATACAGCCTATCGGGAAAATCATCCCAAGAGTTGGACGACAGAACATCATATTGTTCGAGGAAATCGAATAAATGTGTCTCAACTCAGTCAACTCTTACAAAAAAGGGATTTTCATTTATATGTGATTGAGTCGGTACATGCGCAGATCATGGGGTGTATTGGTATTCAAATGCAGGGGAAGAGCTGTGAAATTGGTCATTTTGCAATTCATCCAAATGAGCAAGCTCAGGGCTTAGGAAAAAAATTATTGCAATTTGCAGAACAGCAAGCGATGTTGATTGAACCCAATGTTGAAGAATTTGTGATGTATGTGATTGATCGGCGTTTAGAATTAATAAAATATTATCAACGACGTGGCTATAAGCTTACAGATGAAAATCAAGCCTATCCTCTTCATCTAGAGGTAGGTCAACCGATTTGTGAACTGACAATTAAACAATTAATTAAACGAATAAAATAAAGACCATGTGATGCATTTGATCAATTTATAAAGCGAGATGAATAAAAAATCCCCAAAAAACATACACTAACTTTTGGGATTTTGATTTTAGACTATTTGGGCTTAAGAGTAAGCACGTAAAAATAGTCGGTAGGCATCTGATGATTTTTGGTTTTTTAGCATATAGTGTGCGATTTCACCTTGGTTGGTATTCATAATCACAGCAATATTTTTTGCGTCCCGAAATTGTTTAAGCACAGTATCTGGAATCATCACGGTATTAGAAGAATCAATCACATTTGAATTTTCTAAGCGACGATAATTTGTTTGACCAATTGCAGGATAAGACAATACTTTGCCGTCGATCACAAAAGATATTTCATTCATATCAAGCTGCTGTTGATCATACGAATGCAGTGAAAGTGCATATTCACCTTTGTTTTTTTGCCAATCAATTGCAAGTTCAGGACATTTTTGCCCAGCTTCACATAGTAACTGACCTCGAGTAATGGTTCGTTGGATCACTTTGCTGTTTTCAACTGTATTCACACCATTCAGCTTCAAGGTTCTTGTTTCAGGTTTATTTTTAGGTACGGTAATACAACCCGTGAGTAGTAGGAGTGTAAATCCAAGAACTAAATAAATTTTCATGTGTATTTCCATGTTAGCGTTATTTTTATGAGCAATATTTATTTTGGCGCATATTCACACAGAAAAACAAAAAAGTAAAATACATCACACTTTTCTAGTTTTGATCGAGTGATGTTTTAATATAAGTGGTGGATATTCAAATAAATAATATTTTTCAGTGATGTAAATATAATTTCATAGTAGTTTTGATAATTTAAGCAAGATCTGTGATTTTGCGCTATCAATCTGCTCGGGATTGGTTTGTCGAGACAATTGGTCACGTGGTTTTTCGCCTAAAAAATATTTGATCCGTTCAGCATTTGCACCTGACGGATGGGGAAGTCCTGCTAGAATCTGCTGATCTTTTAAATAGCCTAAGCTGCTTACATAATTTAAAACCTCATCTACACCTTTGCCTAGCGGGATGTAAATTGCGTTAGGAAGCCGTTGAACTATAGGAATAAAATAATCATCAATATGTTGTTTTAATAATTCATTTTTCAACATTGCGGGCGTTGAACCAGCATAATTTTTTCCATTGACCAAAATGCATTGCTGTAAAACTGAGCACATTTGCACTATATCTTGATGATTGCTAAATAGCTCAGCAGTGGTCTGTATGCCTAATTGATTGTGTAATCCAATATGATCTAGCAGTTGAGTTAAATTTTTACGAATAGGGCCACTAAAAGCACCACTATTTTTTGCAAGTTTAAGAATGTTTTCCTCAGATAATTGCTGCTCTAAGCCGTCCTTCGCTGCAATTAATGCATTACGCCATTGTTGCTGGCCTGGGCAGATGCCGACGATGACCACTTTTGCATCATGATTTATGGCCTCGAATGGTGCATAAAAACTTTGAATAGGTCCCAGAGTCTTAAGTAGGAGTAAATCACTTTGGGTTAATTCTTCAATAGAATGTGTTTGCATCACAGATGCAAAGCGAGAGAAAAGCATAGACTTGGACATAAAACTTCAATCTTTCTAGATGTAAATTTCATTTAATATTTTAAACCTTTATTTTAAAGATGAAGTATTTAGGTGTAGAAAAAATTGAGTCGAAATACTTAGCCTAACAACTTAAATCGATATAAAAATAATATTTAACAATATTGACCCAAATAGGACTTGAGATTTGGTACAAATATTGCTCATATCTAACTAAGGCAATACCAAGATGAATGCCGAATAAAAACGAATGGATGATTGCAGGAGAGAAGCACAGATTGTGCTCGCCGAAGGAGCAAGTTCCCCCAGGAAACTCTCAGGCAAAAGGACTGTAATCATATAAAAAATCTGGAGAGAAGTAGGCTAGACCTACTCACCGAAGGGGAAGGTTCACATTGCTTCGCAAGGAACCAAAGCTCTCAGGTACCAATGACAGATGGGGCGAGCATAGGAAATGTAATTTCCAAGGAGCCTATATGTGTCATATTGTTGTGATTGGTGCAGGTATTACTGGGGTAACGACAGCTTACGAACTCGGATTACTAGGTTATCGTGTCACTGTGGTCGATAAACATCTTTATCCTGCGATGGAAACGTCGTTTGCCAATGGTGGACAATTATCAGCGTGTAATGCTGAAGTCTGGAACCAAAAAGCAACGGTGGTGAAAGGCATTAAATGGATGTCACAAAAAACCGCGCCATTATTATTAAATCCAAGTTTTAACCTACATAAATATTCATGGCTCTTTGAGTTTATGGGACATATTAAAGATTATCGTGAAAATACTCACGAGACAGTGCGTCTAGCGTTGATGGCACGTCAGCGCTTATTTGAAATAGCTGAGCATGAAAACTTACAGTTTGATTTAGAAAAACGCGGCATTTTACATTTCTTTCATAATCAACATGATTATGAGGTGGCGACTCAAGTTAATAATATGCTCTGTGAGGGTGGTTTAGAGCGTCATCCTGTGACATTAGCTGAAATACGGGATATTGAACCTAGTCTGACAGGTGAATACTATGGTGGCTTTTATTGTCCGGGGGATGCCACGGGCGACATCCATAAATTTACGACGCAGCTTGCTAAAGCAACAGAACGCTTTGATGTGAAATATATGTGGGGTTTTGAGGTGACTGACTTTGAACATCATGCAAAAGGTGTCAATGTTCAGTTAAAAGCCAGTGATGAAAATATGGAACATCCCGATGCTGATACCATACTTGAAGCAGATGCTGTGGTGGTCTGTGGTGGCGTAGGTAGTTATGAACTTGCACATAAACTCGGTGATCGCGTAAATGTGTATCCAGTCAAAGGATATTCAATCACTATTAATTTAAATGATGAACAAAGTCAGGCCAATGCGCCTTGGGTAAGTCTGTTGGATGAAAGTGCCAAAATTGTGACTTCACGCTTAGGTGCAAATCGACTCCGTGTTGCAGGCACGGCAGAGTTTAATGGCTATAACCGAGACATTCGTGCAGATCGCATTCAGCCCTTAATTGATTGGTCGAATCGCAACTTTAATCTCTCTACAGAACATGTGGTGCCATGGGCGGGTTTACGACCAATGATGCCTAATATGATGCCTGTGGTACATGCAGGTAAGCGTGATCATATTTTTTATAATACTGGACATGGTCACCTTGGATGGACCTTATCTGCGGCAACAGCTGCAATGATTAGCCAGCAAGTGCAGCAAACACATCCGATTTAACTGATATATTTTAGACACCCAAAAGCCTCAACGTTGAGGCTTTTTTGTATGTTTCTAAGTCATTCGAATTTGATCTTAATCATATAAACGATAAATCCCTGCAAAACGTTCACAGCCTTTTTGATCAGTTTTTACTGAGAGTAAAGCTTTGCTGTAATTGAACTGATATTTGCAGTCGTGTTCATTATCTGTGATTTGATTTTTTTGTTCGGGTGTTGTGTAAGCTAAAAATGGAATGGTTTGTGTTTCGACTCGATTGTTCGGATTACGATAGGCAATGCCTTCAATTTTGATGCTGTCTTTGCCCAGTTGATGCACCTTTAAATGTACAGGTGATGTCGCAAAATGACCATTTTCAAATTTAAGATAATGCTGCGTTAAACTTTGGTTCATCGAGGTATAAATATTCAAATCTTCATGGCGAAGTTCAAACTGTTGTTTGAAACACTCCAAGTTTTTGCATTGCTGAACTCGGCTGTACCATAATTTTTGCGTATCTATCAGCAAGCGTACAGGGGCATCAGTAATCAACTGCGCTGTTAAAAAAAGCCCATCTAGCTTTTCACGTTGTTCTTCAAAACCGTTAGAACAGTAATTTTTTTTTGCCTGAGTATTGGCATGATCGCAGTTAATTTTTTCTGCATGCGTAAACGTCGCTAGGCCAGAACCTATTAGCAGAACCAGTACGAATTTTTTGATGATATTTATTTCAGTTTTCAACAGCATGATCGCTTATACTTTCACTATGTTGCGCTTGCCCACACTATAGCGAAATAGAAAGCGTGAATACAAGATTTCAATCATTATTTTCTCAAGGAACTCAAGCATGATAGCTCAAATTCGTATCGGTCAGGGCATGGATGTGCATGCATTTGAAGAAGGTGACTTTGTAACGCTTGCTGGTGTTCAAATTCCACATACACATGGACTCAAAGCACATTCAGATGGTGATGTGGTATTGCATGCGCTTTGTGATGCATTATTAGGAGCTTTGGCACTTGGAGATATTGGTCAGCATTTTCCAGATACAGATCCAAAATTTAAAGGTGCCGATAGTCGAGTACTTTTAAAACACGTCTACCAACTGATTTTAGATCGTGGATATGTACTTAATAATGCTGATATTACCGTGGCTTGTGAGCGCCCTAAACTAGCAAAACATAATTTAGAAATGCGTCAAAGTATCGCAGATGTTATGGATGTTGAAGTTACACAAATTAGCATCAAAGCGACCACCACCGAAAAATTAGGGTTTACTGGTCGCCAAGAAGGTATTCTTTCTACTGCAACAGTACTGATTTCTCACGCAAAATGATCTGGATGGATCAGTGCATGTTGTAAATCTTGAGTTGCTTTACGGCCTTGAAGTTGTAAGGCAACCGCATGGATTAAACCTGTCCATGTTTCATTGGGTTCCCAAATTTGATGCATCAAATCTTGAGCCTTTGGCATATCAACATCCATATAGTATTGACGATATAAATACATCAAACTGCTGACACGGAAGTTTTTTGCACAGTGTAGCCAAACCGTTTGACCTTGAACCAAATGGTCAATCATATCGAGTACTAAAAGGCATTGATCATCTGAAGGGGTATCCCAAGAGATTGGAACTTGGATGTAGTTCAGGCCTAGATCTAGGCAAATGCGGTCTTCATGCTCGATATGATTGGATGCATCAGTCAGTGCTAAATTAATAACCGTTGAAACACCATATTCTTTGATCGTTTGAAGCTCAGAAGGAGATGGTTGACCGGACGTTAATAAGTGTTCATGTATATATTGGAAGTTTTCAATGTGACTTAACGCATTTTCGATTTCATTCATCTGACAAATAATCCTTCAAAGTAAAACGCCATCTCGAAGATGGCGTTTTTCATTCACTTAGCGTGTCGGTAACACGTCTTTAAGTGCTTCATGCATCTCTAACAAGACTTTTTCAGTCGTATCCCAATCGATACAGCCATCAGTCACTGATTTACCATATTCGAGGTCACATAAGTTGGCAGGAATATCCTGACGACCACCTTTTAAGTGACTTTCTACCATAATACCCACGATTGACTTGTTTCCGTCAAGGATTTGTTCAGTAATATTTTTCAGAACAAGGGGTTGTAGGTACGGGTCTTTGTTTGAGTTTGCATGACTGGTATCAATCATGATTTTGCCACTAACTTTTGCTTTGGCTAATGCCGCTTCGGCATCTGCAACAGAACCTGCGTCGTAGTTTGGTTTACCGTTGCCGCCACGAAGTACAACGTGTGCATAAGGGTTACCACTGGTACGAATAACTGAAACTTGACCTTGGTCGCTTAAGCCCAAGAAGCTATGACCATGTTTAACAGATTGCATGGCATTGGTCGCAACGGTTAAACCGCCATCTGTACCATTTTTAAAGCCCACAGGTGAAGAAAGCCCAGAAGACATTTCACGATGTGTTTGGCTTTCAGTGGTACGCGCACCAATCGCTGACCAAGAAATAAGATCTTGGTAGTACTGTGGTGAGTTTGGATCGAGCGCTTCGGTTGCACAAGGCAAACCTTTTTCATTCAATTCAAGTAAAAGTTTACGACCAATACGTAAGCCTTTTTCGATGTTGAAAGAATCGTTCATGTCAGGGTCATTAATTAGACCTTTCCAACCAACAGTGGTACGTGGTTTTTCAAAATACACACGCATCACGACATAGATCGTATCTTGGATTTTGTCGCTTAAAACTTTTAAACGGTCAGCATAATCATGTGCAGCGACTGTGTCGTGAATTGAACATGGGCCAATGACAACAAAAAGACGTTTGTCATTTCCATCTAAAATATTACGTACAGTTTCACGGCCCTTAAGGACTGTTTGATAGGCAGTTTCAGTCAGAGGTAGCTCTTTTTTTAGTTCTGCAGGAGTAACAAGAGGCTGAATGCTTTTTACATTCACGTCATCAATGTCGTTTTGGGTAATAGAATTTGACTGTAAAGTATTCATTGCCGTCACTGGTTTGATTATACAAAAGGTTGTTTCGTGAGCCGAATATAACATGAATATAGCATTCAAATGTTATAAAAAAGATCAATAAGTCTCTGAAAAAAAAGTGATGAATCGGGCAGTTAATTTAAACCTGCTGACTATTCACCGTCGGTGCGATCAACATTGCAGTTGTTGGTTTTTCGACAGGTTTTGATTTTACTGGATTAATGATGAAATTCATGCCTAAAACAAACAAGGTAATGCCTAAGACTTTACGAATGACTTTTTCAGGTAAACGTGAGCTGATTAAAGTTCCGACCACAATCGCGGGAATAGAACCCACCAATAACCAACCCAATAAATGAAAATCGACATTACCTGAGCTCATATGACCCAAGCCAGCAACCAGTGTAAGAAGCACGGCATGTACGACGTCTGAACCAATAATTCGAATCATTGGTAAATTAGGGAACATGAGTACCAATGCCATAATACCGAAAGCACCTGCACCAACAGACGATAGGGTAACGAATACGCCTAAAATAATGCCCATGATGATGATATATGCACGCTTATTTTTAGCTTGGAAATTGATACGTTCAAGATCCGCACTCATATCATCCAATTGATCAGTTTTTCGAAATTTATTAAAGAATTTTTCGATATGACCACGGAAAATAATTGAGATCCCTGTAATCGTCAGCATAAAACCCAAAAACATGGTTAACACGGTTTTGTAATGTGTCGATTGGCTTAAATAGTTTTCAAGTACCCAATGGGTCGCAAATGACGCAGGGATACTGCCGACTGCAAGCCAAATGACAATGGTCCAAACGATATTCATTTTACGGGCATGGACTAAAGAACCACAAAATTTTGAAATTGCGGCATACAGTAGATCTGTACCGATCGCAATGTGGGGTTCAATTTTATATAGGCTAATCAGGATCGGGGTCATCAATGAACCACCACCAACACCGGTAATACCTACGCAGAAACCTACAATTACACCTGCCAGAATGAACTCTAAAGGACCGACCATCGCTGAATGCCAAATATCAAAAAACGTGCATATCTTATGACTAATTAATATAAGTCGTTGTCTCGATTAGTGATTTACTTGTGAAAAAAATAGATAAAGAATAATTTAATTTGGAAATTAATAAATTTTATATAAGCTAAGTTATTGATTTCGGCTTTCTCAACTGGTTGATAGTTCAAATGGAGATTATGCTGCAGTGAAATCATGTATTTAGAATATAAGGTGATGACTATCTGAAATGCATATCTAATACCAAAAAACGCACCGTAGGTTTATTTTCCTAGTCTTTAATTAGTTATTTATCGATATATGCGACTGTGAACTTAAAGTCCATTCCTGCAAAATCTATACTCCTTAAAAAGATAAGGTTTCGCCATTATTCGAATATGGGTAGAAGGACACTAACTAGACATTTTAACCATGCGACAGGGCTACCAATTGTCACATGGTTAAATAATGAAAGACTGCGATATGCGGCTGAATTGCTCGAAGTGACGGATTACTCAATTGATAAAATTGCGGAAGCCTCTGGTTTTAATACCGCAGTGCTATTTCGTAAAATGTTTAAGAATAAATACGGCACAAATCCGAACCATTGGCGGAAAAATTTTAATCAGAAGCTAAGTAGCAGTGATGAATATTTCTAAGATGGTGAATTAAAGACGTGCAGCTTTTTTTAGGAAATCTATTAACTTTGCGAAGGACTCGTATAGAATCTATAGCTAAAGAAAATTGAGTTAAAAGGACAGACTTTTGCAAAATCGGAAACTTAAAATTGGCATCGTGGTTGGGGAAGTATCGGGGGATACATTAGGCGCCAAGCTTATCCGTAGTTTTCGAGAGCAAGGGATTGATGCGGAATTTGAAGGCATTGGTGGTCCGCAAATGATTGCAGAAGGCTTTAACAGCTATTATCCGATGGATATTTTATCGGTGATGGGGATTGTTGAAGTCTTAAAAGATATTAAAAAACTCTTTGCTGTACGTGATGGTCTGGTTGAAAAATGGACTGAAAACCCTGTCGATGTTTTTGTAGGGATAGATGCACCGGATTTTAATTTGCGTTTATCTAAGAGCTTAAAGCAAAAACAGCTACCAATTAAAACAGTGCAATATGTCAGCCCTTCAGTGTGGGCATGGCGACAAGGCCGTGTACATGGCATCAAGGCGAGTATCGATTTAGTCCTTTGTTTATTTCCTTTCGAAAAAGCGTTTTTCCAAAAATGGCAAGTTCCGGCTGCATTTGTCGGACATCCATTGGCAAGTCAGTTGCCTTTAGATAATCCACTCGTTGCGGCTAAACACGAGTTAGGCTTAGATGAGCATCAAAAACACATTGCATTACTTCCGGGCAGCCGTCGCGGTGAAATTGAGCGCTTAGGGCCTTTGGTACTGTCTGCCGCACAGATTTTGACGGAGCAGCATCCAGACTATGTGTTCCTGATTCCTGCAATCAATGATGCACGTAAACAGCAAATCGAATTGTTGCTCAAGCAGTACCCTAAAACATTACAAGCCAAAGTTCGCTTGATGGAAAACACCGATACCGAATCTAAAATTGGCCGTCAGGTGATGAACGCATCGAATATTGTCGCTTTGGCTTCGGGTACAGCGACTTTAGAAGCGATGCTTTTACATCGTCCAATGGTGACTTTTTATAAGTTAAATTGGCTGACCTACCATGTGGTGAAATTGCTGATCAAAATTCCGTATTATTCATTGCCAAATATTATTGCGGGCAAAAAGGTGATTCAGGAACTTATTCAACATGATGCAACACCTGAAAAATTAGCAGCAGAAATTGAAAGCTTGATGGATGTTGAAAAATCGCAAATTCAAGTTATGCAGCACATCACCATGCATAAACAACTGCTTTCAGGTAACAGTGAAAACCCTGTGGAAGCGATTTTAAAGCTTTTAGATTAAACCTTTAAGGTGACTCAGTTTTTGCGAGTTGATGCTGCTGTCGATACTGGCTCGGTGTTAGGTCATAAAACTTTTTAAAAGTTTGGCTAAATGCCGTTTCAGATGAGTAGCCGATACGATGGGCAATTTGCTGAATAGTCAGTTGCCCCATTTGTAAGTGCTGTGTCGCCAGTCGCAAACGATGTTGCTGCAAATAGGCGAGTGGTGATTCACCGAGCATTTGGGTGAATAAACTGGCAAATTTAGAACGCGACATGCAGCATTGTTCTGCCAAACTTTCGACAGTCCAAGCTTGCTGGGGTTGTTCGTGAATCGCGGCCAAAGCATTGGATAATTCAGGATGACTCAAGGCATGCAACCAACTGCTTGAATCTGACAAGGCTGCAATATAATCACGCACACATTCGATAAATAAAATACTCACCAAATGATCCAAAATTTTGTCGCGGCCTGGACGGATCTGATGCGCTTCAACGGCCAGAAAATGTAAGCCAATTTGCAACCATTCAGGTGCGGTACTGCTCATGATATGTGGTGTATGTAACAGCGTGGGGAGTGCATTCACTAAGGGCTTTGCCATAATGCTGTCGACATGCCCACGGATCGCCAGTACAAATAATTCTTCTGCTTCATGAGATTCGGTAGAATTTAATTCAATGGTTTTATTTCGTTGCTCTTGAAACAGTGGCGTGATGTTCACTGATTCGACCAAGACATCAGACTGTATAGATTTGCAGTGATGGTTTTGCCCTGAGGGAATAAGGCAAAGATCGCCAGCTTCAAGTAAGACCTGCTCTTGATCGATATGCACAACACACTGACCTTGAATCACCACATACGCAACCATGGCATTGTGATCTTGAAAATGAAAAGCCCAAGGATGCTTTGATCTCAAATAAATATATTCAGATCGGTGGAGATGGATATCATCAAAAATTTTACTTAAAGCATCCATATTTCAAATATTTACTCATATTAATTTTCTATTTATAGATGGTCACTATGTGTTTAAAGGTCAACATTTATCCTTAAATGCCAAAGACGATCGCATAGTTTTTTTGGACGCTTAAAACTGTTCTGGCTGCCCATATTTTACGAATATAAACACAGAAGAAGTAATTAGGGAAGTCTAGCGCATGAATGCACCAGTAAAATTAAATGAACAGCAGCTCGCTCAGTTAGAAAGCAAAATCGGTAGTGTTTTAGATAAAAAACGTTATGGTTGGCTATTGAGTCCAGGTTTACCAGTCATTGGTATGGGGATCTTGGCGGGTTATCATTTTGGTCCAAAACCGACAAAAAAACTATTTGCCATGGGCGGGCCGCTTCTATTGCATGTCATTATTCCTGCACTGGATGCACTGATCGGTGATGATGCCAATAACCCGACAGATGATGACATTAAAGTTTTAGTGAATGATCCTTATTATGATCGTATTGTCAAATTATTTATTCCACTGCAAATGGCAGCGAATGCTTTTGCTGGCTATGTGGTTACCCGTAAAGATGTTTCATTATTAGATCAAGTTCTACTTGGGATTTCGATGGGTGCCATCAATGGCGTCGGTGTAAATACAGCACATGAACTCTGCCATCGACCTCATAAAAAAGACCATTATTGGGCACATGCGACGCTCGCACCTTTGGGTTATAGCCATTTCCGCATTGAACATCCTTATGGACACCATAAACGTGCGGCAACACCTGAAGATCCTGCATCCTCAAAAATGGGCGAAACCTTTTATGAGTTTTGGCCACGCACTGTATTTGGTGGAATTAAATCGGCGGTGCAGATTGAGAAACAACGCTTAAAACGTAAAGGTTTAAGTTTCTTTTCGAAGGACAATGAGCTGTTTCATGGTTGGGCGATGAGTGCTGGTTTTCATACCGCGATGCTGAAAATGTTTGGTAAAGGCGTGACACCGTATTTAGTTACACAGGCCTTTTATGGAATCAGCCTTTTTGAAATTATTAATTATATTGAACATTATGGCCTGAAGCGTGAGCAAAAACTGGATGGAAGTTATGCGCGAACCATGCCTCAACATAGTTGGAATAACAATAATATCGTGACCAATCTATTTTTGTATCAATTACAGCGACATTCAGACCATCATGCATATCCGACTCGTCCATTTCAGGCTTTAAGACATTTTGATGAAGCGCCAGAGTTGCCTAGCGGCTATGCCACTATGCTAATTCCTGCTTTAGTACCCTCTATTTGGTTTAAGATGATGGATAAACGTGTCTATGATCACTACCAAGGCGATTTAACTAAAGCCAATATTCATCCTAAACGTCGTGCAAGTATTTTTAAAAAGTTTGCAATTTCAGACGTTTAAATCGAATACCTGATAAGAAGAATCCCAAGCTTGTTTAGTTGGGATTTTTTATTGTGCGTATTATTAACCGATGCTACGCAGTAACATCAGAAGCGCACGTTGATTCAAATAAAAGAACGATACACGGTAACGTCATCCGAAATTGTTTGAGACAAGACTTATTGTAATCAAAAATGTTTCTGCGATTCTTTGAATAATTAGACGTTAGTGAACGAGTTTTGTCGGTGAGGTGCATTGCACCGCAAGATGGTTTCCTTTCGAAGCTTCGCTTCTCATTTTGCCGAATGAGAAACAACGTTTCGTAAGAGTATCTCCAGCCGAAGGCTAATAGCTTTATTCAATCCTTAGATGTAAGACACCGTCGCATTGACTTAAAAATCATTTTTAAAATGTGAAATTAATTCTACATACGTAACATCAATTAAAATCCCAAATTTTCTATTTGAAATTTAGTCACTTCTCAAGACCACCAATAGCGCAAAATGTGGAAAAAAATCGGTGCTGAAAAGCAGATGGAATCAATTCGGTCGAGCATGCCACCATGGCCTTGGATGAGTTGTCCCCAATCTTTTACACCACGATCGCGTTTAATGGCTGACATGACAAGACCACCAAAGAAACCGAATATACAAACAATAAAACCAATACATGCAGCCTGTAGATAGCTAAAGGGTGTAAGCCATGACATAGCAACACCTAATGCAGTGGCTAAAGCAATGCCTCCGATTAATCCTTCTACGGTCTTAGATGGTGAAAGTATCGGTGCGACTTTGTGTTTTCCAAATAGCTTGCCACAGACATATTGTAAGACATCGGAGGCTTGTACCACCATGATCAGCCAGATCGCTAGCCAAATTTTTTCACCTTCAAATCCGGGAAGTTTAAGATTTAATAGCGCAGGCACATGCGAAATACAGAATACGCTGATCATTAAGCCCCATTGAATTTTTGAACTGCGTTCTAAGAATCGCGTGGTATCTTCGGCTTTGAGTGTAGCGATAGGGATAAGAAGAAATACATACAGCGGAATAAAAATAGAATATAGCCCGTACCAGTCGATATACACCAAGTAATACTGGTAAGGGATGACAAAATAAAAAGCGATCAGCAACGGAAGATAATCACCGCGACGGGTTGGCAGTAAACTGATAAATTCACGTAAAGCAAAGAGTGAAATCAACGCAAACAGGATCACAAAAGCAATTTTGCCTAATGAAATTGCTACACCAAGTACCAACAACATGACCCACCATGCATTGATCCGCGCATTTAAATTGTCGATGACCGGTGCTGGTGCATAACCCGCTTTAAATTTTAGTATTGAGCCAATGGTTGAGGTAATAATCAAAATAACTGCAAAGATACCAAACAATACATAGGTCATTTGCGCATTGGTGAATTCCATTATTGATACTCCAATGCTTTTAATTTGAGTAATTCTTCCTGAGCGTAGTTTAAAAACTCAGTTTTACTGTGTTCATTATGGGCTTCTAAAGGTTTGCCAAAAATAACGGTAGATAATAATGGCAATGGTATAAGCGCGCCTTTAGGCATGACACGTTTTAAATTTGAGATCCACACAGGCACGATTTCAACATCAGGAAATTGATTTTTGAGATGAAATAAGCCGCTTTTAAAGGCTAATAATTCAACGTCATCATTTAAATTTCGAGTACCCTCAGGAAAGAAAATAATCGAGTCACCTTGAGCTAATACGGTTTTGATCGGTTCTAATGGATCTTGATTTTGCTCTCGATTTCGCTGAATAGTGACGCCAGTAAACGTGTCTTGAATGAGAAAACGTCGAAAGCCATCTTTTAACCAATAATCCGAAGCCGCTACAGGACGCGTCTTCCGTCTGAGATCTGTCGGCAGTGATGACCAAAGCAAAATAAAGTCGATATGGCTATTATGATTTGCATAATAAATACGCTGTTTCATAACCGGTTTGCACCCGACCCACAGACTCCGCGCGCCCGTGAGCAGCCGCGCACCACGACGAGTGAGAAAGGCAATATAGCGAGCAATTGAACGGCTTAAAAAATTACCTTTCATTGGTGAGTGAGCATTCCTTGAAGTGTCTAATGGATTTGGCATAGCTTCAAATTATTGTGAATTATTTATACAGTAAAAATATGCAGAGGAATGCGATGTATTGCAAGCAAAGCACAAAGATCTGCCATTTAAATAAAGCCAGACAACCTAATTCACGCAGCTCCCATGCGCGACCACATTTATTTGCAGGCATTAATTTTAAGTTGATTAAACTTAAGTCCAGCTCCTTGGTGGTTTGTTCAAGGTTTTGAGTTTGGCTGTATTCAGCGACAGTGGCTAAAAGTGCCGAATCAAATTTGATTCTCAGGCTTAAATAATGTTGTATTCCGAGCAAAACTAGACAAATTAATAAATATAGCAAATCGAATAGCATCACATTACCAAACTGGATAATGAGCCAGAGCGTGAGGATCGCTGCTACATAAGCTGAAATGAGCAATCCAGTGGTGGATTGTAACAACTTTGATAGCACCACAAGTTGTAAATTCATGGTGCAAGTCCTTTAAGTTTTAAACGATAAGTATTTAAATGTTTTATTTGCGGTGTTTTAAGCACAACCCAAGGACGGTTATGGCGAATAATCCGTAAAACATCTTCGACTGAATATTCAGGATGTTGTTTCAATAATAATGCGGCAACTACAGCACTACTTCGTGAATATCCCAAAGCACAGAAGACCAAGATGTTTTGTGCTTCATCATTGTTATTAGATTTCAAGAATAGTTCTAAAGACTCTACAGCGTTATGCAGCTGATTGGCCTGTAAAGGAATCAGGTCTAAACTCAAGTGTTGAGCATAGGAGCATTTTGGATAAGTGGGTAATTCTGCGCAACAATCGAGTAAAGCATCATATTGTTGCATGACCTGTTTGGACGGATAGCGACCTAAATAAATATAACTCTGATTGATTTTGATGATTTTAGAATCTTCAGGATGGCGATAGGTCCAGATTCGGCTATTGATCCAAGCAAATACAAAGTAGGGCGTGAATAGCATTTTTGCAGCAATTGTCATATCACCATGACTGAGTTTTTGAAAAAAATGGGGTCGATTGAATAAATATGCAAACGCAACTAAAAGCAGACTGCTTGCAGGATAGAGCAGCCAAAGCCACCAACCTTTTGCATGTGCGATTGCGCCACAAAATAAGGCAGCAAATAGATAAAGGATGCCGATTTTAATGTGCTTTAAGCTTAGCCGACTCTGGCTGTTTTGAGTCCATGGCGTAGGACAGGACATTGGGAATAGCCATAAACATAAGGCACCGACCAATAAACCCGTTGGGATATCTATAAAATGGTGCTGCCAAGTGGTTAGAACTGAGAGACCAATCAAAAAGGACCAACCATCTACCAGATATTTTAGCTTACCTGTGCTATGCCGACGGTAAAAATCCCAAAGAATCACCAGTAGCACAATATGCAGAGAGGGTGCTTGATTAAACGGTTTATCAAAGCCCATCAAGACATCAAACCACAGCCCGAAAAAACCTGTGAGTTCGGGGCGCTCAAAGCTAAAACGTAGCGGGAAAAGTAAAAAGCAGCTGATTGAAATGATTTGTGCTGAAAATAGTCGCAGTACATGTTGTTTTAATTCAAACTTATTCCAACAAAGTAATAAAGACAAACCATAGAACAGATCAATCGACCAATAAGGCACAATACTCCATGGCCAAAGTGGAATATATTTTTCCCATTCAAAGACGATAACAGGTACGGAAGCTAAGCCCGCAGCGTATTGATTGGCAAAACCATAACTTAAGAAGAAAAAAGGTGCCAGAAATGCCAAACACAGTAGGCCGTATTTCCAAGTTCCTTTTTCAGTATCCAGTTTATGCATAAGATTGACCGTCCAAGCTTAAATTTTTTGTGCAACGGAAACGGTGAAAATACCAAACTCATCAATAACTTGATCGATTTTTTTGAAACCAGCTTGCTCAACTAATGCATCCATTTCTGCTTGTGAGCGTAAACGCATCACCCATGCATCTCCTTGGCGATGTGAGGTCAGGACACGGGCGATAAACTCTTGTTGCGGATGCCAAATTTGACCTGTGTAGATGAGATAACCATCTTTCTCAATGGCTTGACTTAAGCCTGATAAGGACTGTCTAAGTAAATCATTATCACTAAATAATTCGTATAAACCTGATACCACAGCTAAAGTCGGTTTAGGTTCAACACTGGCTAAAGAAGTGGCATCAAAGGCGTCCGCTTCTACAAAATTGGCAATCTGGCTTAAACCTCTTTGCTCAATCATTGCTTGACCCGCTTGTACATTGATCGAGCTATAGTCTCTAAGCAGGATGGATTCAGGCTGCTCAGGCAGTTTTTGTACAGCATCTAAAATATAACGGCCATGACCTGCTGCAATATCCATAATCCGTACTGCGTGTTGGGCATCATTTAACTTAGAAGCATATTTCGTTAATAGCGCTTCAATATTTTGTTTTCTAACGCGAATACCACGCCAACCAATCGCATTTAAATATTGTCGATCGATGATTTTACCGAGAGCATTTTGGCTTTCTGATTGATCTCTGTAGACAAAATCTAAGGTGCTGCCAGAGTCGTATCCTGTATCTTCACCAATTTTTAAACCTTTAGAAAAGAGACTACCAATTTTAAGATTTTGTTTGGTTAAGCTCCAAAATGCATGTTTTAAAGAGTGTTTTGGAAGCGTTGAACTTAAGGTTTCTGCAACAGCACAGCTCGGGCCAATTTTATCGGCATCTAAAAGTTTAGGTGCGGAATAGGGTTGTTTAAAACATTGTTGAATAAAGCGATGGATTTTATCTGTGGCGATTTTGCGATGTTTTTCACCCAAAGTATCATGATAAAAACCGTCTAAGACGTGAAATTCCTTCATTGGATGAGGAAGTTTTTGATAAAACGCCAATTGCGGTTTTTGATGCACCACGAAGTCAGATCCTGAACATAAGACTTGAGTAGGAACAAAAATATTTTGTGCATCTTTAACGATTCGATCTGAAGCTGCGTATAGCCCCAGCAGCATCCGGACTGAAATGGCCTGAGCGATCTGCGGGTCTGTTTCATAACTTTGCGCACGTGCAGTATCGTGCGTCAACATTTTGGCTTTGACATAACTATTGATAAAAAAGTTGCCGGCGAATTTGTTGAGGAGTGTTAAGCCGGGTTTTGCAAAAGGCACATAGAGTTTGATGTCAAATGCAGGCGAGGCAAGGCATAAAGCACGAATTTTAGGGGCATAATCATGCACCCATGTCGCGGCTAAAACAGCGCCAACGCTTTGAGCTACAATTGCTATATTTTCTGATCGAATTTGGTAATTTTGTTCTATATGCTGAACAAAATATTGAATGTCTTGAACGCATGCAGAAAAGCTCGGTGCATCTCCTCGTTCACCAGGAGTATTACCGTGACCTCGCGCATCCCAAGCGAAAAAATCAAAATCAGGTAAATTCAATTCATTGACCAAATGCGCCATTCGTCCCGAATGTTCATGGCCACGATGAAATAAGATCACCGCTTTTTTCTTACGGTTGCTTTTTAAACTGCTATTTTCCCAATGTTGATAAAACAAGGATGTTCCATCATGGCTCGTAAAGGTATGCTGAGTATTGTTATACATTGTGTTGTTCTCAAAATAATGAATCGACTGACGATCTAAACTGAAATTTATTGTGGGTTGATAATGCTATTTTTAATGCGGTTATAAATCGTAATAAATAATAAAAAGATGGTAATAATCAAAATACTATTGCAGATAAGAGACAATGTATTTAAGCCAACATTCAATATAGAAAAGGTCACGATGATGACGCAGATGATGCTAAATACAAAAGCGCGGTCACTTTTTCCCATTGGACCATCGTAACGACGTTCTTGCCCCACTAATGGCGCCATCACACCGGTATATTCGGCAAGTATGGCGAGAAAACAGGTCAAAATCAGCAGTTCAGCTTGAATAAAAGCAAAACAAATTAAACTAAAATAGAGTGCTGAGTCGGAAATCACATCACATAATTCATTATAAAAAGCACCGAGTTTGGATTGTTGGTTGAACTCACGTGCTAGCATGCCATCTATGGCATTGAAGCCCATACGAATAAGCATCCATACAGGGAAAATCAGCAGTAAAATGCCAATACCATTGTGAGAAAAATAGATATAAATAAAAAATGCCACAGCTAGCGAAATGAACATTGCCAGTAGTGTTACTTGATTTGCTGTAATACCAAGATGATGAAGTGATTTAACCAAAGGTCGAAGCAGGTTTTGAAATGCAGGCTTAAGCTGGTAGATCGAAGGCATATTATTGTTATAGCGGTATGATTTGCATGAATTTTATACGATTGATGCTTAACTTAACAAGAATTTGAATGTTAAAGATTGTCACAGGCCTCAAGATTCGCCTGTATAACGCATTAAGTTTTCTTGTGTAGTACTTGCGACTAATTTTCCATCTTGCCACATTTGCCCATGACTAAGCCCACGTGATTGGGAGGTTCGGGTGGTATTCATGTCATAGAAAACCCAATCATCCACCCGCAAGGCATGATGATAATACATCGAATGATCAAGACTAGTTGCGATGAGTTCAGGAGACAGATAATTTAAACCATGTGTTTTGAGCGCCGCAGAATATAAATTATAGTCTGAATAGTATGCTGCAATGGCCTGATGTATATGAAGTTGGTCAAATTGTGCATCCAAGGCATCATGGAGTTTTAAATATTCTGCATATTGATTTTGATTTAAGACAGAAGTTTGACCGGACGGTGGCAAATCTGTCAGCACGTATTCAATTGGTTTAGATATAAGCTGAAAAGGCTGTAAAAATGTGGCCAGATATTCAGGTGAAATAGATGATTGGATTTGCGCTTTATGGAATTGCTCTTCTTTGAGCATACTTGGTGGAAACTGTGGGATCAGATCTGGTTCAGGTATTTGATACTCCATACCCATTTCGTTATTCATATAGGACAACATCACCATATATATTGGTTTGCCATACTGTATGGCGGTCACTTGTCGAGTGGAAAAACTATGGCTATCACGTAAATTTTCGACTTTAAATAATACGGGATGATTTGCAAGGCCCGCAGAAATAAAGTTGGCATGTAAAGAGTGGAGTGGGAGTGTGCAGGTAAAGGATGCACTGACTATGCTCTGAGCAAGTAATTGCCCACCAAAAATATGGTCACCAAACAGAGGTTTGCTCTGTGCCAAAAAGTAGCCCTGATCTTTGGGCACTACAGATAATAATTGGATGAGGTCTTGAGTCAGCGTTGTCATATTTTTTTGAAATTTTTGCTTTATTTAAATGTATTCAACTCAAACTTATTGCACAAGTCATGTTCATGAAAAATATAAAAGTGTTCGCCGGTCTTTCTAGAATAGGCTTATAATCGAGTTTTCCTAGTTGTCCGAATGGAATGACGAAAAAGCAATGACACCTGCATGTAAACTCTTAAAATCTAATAAAATCGACTTTACAATTCATGAATATGACCATGACCCAGAAGCAAAAAGTTTTGGTTTGGAAGCTGCGGAAAAACTTGGTTTAACCGTCGAAGAAGTCTTTAAAACCTTGATGGTTACGGACGATAAAAATTACTTTGTTGCCGTATTGCCAGTTGAATATCAGCTAAATTTGAAAAAAGTAGCCACAGCATTTGGCTGTAAAAAACTCAAAATGGCTGACCCAAAAGATGCAGAGCGTTTAACCGGTTATTTGGTTGGTGGTATTAGTCCAGTTGGACAGAAAAAACGCTTAAAAACTGTGATCGATGCTTCTGCACAGAACTTAGCTAAAATCTATGTGAGTGGTGGTAAGCGTGGTTTGGATATTGGTTTAAAACCCGAAGATTTAGCAAAAGTTTTGGGTGCAAATTTTGCTGATGTGATAGATGTTTAAGTGCGGTTTTTGACTACTTAAATTTAAGTGAATTTAGAGGGAATACCTTCCACTTCAAAATCTATAAAATTACAAAAGCCGCATTAAGCGGCTTTTTGGTTCGATGTCACATCTTAATTAGGGATATTTGAAGGAGAAATCACACATGAATATTCGAACTCTCTAGGTTTAGTCTCTTTAAGTAAGTTTTCCCAAGAACTATTCTTTGTTGTAATCCAGCCGTAAATATCTTCATAAAATTCAGGATTGAGATTAGCTTTTTGAATATATGATTTATTTAGAAGAAATTTAGTCATCAAACACATTGAATTCAGCTCAATTGGATTTCTATTTTTTTCTAAACTAAAATTGTTTTTTGCCTCAGCTTCGTATTTTCTTAACAAAGTTGCTTTGAGTAGTGTTGATTTAAATAATTCTATAGTTAAATCATTAGGAGGTGTTTGATTCGCTAAGGCAAAGAGATTTCCATCAATTCTCAACATAGACGGGAAAAAATTTGCCTGTACATCTAATTCTTGCTGAGGAGACGGTGAAGATTTACATCCTGTTGTTAAAATACTGCTAAAAATGAGAAAACTTATAAACTTTAAAATTTTGTTATGCATCTAGGTGAATTCCTTGTTCAGCTAAAACTTTTAACATTTTAATCTTGGTTAATTCGTATTTTGTACATACTAATACGGCTCATTTCACTTCAACTGATTATTTTTAATTTGGAAGTTCTAGCTAAGACTACACTTTTGTTGTTTCGTTTTTAGCTTTAAATAACGAAAATGTATGTAGTCGCAGAAGTAGAATTTAGTAAAACTTCATGTTTAGAGGTTGATTCACTAATAGCACTTAAAGGTGTTTAATTATAAAAATACTTATAAAAAAATAGGTATTTAAAATCCGACTAAAACAGTTGTATTTTAATTTAAAAGCTGTAATTTGAAAGAGCGATCTAATAAAGAGACAACAAAATGCCTTATTCAAATACTAAAGCGATTATTGAGCAAATCTATAATTTTGTATTAGAAAAACATGGTTTAGCATCTAAAAGTCGATTTATGCAGTTATCGATTTTCTTTAAAGAATTACATGAAGGGGATGAGTCAAAATTTACCGCAGATAGGTCTTTTTATTACAAAGGAATATTTAACAACAGAGAAAAAAGTGTATTTGCGAATGCTGCGCCAGACTTTTTTGATAAGCACAAGTTTTTGGATTGGGTTGTTAAATCAATTGATTGATTTCAACCCAATCGTTGGAGTACATAATTCATGCTGTATAACCAGTCTAAATAGAAGATATGGATCAGAAATCAGTAGGTGTTTGTTATGAAATACATGCTTATAGTCAATAAAGGTGCATGATCAGTATGATGCCAGTAAAGTCTTCAATGATTAAAATTTAACTGCACATTTCGTTCTTTGATTTAAATAAAAGCTTGGTTCAAAGCAGAATATAAAAACCCATGTAAAAGACATGGGTTTTTAGTTTAAGTTGCACAATGTGATAATATGGCTAAAAAATAAGCAACATGATTTATTTGTTCTATGCTAAATGAGAAAATTATCATTTAGTTCCATATCAAAAAATTGTATAAATAAAAACAGAAAAGTTCATATCAAAAAAATTAATTTTTAAATACATAGAGATAAGACCAAATTTGCAATCCTGTAGCAAATCTTCACATAAATGCAATTATTAACAATAATGATTATCATTAACATAGTTTCACGCTGGCCAGCGTACTAAGCATTACTTGCACAGTTAAAGAAACATAATTACATGACAAAGCTTGGAAAAGCTTAAAAATAGAGGATATGGTCAGATGAAAGAGCTTGCTAATCGCTTGGCGATGCAGCATCTTGTCAATGCATACTCACAAGAAACCGGTAAAGGTATTTTGCTGGAAAAGTATCAACAGAATTCATCACAATTGACGTTTAGCCAAGGCTTGACGTTGTTATGCATCCCTTTAGATTGCATTCAATCACAGTTATTTGTACCACTATCTTATGTCAGCCTTGTTGGTAGACATCGTCTTGCAGATCTCCCACACGTCTTTAACAAGGGACAGAAACAGTCATTTAGTATCACCGCGATCGCGAGTTTATTGCTTGAACAGCTCGTACAAGAGTCAGGTCATACACTGGATGCTTCATCATTATTGGAGCGTTGGATCGAAAGTCGTGAAGCGCTTATTCAATTTTTGACACTACGTGAACATGATTTTGAGGCTTTGGTCCAAGCGGAACAAAGTTTCATTGAATCGGAACAAGCTTTAATTTTAGGGCACAGCATGCATCCTGCACCGAAAAGTCGGGTTGGTTTTGTGCATGAAGATTGGGAAAGGTATTCGCCAGAAGCCAAAGGTCTAAGCCAACTGCATTATTGGTTGGTAGCTCCAGAATATATTCAAGAAGGTTCAGCTTTAGATCAATCTATATCAGCGCAATTGAAAAGTGAATTGCAATGGCATTTATCAGAAACAGATCAAGCACTACTGAATGCTTATTCGCATTATAAGTTATTGCCTTTGCATCCTTGGCAAGCACGTTATTTACAGTCAAAAGCATGGTTTAAAAGTTTAAAAACCAAATTAAAAATTATCGATTTTGGCGAGAAAGGTTGGGTATTTTCCCCAACAACTTCGGTACGTACACTAGCAAGTTTTGCTGCGCCGTGGATGTTGAAACCATCACTTTCCGTGATGATCACCAATTCAATCCGAGTCAATCTTGCCAAAGAATGTCACCGTGGCGAAATGACCCATCGACTTTGGCATTCAAGCCTCGGTGAACATATTTTACAACAATGCCCAACGCTCAAAGCGGTGAATGATCCTGCTTGGATGGCATTGAGCATAGATGATGAAATCGTCGATGAAACTATTTGCATCTTCCGTGATCAGCCTTTTAGTGAAAAGCAGCAGGTGTGTTGTATTGCGTCATTGTGCCAAGATCATCCTGCACAGCCGAAAAGCCGTTTTAATGCCTTATTTGAACAAATCGCAAAACAACAACCTGAACTTGATCAAAGCGCCATTGCGATCAATTGGTTTAAACAATTCTTAGCTATCAGTCTAAAACCATTAATGTATTTGTACCATCAATACGGAATGGCCTTTGAATCACATCAGCAAAATGTCTTACTTGAGCTTGAAAATGCAATGCCTAAATATCTATGGCTGCGTGACAATCAAGGCTTTTACTATATCGAAGAACTTGCAGGTGAGGTCTTAAGCGCATTTCCAGAGTTGCAAGAAAAAGCGCATGCCGTGGGTTCCAAAGCCTTTGTCGATGAGCGCTTTAGCTATTATTTCTTTGGTAATACTTTATTCGGCATCATCAATGCAATTGGTGCAACTGGATATGTCACAGAGCAAGTGTTGATATCGATATTGCAAAATGAACTGTTGGACTTACATCAGGCTTATCCAGAGAGTTCATTGATTCATTCATTACTGTATCAGCCGACCTTGCCGTATAAGGGCAATCTGTTGACACGCTTGTATGAGCTGGATGAATTGATTGCCCCAGTCGATCAGCAATCGGTTTATGTACCGTTGCCAAATCCTTTATGTGTGGAACAGAAGGATGTGCAATATGCTTGATTTTATTGGGATAGGCTTAGGGCCATTTAACCTTAGTTTGGCGAGTTTGCTACATAAGCAAAATCATTTGCAGTATCAATTTTTTGAAAAGAAACCACAGTTTGACTGGCATGCGGGTATGCAATTGCCCAATACCGTGCTGCAAGTGCCGTTTATGGCCGATCTGGTTTCCATGGTCGATCCAACCAGTCCTTTTAGTTTTTTAAACTATTTAAAGACACAGCAACGATTATATAAATTCTATTTTTTAGAACAAGCACAGATTCCTAGACGTGAATATAACCATTATTGTCAGTGGGTTGCAGACCAACTAGAGCATATTCAATATCAATCAACCGTAAAAACCATTTATGCCCAAGAGCAAGGCTTTGAAGTCATGGTTGAGCAAGATGGACGTTTTAGACGTTATCAATGCCGAAATCTGGTCATTGGTTCGGGCAATGTTCCGCATTTACCACAGTGTCTAAAAGACATACAACAGCAATATCCGGAGCGCTGCTTACATTCTGCAAATTATTGCAATGCAGAGTTAAATCATTTGAAAGGTAATGTGGTTGTACTGGGATCAGGCCAGTCTTCGGCCGAAGTCTTTATGGATCTTTTTGATCGTCAATATTTGCAGGATCAGACTACAACAGCGCAGTTTAAATTGCATTGGATGACCCGTTCTAATGGGTTTTTCCCGATGGAATATGCACCGCTGGGTTTAGAGCATTTTAGTCCAGATTATACCGCGCATTTTTATCAACTAAGCCCCGAAAATAAAGCCGAACAACTGAAGCAACAAGGCTTGTTATATAAGGGCATCAGTGCAAAAACCATCCGTGAGATTTACCAAAAACTGTATCACCGGAGCATTGGTCAAAATATTCAACAGACGCATTTACATGCTCAGGTGGGTTTGGTTGCTGCCGAGCCGCATGGTGCGGGTATCCGTTTGCAGTTTCAGCACAAAGTTACAGCAGAACAATTCTATCTAGATGCAGACTTTGTTGTGGCTTCAACGGGATATCACAGTCCAGAGTGGCAATATCTCAAATATCTAAAACCGCTGATTCAGTGTGATGAATTCGGTCGCTGGAAAATTAGTCAGGACTACCGAGTACAGCATGACGCTGTCGGTGAGATCTTTGTTCAAAATCAGGAAATGCACAGTCACGGTGTCGGGACTCCTGATTTAGGGTTGGGTGCTCACCGTGCAGCAGTCATTGCCAATCAATTACTGGGTTTTAACTTATACGATTTGGGTGATCAAGCGCAAAGTTTCCAACATTTTTCACCCTGTGAAAATGCTGAAATGCACAGTATGGGCATTGTGAAGAAATCAGCACCAACCAATATCCAAAGACCTTTATCCGTAAAAAAACCATTGCCAACTATGCAATGAACCGCAATACGACCATGCCGAATAAGCAAGAACAGAATACGGTTAAACTCGAGAAATTATAATGACATTTGCAAAATTACAGATAGATCAAACGCAGTGGCGCCGTGCAGGGCAAAGACTGATTGAAATGGCGATTGCTGAATTTTTATATGAAGAAATTATTCAGATTCAGCCAGTGGAAAATAACACATGGCAACTCAATCTGGATGACAAAACGTATCAATTTGAAGCGACACAGTTTCTGCTTGGGCATTGGCGTATTGTTGAAGGGAGCGTTCGCGAATTAAGTGAATCGACAGCACAGCCCGCATGGAATCTGCATGAATTTATTCGTGCTTTTTCAACTCAAGCTGAGGTGAAGCCATTTACCAAGGCTTATTTGATTAAAGAAATGAACAATACATGGTTGGCTGAAGCACATGTTTTTGATGAACAGAGATTGCTAAGTCAGGCTGTGCTGTCAGCACCGCACTATCAAATTGAAGGCATGTTACGTGGACACCCATGGCTCATTATGAGTAAAGGCCGTATGGGTTTTGGCTATGATGATTATTTAAGCTCAGCACCAGAGATTTCTCCAACAGTCAAAGTCTTATGGTTAGCTGTTCATCGTGATTTAGCTGAGTTTCGTTCGACCGAGGCTTGGGATGCGCAAAGCTTATATCGCCATGAGTTGAACTCTGCACAATTACACGATTTTCAACAGCAATTAGCGGACAATGCCTTAGATGCTGCTGAGTATTTCTTTATTCCTGTACATGCATGGCAGTGGCATCAGTGGTTAATCCCGACCTATGCCAATGAAATCGTCGATCAGCGCATTGTAGAGCTGGACATTGGACAAGATGATTATGTGCCAATGCAATCAATTCGTACCTTATGCAATACCAGTCATCCTGAACGGCATTATGTGAAGTTACCCGTCAGTATCTTTAATACGGCGGTCTATAGAGGTCTGCCTTCAAAACGAAATTTGGCTGCACCTGCGGTGACCGCTTGGCTGAAGGACATTCAACATCAAGATGTAGACCTGCAAAAAACACAGGTAGTATTTTTGGGCGAAGTTGCAAGTTTAACTTTGCAACAGCCATGTTTTGATCAGATAGACGGTGCGCCTTACCAATTTAAAGAATTGTTTGGTTGCTTATGGCGTGAAAGTGTAGAGCCTTACATCGGTGAACATCAGTTAGCGCTTTCCCAAGCAGCATTGTTGCATCGAGATCTAAATGGTCAGTCTATTTTATCCGTGTTGATTCAGGCTTCAGGTTTGACGCCTTTGCAATGGTTGAAGCGTTTTGCCGAAGTTTGTGTAACACCGTTACTGATTTGCTTATACAAATATGGTTTGGCTTTTTCTCCACACGGTGAAAACACCATGTTGATCCATGAAAATGGTTTACCGAAAAAAATGGTGCTGAAGGACTTTATTGATGATGTCAATTTAGTTGATGAAGATTTTCCAGAACTCGAAAATTTACCACCTGAAGGGCAAATTTTACTGCGTCATCCTGCTGAAGAACTTAGTCACTTTATCTTTACAGGTTTGTTCATGGTGCATTACCGCTATATCTGTAATGTCTTCCTTGAAGATTATCCAGAGCATATAGAACTTGAGTTTTGGCAAACCATCTCCAGCGTGATCGATGAATTTCATCAGGCACATCCTGAATTGGCAGATCGTATTGAAAAATTCAGTATGTTCCGTCCAAGGTTCGAGAAAATTTGTCTGAACCGAGTTCGACTGTTTACCACCAGTTATAACGACGAAGCAGAACGCCCAGTACCTGTATTTTTAGATCCAATTGCAAACCCTGTGAGTCCAAGCACGTTAAATCAGTGGGCAGAACAACAGCATACTGCTAAGCAGAAAATGACAACCAACCGTATTGCTTCATAAGCAGATTTTTGAGCTAAGAACAGAAAAGATTAAACAAATTTAAAGGACGACATCATGACAACGTTATCACGACAACTACCTGATTTTTATGAGTACCATGAGAATGAGACGCAATACTACTTACGACAAATGCAATATCCAGAAGATATGGCTTTGGTTCATAAATGGATGCATGAACCTCATGTTATTCCACAGTGGCGGCTCAATAAGTTAGAAACTGAACTAAAAGTGTATTACGAAAAAATGCTGGCAGATGATCATCACCGAATTTTGATTGTGGGGGTAAATGGTGAAGATGTGGGCTACACAGAGATCTACGAAGGAAAACGGGATCGATTAGGTTTGTACTACGACGGTGATGAGCTTGATCTAGGTTGGCATTTGTTATTTGGTGAAAAGTCCGTTTTTGGTAAAGGCTATTTACGTCCCGTCATGCGTTTATTGAGTTTTTATATCTTTGAAAATGCCGCATCAGCCAAGATTGTGGGAGAGCCTGATCATAGTGTGAAGCCTTATGCCGTCGTAGTTGAAGACATGTGCTATGAAGCGCAGCGCCTAATCCCAATGCCTGAAAAGACCGCCATGTTGTATTACTGCTTTAGAGAAACATTTTATTCAAAATTTGGTCATTACTTAAACGACTCCAAGGCATTTCAGCATCAGCAACTAGCTAAGGCGGTGTCATGAGTTATCGCTGCACCCACATGCACATACTGGACATGCGCTTTTCAGCGCATGTTTCAGTGGAAGAGTTTGAACAATGGTTGACTCAAGTTGAGCGCTTTTTTCTGAAAAGTCAGCCCTTTGTTTTGGTTATGCAAACGGCTGAGGGAACGACTTTTCCTGAAGAATATCGGCAAATACAGGCCGTTTGGTACAAGAAGTTTAAACATCTCTTTTTTCAATATTGTTTGGGTCTGGTGCGTATTGCGCTAGATCCAGATGACTTCAAACGTTTAAATACACCCGCGCTGCATGCAGCGTGGCGTGTGCCTTATTACGTTTCATTAGAACAGTCTGATGCGCTGCAATGGGCAGTGCAGAGGTGGATATGCAACAACACTCAAGAAAATTAAATCATGCAATTTCACCATCTCAAATTTCAGTCCTGAGTTTGAGCGTCGTGATCATTTTGTACTTAGCACATGCATTGCCTTTGTATTTTTACAATGTGGCTTTGCCTGCCATTTTACGACATCAAGGGGTAGATTTACGCTGGATCGGCATGTTATCGCTGCTTTATATTCCATGGGCATTCAAGTTTTTTTGGGCGCCTTGGATCGATCAGCTCTATGTCAAAAAACTCGGTAAACGTAAAACATGGCTGTTGTTTACGCAAATCGCATTGGTACTGGGGGTACTGGTTTTAGCCTTTACGCAGTTTTCTTATGGGCTGACTTTATTTGTCATTGTTGGTTTATGGATTTCAACGTTTGCGGCAACGCAAGATATTGCGATTGATGGTTATACCGTAGAGAAATTTACCGAAGGCAATTACCGTCTGGGCAGTATGGCACAGAGTATTGGGGTGGCCGTCGGTAGCATGCTTGGTGGCGCTGCAACTTTATGGATTTACCAATATTGGGGTTGGCAGTCAGCGCTCACAACTTTAGCGCTGCTGACATTTTTAACCATGTTTGCTGTGTTTTTTATTCAAGAAGAACCACAAACTCAAATTGCCAAAGCCAAACCAAGCCTACGACAAGCGTTTAAACGACCTGCGATTCGTTGGGCCTTGCTGCTCATCGTTTGTTATCGCGTGGTGGAAGCACCCGCTATGGCAATGCTGAATCCCATGTTGATCGATCAAAAATGGTCACTGTCTCAGATCGGGGTGTTGATGTCTGTGGTCGGTGCCGGTGTCGGTCTGATTGCAGCTGTTAGTGCAGCTGTATTGCTGAAAAAAATCAAAGCGACGCAATTGTTGGTCTGGGCAGGATGGTTACGTACATTGCTATATGCCGTCATTGGGGCAGCCGTTGTATTGGAGTGGTTGAATCAATGGCATCTGCTTTTAGGTCTATTTGTCGTGTTGATGCTAGCCATTCGTTATATCGCCATGACATCACTCTATGCCTATTTCATGCAGACCAGTTCTAAAGAACAGGCGGGTACCGATTTCACCATATTAGTGTGCTTTGAATTGCTCGTTTACTTCATTGGCGGTGCATTTTCAGGCTTTCTCGCAAAATCATTAGGCTATGGACATTTTTACTTGGTATTGGCAATTGGCTCAGTAATCAGCGTCTTAATTAGTCAGCGCATTGTTTTAAAAACACAAAATTTTAAAAATCAAACACTTCCGACTCAATCGGAACTCTGAGAAATGGAAAAGAATATGAAACGTTTAGCTCTACCGATGCAACTGACGTGTCTCAGCCTTGCAATTTGCACTCAGCTTTATGCACAAGACGTCACAACGGACACAGCACAAAATACTGCAGTTGAAACACAAACTGCAGTAGCTACTAAAATGGCACCGATTGTTGTGACGGCAACTCGTTCTGCGAAAAGCATTTCAGATATTGCGGGTACGGTGTACAGCATTCCTAAAGAAGAAATTGAAAAACAAGCCAATGCAGGTAAAAGCACAGCTGATATTGTTGGTTTATTGGTGCCATCACTGACTCCATCGAGTGGTACAACGTCTAACTATGGGATGACCATGCGTGGACGTGTGGTGCAATACATGATCGATGGTGTGCCGCAAACGGGATATCGTGATGGATCTCGACAACTGGCGAGTATTAGCCCGTCGATGATTGAACGAATTGAAGTGGTCTCTGGCGCAAGTAGTATTTATGGTTCAGGTGCGACAGGCGGTATTATCAATATCATCACCAAACGAGGTGGATCTGAACCGCTGAGTTTTGAAACGAAAGTCGGTGTTACTTCTGGTAATAACTTTAAGTCTGATGCTCTGGCTTATGAAGCTGCACAAACCATGAACTTTAATCAAGGCAATTTACGCGGAACTTTAGGTGCAAGCTATACCAAACGTGGTGAAATACAAGATAGTCATGGCAACCGTATTGGACCTGAAATTGCACAAACAGACCGTCAAGATACCGACACTTTAGATCTAAATGGTCGTGTCAGTTGGAAAATTGCCGATGGTCAAACGCTGAGTTTTGGCGCGCAATATTATAATGATGAGCAAGATAGTGACTATGGCCCTGACTATGGTCCAAATTTAAATGCGCTGCGCTCACAGCCCGTGGGTGGCAAGCTGCCGTTGTCATTAAATGCGGTAAAAGGCTTACAACTTGCTGAACAACCACAAACTGAACGTTATAGCGTCAACGCACAATATGAAAATCAAGATATTTTAGGCCACCGTCTAAACGCTGAAACCTATTATCGAAATGAAAAAGCACGGTGGTTCCCATCTGCACGTCAAATGGCACCTGAACTCTTCTTGGTGTATCAGTCAGAAACCGATATCGATGTTTTAGGCGCGCGTGTTGCTCTACAAAAAGATCTTAACTTAAATGGTCGTGAACTGGGTTTAACCTATGGTGTGGACTATGAAAATGAAAAAGATCAACAAAATATCCAAATGTATGACAGCGCAACGTTTATTCAAAGTAATGGTTTGAGTTATCAGCCGTTTAACTACTATGCCTTTGGCCCAGATGTTGAAACAGAAAAACTTGGCGTATTTGCCCAAGCGCAATATGAATTAACCGACCGACTTGGCTTACAAGCAGGCATTCGCCATGAACGTGTAGAAAGCGATGTCGATTCATCTGTGCCTTATATGGAAGCAATTACTGCAGATTTAACCCCAGGTTATGTGGCGAAAACACTGAATGGCGGCAAAGTAAAACATGATGCAACGCTGTTTAATGTTGGCGCGGTGTATCACTTAACAGATGCACAGCAAGTGTTTGCTAATTTCTCACAAGGTTCAAACTTGCCCGATGTGCAACGTATGCTGCGCGATGTGCCGGCAAATTCTGTGATTAATAGCCAAACCATTGACCCGATTAAAGTCAATAACTATGAACTCGGTTGGCGTGTACAAAATGCCGGTGGTTTAAATGCAGGAGTCACGGCTTTTTATAATGACTCAGATAAAAGCCTGAAATTTGGTGCGCCGAATTACACCATTGATGTTATTGATACCGATGAACGTATCTATGGTGTCGAAGCCAATGCCAGTTATGAAGTTCAACCAAATTGGACGGTTGGGGGCACAGTTGCATATACCACGGGCCAATTTAAAAATACCCAAGGTGACTGGCAAGAATTGGATGCCATTCGTGTAGCACCTTTAAAAGGTACAGCATTTTCAGAGTGGCAATTTGATAATGACATGAGCCTACGTGTTCAAGCTTTAGCGATTGGCGGTACAGACAAAGCCCAAAAAGACGCTGTGAAATATGGATCTGCTCCAGCAGCGTCAATTAAAGGCTTTGCAACGATGGACGTGATTGCCAATGCAAAAGTAGGACCGGGTAATGTGGGCTTTGGTGTCTACAACGTGTGGAATACGGATTATAAGTCGGTATACAGTCAGTCGGTTGAAACTGTCTATGGCCCAATTTCTAGCCTAGCGGCTCAAGGTCGCACCTACGGTTTAAGTTATACGGTGAAATACTGATTTAAAGCCTGAATCAGGTTTAAAGCACGGTATCGTGACTTACAAAATAGAGGTGGCTTAAGTCACCTCTATTGTTTATAACGTAGCCATTAAAAATGGATAACAAAAATAATGGATCGAAATAATAAACTGTTTATTGCTGCCAGTCTTGCCAATGGTGCAAGTTTCTCGATGATATTGCCGCTGTTGGCGCCATTGGTTCGTGAGTTAAAATTTTCTGAACTACAAGGCGGTGCGATGGTTTCCGTCGGTGCGCTGCTGATGGCTGTTGGTGCCATTTACATTTCAAAAAATCAATCCAAGTTTTCGATTTATCAGTTGTTGAGTATCGGTTTTGTGGGCATGGCTGTGACATGGGGGCTATTTACAGCCGTGTTGATGTATGGCCTTACTGTTCATATAGGGATGTTGCTGCTGTTTAGTTTATTGATGTTGTCACGCGCAGCGACTGGGGTATTTATGGCGATGCCACAGATTGCCTTGCAAACTTATGTGATGACCCGTTTTAGCAATGAGCAGCAGCGTTCACAAGCAATGTCAAAATTCGGTGCATTAAATAGTGCAGGCGTGATCATTGGTCCATTTCTAACCACCTTGCTGCTGGGCTTTGGTGGAATCATGACGCCGCTTTGGGCAGCAATCATTATTTTAGCGTTGATTTCTGTGGTCTTGGTGTTCAGCTTTGACCGACATACAGAACAGCATAGCGTTGAAAAGCCAATGACAGAAAAGCATGAGTCACCATCTACGGATTTGAGCATTCAGCAATGCTATCCATGGTTAATGTTGGGATTCAGTCTCTATCTTGCCATCGTGACCGTGAATTTAACGGCAGGGTTTTATATTCAAGACCGCTTTAATATGACTGCTGCAGAAGGCGCAGTGCATTTTGCAGGATGTTCTCTCGTCGTAGGTATTGCTTTGGTGATTATGCAAACGCTGATTTCTAAGTATTTAAATTGGTCCGTATATCGCTTACTGTGGGTTGGGCTGTTTAGCATGGCAGCAGCCTTGCTGATTTCGGTTTTCACCACTGAATTACAGATATTTCAAGCTACATATCTTTTATATGGTATATCGGTTGCATGTTTAATCCCTGCATTTACAACGGGTGCAGCGCAAACGGCGCCCAGTGCGTTACAGACTAAGGTGGCAAGTTGGTGTACAGCCACTCAGGCTTTGAGCTTTGTTGTCGGGCCACTGATTAGTACGGGTTTATATCAGTGGCACAAAGAATTTCCGTATTATTTTTTATTTTTAGTGATGCTCGGTCTGATCGTATTCTTTTTATTTCAAACCAAAACTCAAACCGTGAAGCGAGTTACTGAGTGAAATTGCAGTGAATTGTATATTTACAGCAATAGATCACTGTGTAGACCGTACCATCCTGACAACAGTGGGTTTTGATTACATGATGTTACTTGATCAGCGATTGATTTTACAAAATAGATTTTAAAAGCAAGCTTTTTGATTAAAAAATAACCACAATTGTTTCATTAATTCTCAAAGTACTGAATCAATAGTTTTCTCCGTTATTCTTTTCACATAAAAAATAACGGAGGTTAAATGCTTAAATTTAATAATGATTTGGTTCTGGGCGCCATTTTTGATATGGATGGAACAATGTTTGATACTGAACGTTTACGGTTTCAAACATTGAAACAGGCATCTCTTGAATTGATCGGTGTTGAGTTTTCCGAATCATATCTGATGAATTGTTTGGGGTTAAGTGCACAAAGCGCGCATCGATTGGCCCAAGCCGAATATGATGAAAACATTCCATACGCAGATATTCGCAAACGTGCAGATGAATTAGAGCTGGAGCATGTTCGTCAGTTTGGTGTCCCGATCAAAAAAGGCTTGGTTCAAGTATTAGAACGCTTACGCAAGTCAGGACTACGGATGGCTGTAGCAACATCGAGTCGCCGAGCAATCGCAGAAGAATATCTCATCAATGCCAATGTGTATAAGTTCTTTGATGTCTTAGTCTGTGGTGATGAAGTTGAAAATGGTAAGCCACATCCTGAAATATTTATGCGTGCTGCCGCAAAGCTGAATTTAAGTCCTGCTGATTGTTTGATGTTTGAAGACTCGGAAAATGGTGTGACTTCAGCCTTTGACGCTGGCGGTATTACTGTACTGTTTAAAGATATTAAATCGCCCAATGAAAACATGCTGTCCAAAGCCAAATATTATTATGAATGTATGTATGACTGCTTGACGGAACTTGACCCGTTCACTGCGCATTTAGAGATGCCGCATGTGCAAGAGGCTTTTCCACAAACACTTAATCAGCTCACTGTCGGTATTCATGGTTTTGGGGCGATTGGTGGTGGCTATTTAGCTCAAATTTTGTCGCATTGGGATGGTTATACTCGCCCGAAAAAAATCTATGCATCGACTCGTAACCCTTTATATCGTTCTGCGGTCAATGCATTTGGTACCTATAGTATTCGCTATGGTCAATTGTCTTATGACGAACGCGTTGAAAACATGGCAGTCATTGATGCTGAAAATATTCAGCAGATGCAAGAAATGTACACGGAGGCGAGTTTAGTTGCCATCTGTTTGCCTGAAAAAGCGATTGCGGAAGAAGCCAAAACCATTGCGCAAGGCCTGTATGCACGACATATTGCACATGATGAAAAAGCCATTGAACCCCTAACGATACTCATCATTTTGAATAAAGTCGGGGCAAAACAATTATTAATGTCACATTTAAATCAGGCTTTAACTGAGCTTGCAGGAGCTGTCGTTGCTGAGAAAATCATGCAACAACACTATTTTTGCGACACCGTGGTCAACCGCATGGTATCTAAGTTAAGTGACCAAAACTTATATCGTCAGCTCCGTATAAAATATAATATTTTCAAACAATTTCAATTAGATGAAGTTGAAGTGGATGCTCAATTAGACTTAGAAGATGCGACGAAATTAAATCCAGATCAGGAACGTCAGGCTACTTTATATGTTGAGGATATGCGACGTAATTTTCACCCAAGTCATATATTGCAAAGCATGGATTTAATTTTATTTAATGCTGAATCTGACATGCCGATCTATGTGGAAAATAATAGTCCTTTGTTGGAAAAAATGCGTCAAATGATATTGGTCGATCATATTGAAGATATCCAGTTAATTAAAAATCGCTTATGGAATGGCGTGCATGCCATGTTGGCTTGGCAATCCGTACTGTTCAATCATCAAACCATAGGTGTGGCACTTGCAGATAATCGCGTTGATCAATTTATGCATGAACTCATTGACGAGGTGCAGGCTGGTTTAGCACGATGCTTACCAAATCGTGCTTTTGATTTAACACGACTGGCAGAGAGTTTTATAAACTCTTGTGAACATGCGTACAAAGACCCATGTGCGCGTGTGGCACGTGATCCTTTACGGAAACTTGCATTTAATGAACGAGTGTTGGGTTCGTTGGCGACCAATGTGAAATATGGACTGGAGACAACACATCTACAGAAAGGGATTGTTTATGGTTTGATGTATGCCGTGAGTGTTAATCAATGTTCGATGGATCAGGCTATCAACTTTATCCAGTTGCAATTTTCAGAACTGAAAAAGAGAAACGAGCTTGAACAACTGGAACGTATTGAACAGATTGAGGCCAATGTAATGATACAGTTGCAGCATTTTTCTGATCAGTCCACAGAGCAGTTTACATCTTGGAAAAACCATGCTGTAACGCAAGATCAGAAAGATACTGCGAAATTTGCCTAAAATATAATGCTTATCTGTGCGCAATATATATTGAATCAAAATGCTGAGTATGACTCGGCATTTTTTTTCTTAAATAGAGGTCTTAGATGAATGAATTTCAGTTCTAACTGAATATTACTAAATCAAAATTGGGTAAAGTCTGTTTTGATTCATGCTTTAATAAAGCAGATTGAATTTAAAGTGATTTATCTGTGTTTCTAAAACCTTCAACGCAAGTCGTACCGACGCTCAATCAGGATTATCCCGATTGGCATCAAGGTCGTCAGCACTATGCTTTGTGGTATCTAGAAATACAGGATCCTAAATTATTGGCATATCTCACAGCACTTCGAGCGCAGTTTTCAGATCTTTTATACACGCCGAATACGCGCCAATTTCATATCACCGTGTTTATTTGTGGTTTTTTTGAAGAGCTGAATAAAACCCAATTAATCGATCATTCTGAACAACGATGGAATGATAATTTCTCAGCAGATGAGTTGGCACTGCATCAACAACAACTTCGACAGTTATCGCTATCTAATATTCGGCTACGTACAGGTCAGATCCATAGCTTTCAAAGCGCACTGTTTATTGAAATTTTGGATTTAGATCGTAAGTTTGATCATCTACGTCAAGCTTTCAATGTAAGCTCGAATGAAATTGCACCGATCGAATATTGTCCGCATATTACATTGGGCTTGTATAAACAGGCATGGAATAGCGATGATATTTTTGAAAGAATCCAACAAGTTGAACAGCACAGCTTTGATTTTGAAAGCAAGCAACTGACTTTTGGTCATTATCAGGCTCAAGTATTACAAGGGGCATTGAGTCCTTATTATCAACATCAGTTCAGACAAAATATAGAGATGGCACAATCATGATTCATTTCATTTTGGGTGGGGCACGTTCAGGTAAGAGCCGACTTGCAGAACAAAAAGCTAAAGCGAGTGCTCAAGCCGTCATCTATGTCGCTACGGCACAAGCATATGATGAGGAAATGCAGGAGCGAATTCAGCATCATCAAGCTGACCGTCCTGAGCATTGGGGGCTGATTGAAGAGCCTCTATATTTAGCCGACCGCTTAATTGAAATAGACCAAGCTCATCAAACCATTCTTATCGATTGTTTAACGCTGTGGATGAGTAATTTATTGCTGCATGAACAAGCAGACTTTCAACAGCATCAATGCCAAAAATTACTTACGGTGCTGCCAAAATTAAAGTCAGATATTATTTTAGTCAGTAACGAAACTGGGCTGGGCGTTGTTCCCATGGGACAAATCAGTCGAAAATTCGTCGATGAATCTGGGCGCTTGCATCAACAACTGGGTCAAATTGCTGACCATGTGGTGTTTTGTGTTGCAGGTTTTCCAATGATCTTAAAAGGAGATAAAGCATGAACTGGTGGCAAGAACCCTGTCAAAATCCGAGTATCGAAGCTAAGCAACAGGCGTCAAATCACCAGTTACAGCTAACTAAACCTACGGGCTCGCTTTCAGAACTTGAAAATGTAGCGGTGCAACTTGCATCATTACAAAACACGGATCAGCCTAATATCGATTTCCCATGGATCACCATCTTTGCAGGTGATCATGGCGTGATGGAAGAAAATATTTCGGCCTACCCACAAGCTGTCACACGCCAAATGCTACAAAACTTCACGACCGGTGGTGCATGTATTAGTGTCATTGCACGTGAGTATCAAGCCAAACTACAAGTGATTGACTGTGGCTCTGTAGGTGAAGCCTATGAATATGCAGGGGTTGAGCGCTACTGTATTGCAGCGGGTACAGCAAATTTTGCTAAAACTGTTGCGATGAGCGAATCACAATGTATTGAAGCGATGAATCTTGGTCGTAAAAGTGTTGAAGATGCTATCGCTGCAGGTGCGTCTATTTATGTCGCAGGGGAAATGGGCATTGGTAATACCTGTTCGGCTTCTGCTGTTGCATGTTTTTTATTTAATGAGCCGGCCGAAAAACTGACAGGTGTTGGTACAGGTATTCGTGCTGAACAATTGGCACATAAGAAACAAGTGATTGATCAGGCCTTGGCTTTACATCAGGACTATGTTGGCCAAGATGTCTTTAAAGCTCTTTGTGCTGTTGGTGGCTTGGAAATTGCCGCGATGGTTGGAGCATACATTCGCTGTGCACAATTGGGGCTAGCAATGGTCGTGGATGGATTTATTAGTACGGTTTCTGCCTTGGTCGCTGTTCGTTTAAATCCTGCTGTACGTGAGTGGATGCTTTTTGGTCATCAATCGGCTGAATATGGGCACCAACGTTTACTCCAAGCCCTTGAAGCTGAACCACTTTTGAAGTTGAATTTACGTTTAGGTGAAGGTAGCGGTGCCGGTGCGGCATTAGGTTTAATTCGTTTGGCATGTCGTTTACATAACAACATGGCAACTTTCGCGCAAGCTGCTGTGATTGGTGAAAAAGTTTAAATGGAACATTTCCGTTTAGATATATTGCGTCATGGTGAGACTGAACTGAGCCATACCTTACGTGGCTCTACAGATGATACTTTGACGCAAAAAGGTTGGCAGCAGATGCAGCAGACCATAGATGATGTATTGAACGTCATACATACACACGGTTTAGCGAGCTGGGATGTCATCATTACTTCTGACTTACAGCGCTGCCGTTTATTTGCTTTAGATTTATCTCAACAACTCAAATGTCCAATGTTTGAAAATGCGAAGTTTCAAGAAATTCATTTTGGCGACTGGGAAGCGGTATCAACCAAGCATATCTATGAAAACACTCCAGAGTTACTCGCACAGTTTTGGCAAAGTCCCAGCACATTTACGCCACCGAATGCAGAAAGTCTTCAGCAATTTCAACATCGGATATTAAGCGGTCTAGATGAGTTAGTCTTGCAGGCTCAACAGCATCATTGGCACCGCGTTTTATTGGTTTCCCATGGCGGCGTGATTAAATTATTAAAATGTATGGCACAGCAAAGTCACTTAGATGATTTATTAAAAATGACGGCTGAATTGGGACAATTAAATTCATTTCTTGTTCAAAATCGCGCAAATATCCGTCTTTTGGAGCAAAGTGAATGACACCTTTTTGGATTGCTCTACAGTTTCTCACGACTTTCCCGATTCAACTCAAAGCGATGCCATCGAAACAGCAAAATGGACAGTCTTTACTGTTTTATCCAGTGGTGGGATTGCTGATCGGTGGCATTCTTGCCTTGCTTGCTTTTACATTTCACAGCCTGCCAATCATCTTACTCAGTAGCATTTTGCTTGTGGTTTGGATTTGGCTCACAGGTGGGTTACATCTAGATGGTTTAGCCGATACGGCAGATGCATGGGTCGGTGGCTTTGGTGATGCCGAACGTACACTTAAAATCATGAAAGACCCTGCATGTGGGCCGATTGGTGTGTTGAGCCTCGTCGTGATTTGCTTACTCAAATGGTCGGCGCTTTATGTTTTGCTACAACAGCAAATGTATTTGGCATTAATTGTATTTCCAGTATTAGGTCGTTTAGCCCCTTTATTTTTGTTTTTAACAACTCAGTATGTCCGTGAAAAAGGCTTAGGCTCATCGATAGCAGCAACTATTCCACGAAAGTCGGCATACATGATATTTACACTCTGCCTAAGTGCATGTTTGTATTTTAGCTGGACTGGAGTGGTCAGTATTCTTACATTTATTTGTACTTTATTGTATTTACGATGGAAATTTATTCAGCGTATAGGTGGTGTGACAGGAGATACAATTGGTGCCGCGATTGAAATCACAGAAGTGTCGAGTCTTTTAACGTTTGTCATAGCAATACATTATTTAGCTGTATAGTTTTACAGATGAAACAGTTTAAATCATCATTTAAAAAGCCCAGAGACTGCACTGGGCTTTTTATTTATCCCAATAGATAAATGACTAAATGAATAAGCGATGGCCCAAGCAATACCATAAATACTCCAGCAAGTACCATGCTCAAGCAGGCTGCAACACCTTCTTCTTTATGACGTGATAATGCTTTACTTGTACCAAATCCGTGTGCAGCATTGCCAAGAGCCGCACCTTGTGCAAAGCGTGAATGCAATTTAAGCCCAGCCAAAACTAGGTCAGCCATAGCCACGCCGGCAATCCCAGTAATCATGGTAAATAGAATCACCAATTCTACTGAACCTCCAATATTCGAGGTAAGTTCCATGGCAAAGGGCGTAGAAATGGAACGTGCCATTAAGCTATAAGACGTTTCTTGGTCAAACTGAAACAACTGTGCCAAATAAAAAGCACTAATAATCCCAGCTAACATGCCAATCACGATGCCTAAACTAATGCTCAGCGCATGCTGACGGATAATTTGTCGATATTCATAGATGGGAATAGCAAAGGCCACAGTGGCAGGGCCGAGCATCCATACAATCCATTGGCTTTCTTGCATATAGGTGTCATATGAAATATGAAAGCAAAGCATGAGTATAATCAGCACAAACGGGACGAATAGTGCAGGGGAAAGAACCATATACGGTAACTTACGATGTAGCTTTTTCGCCAAAATATAACCGACAAGGGTCAGGACGAAAAACAATACAGAGATGCTGTTCAACCCAAAATCGTTCATAAGGTTTTTCCTGCTGTGTTGACATCATGATCTGTCGCAGTTTGGTGTTTCGCTTTAAGTTTTGCCTCGAGTTTAAAGCCCCAATAAACCGTAAATGCTGTAAACACCATGACACAGACGGTACCCAGTACCACGGCTAAAATTAACTGCCAGCCAGAGCTGAGTAATAAATCTTGATATTTAATTAATCCAACTACACAGGGGATAAAGAATAGAACCAGTTCAGCCAAAATAAAATCTGAGCCTTGTTTGATCCACTGCATTTTAAATAAACCACTCAACAATGCGGCTAAAAGGAGCAATAAACCAATCACGCCAGCAGAGATCGGCAAGTTAAACCAAGATTGAATGCAAGAGCCAATCCACCAGATCAATATCAATAAACTTAGCTGCGCTAAAGTTTTAAGAAACTGGGTAAATTTGGAAGTAGATTGTGGAAACGTATCCATGAGACGACAGTAGAATAGGAGATGACGCTATTTTAAAAGTGCATACCCTGTATAATTATGAATAATTAATTATTAATTATGCTTAAATGGAATAATAATGGACATTAAAAGCTTAAAAGTCTTTGTGACCATCGTACAAAAACAGAGTTTTAGTCATGCAGCAGAAGCGCTTTTTGTCACTCAGCCGACCATTAGTAAATTAATTCGTCAGTTAGAAGACGAGATCGGCGTGCCTTTATTTCATAAAGGAGAAGCAGGTCGAAAAAGGGAAGCACAGCTCACCTATATGGGAGAGCAGATTTATCAGCATGCCTTAGTGATATTGAATGAACAACAACGGATGCTTGATACCGTTACCCAAGTTCGTGCCTTAAAACAAGGTAAATTGACCCTAGGTTTACCGCCATTGGCATCAGTGTTGTTCAGTCAGTTAATCGCGCTGTTTCATAAAAAATACCCCAATATTGAACTGAGCTTTTTTGAGGTTGGGGCGACAGGTATAGAAAGTGCCATTTTAAAAAAACAGGTCGACGTCGGGATTATTTTGGGTCACTTGAAACCGGTGCTGAGTGGTATTCCAGTGATGGAGTCACCTTTGTGTCTATTGTCCAAAAAAAACTCACAGTGGCGTAAGCGAAAAACAGTATCGCTGATTGAATTAAAAGAAGAATCCTTTTTATTGTATGACGATACCTTCACACTCAATGACATCATTATACAGGCGGCAAATTACGTCGGATTTGAGCCCAATGTAGTGTGTAAAAGTAGCCAGTGGGACTTCATCGCCAAAATGGTAGATTCAAATGTCGGGATTGCACTCCTGCCTAAAATTTATTGTGAACAACTTGATGCGGCAAAATACCATATGGCTGAATTAGAAAATCCAAACCTAGACTGGAAACTCAGTATGGCCTGGAATACCACTGTTGCCATGAGTCCCGCAACGCGTGCATGGCTAGAAATAATTGAGGACAATAAAGACAAAATACATTTTTAGTTCATTTACAGATCAAGCAGATAAAATGAATGCGTTGAAACGATGGTGGATTTATGATTTGTACATCAAAGATTATTGAAAAGGATTTTGCAAAATCAACAGGCATGAATTAAATTGGGTGTTGGTCGTTATTTTTGATGGTTCATAAAATGAAATGGGATGATATTGGTCAACAACCGTGTTCAATCGCTCGTGCGCTTTCAGTGCTAGGGGATCGTTGGACCATGTTGATTATCCGTAATGCATTTATGGGCATTCGACGTTTTGATGACTTTCAACAAAATCTCGGTGTGACGCGTCATGTGTTATCCGACCGATTAAAGCGTTTGGTTGAAGAGGGTATTTTAACCAAAGTTGCTTATGTCGAGCGTCAGGAACGTTTTGAATATCGACTGACGCAAAAAGGCTTAGACTTGTATCCAATCCTTTTAGCTATGACACATTGGGCCGATCAATATATGGATCAGGGCTTAGGATCACCTGTTGAATATGTGCATCAGGCATGTGGGCAAAAATTTAAACCGGTTTTGGTGTGCTCATGTTGTGCTGAACCGATCCAAGCCAAACAGGTCAAACCGATATTTACCCAAGCCTATTACATCGCTCTCAACCAATTAAAACCTGCCTAAGCTGTTTTATGGCTTTCTTCAAGATGCTGATTTGCATCTATTTAGCCAAAATAGCCTAAGCGGCATTTAGATTGCTTTAAAATTACAAACAATTTGCAGGCTTAGGGATTCCCGCTAAACGACTTAAATGCCGAGCGACCAAACCCGTGTTAAATTTGTCTTGTAACACCGCATTATTAATATCAGCGCTCACCGTTTTCATTAAAAATTTAATGAGTGGGCGAGTTGCCGGTGAGTGACCAAACTGTTGATAAAACTGTCGCACAGCTTTTAAAACTTCAAAATGCCAAGGGCTTAACTCAAGTTCTAAACTTTTAGCCAGTTCTTGGGCAACAGTTTCATTCCAAATAGTGTAATCCACCAAATGGCCATCTTGGTCTAATTCAAGATTCATATTCATTCCAAAAGAGAAGATTGTAGAAATGGATCGCTTTTACTCAATTTATTTGAGTGAAATACATCTTTTAAATCCAAGGCATAGATCAGCAAAAGCGGCATAGTCGATTACTTTCATATGACTATAATTCATAGTTTTATCTAAAATTTCAGCATCATTTTCAAGTACATAACATGTGCCAAATTGCTGAATTTGTTCATCTGCAATATGTAAGACTGCTTCACCCATCAGGATGATTGCATCTTCAGGATTGATTAAACTGGCTAACTGCTGGATGTGCTGTAGGGTATTGGCATAGCTGGCTTGGACTAAATACAGCGTAGAATTTGACATCATCATTCCTCTTTTACCAATACAACACATGATCAAATTGTTGAATCAATTCAGTATTGAAGTGAACAAACTCAAGTTCTTGTTCACTATTGATCACAAATGGATGCTGTGAATTTTTTTGTTCAATATAAATCGGGGTGAGATCATAAAACTCAAAGCTATCAACCATGTTGGATGCGAGTTTAAATGCATGCTTGAGCTGACTAAACTCTTGTTCAGCTTGAAGTAAGCTCAGCGCAGCATCTTTGAGCAACACTTTAACGTCACAGCCGAAGGTTGCAAGCACCATGGTCGCAGAAAGACTTTCATGTACTTGTAAGCTTGCAAGATTTGCATGGGTTAAAACAACCAGTACAGATTTCACGTAATTTTCCTTTTCAATGCTACAAATGCGCGGCAATCAAAATACTTAGAATTGCAATAAACGGTCGGCAGCTTGTACGGCATCGGCAAGTTCGCCTAGGCCTACAAGTTCAAATTGTTCAGCTAGATTATGTTGCTGAATATTGTGACGCTGTGCATTTTCCTGATCTGTGATCCCACGTGCGAGCGCTGCACTTACGCAAACAGGTAAACAAATGCCGAGTTTTTGCCATTCACTGCTGAGTTTGCGTTGATCATCTGGCACCCATTGCAGTGCATTTGCCACATTTACACCATCTTGATAGAAAAAAACCCGAAAGTTTTCGTCTTTCTGCTTCAGCGCTTGAGCAAGACCCAAAGCATGCCAAGCCAATATCGAAGTAGGTGAGGAGGTAATTAGTAATAGAGTACTCATCGAAATTCACTAAATGAATAAACGGTCTAGATCGACAGTTTGTTCTGAGTTCAGAAGAAAAAGCTAGTATACAATGATTTACTCAATGATCTGAATATTTACGAAGTTTTGCTTATTTAGGCAGCGAAGTCATTGCCAATTTTTCTTCAAATATAACTTTTGGTTTATTTGGGATTCAGCCTCAAGCTAACACTTTTCATAAATAAACTGTGCGGTTACATACTGAAAAATCTTTATATGAATAAAACGCAATTTTTGATTTTGTAGAATGCTATGATCTTTTCATTTTTTAAACCATCTCATGAATATAGAGAAATTTAATTTAAGTTTATTTAATTCAATCAATGCTTCGGACAATGCTTTAGATTTCACTATTTCTTTTGCCATATTTATTGCCAATGATCTATTTTATATCGTGATTCTTTTGATGTTTTTGGCTTGGTTTAAAGGCAGTTTTGACACCAAAAAACAAATCGTTAAAGCCACTGTTTTTACAATTGTCGCATTTCTAATCAGCCAAGTGATTTCAAGTTTCTTTTACTATCCTAGACCCTTTGTCTTGGATGTTGGACGCACGATTATAGAACATTCACCGAATGGATCATTCCCGAGTGATCACATGCTGTTTTTTAGTACGATTGCATTTTCTTATATATTTTCAAAGCAAAAAACAGTCGGCTATGTATTTCTCGCATTCGCTTTTCTTGTGGCATGGTCGAGAGTCTATTTAGGTGTGCATTATCCAATGGATATGGCGGGAGCGCTGTTTATTGCGGTTTTACTGAATTTTGTTGGACTGTCTTTATGGCGAAAATATGGGTCTTATTTGGTGAGCATGATCTTAAAAGTTTACGAATTTCTATTTTCAGCCATGATCAAAAAAGGCTATATCCGCTAAATTAAGTTTGCTAGATATTTGCGATTTCAAACTTTTGCTGCTGCTATAGTTACATTGCCAACATCTTGCCAGATGAATATTTCTGATAATTCATCTGGCGTTCACATCCAGATCCTATACCTCAAAAAATAGTCAGACTGCTCAATTCAATTTGCTCATTCGATAAGATCATCTCTAATATTTTGTTGCTGTGTAATATGTTTGCCGTGCGACTATTTTTAAATATCTTCTTCTAAACGCGTTCACTCAAATGCCACGAATAATTGTGATGTCTTCAAATTGGATCGCTAGCGAGGTCATTTGTCGTAAATCAAATACAGTTAATATCCATAACTGCAACACAGTCAAAATTCTAAAGCAGTAAGATAAAACAAGAATGCTCTTGCAGATTGTTCGGCTCATGAAAAATGCTGAGGCGAAGTTTCAAAATTTAGATCTGTAGATAAGTTGGTGACGACACCGAGATGATGCCAAAGATTTGTAAAAGCTTGATAACTATAAGGAGTATCTAAACAATGATTTTAGTGACTGGTGGTTTAGGCTTTATAGGCTCACATATAGCCTTGAGTTTAATGGCTCAAGGTCAAGAAGTCATTATTGTGGATAATTTATCCAATGCGAATTTACAAACACTTGAACGACTAGAATTTATTTCAGGTATGTATGTGCCTTTTGTCAAACTCGATATTCGCAATACTCCCGCACTCAATAAAGTATTTGAACAATATAACGTCGATGCTGTCATTCATACGGCAGGCTTTAAGTCATTGGAAGAATCCGTCCTTAAACCACTTGAATATTATAATGATAATGTCAGTTGTATCATGAGTTTGCTGCGTGCTATGCAGCGAACAGGTGTACGAACACTGATCCATTTATCAAGTTTAGCGGTATATGGACAGTCGTCGGCAGAATTAACAGAAGACACAGAAATCAATTTTACCTATCCAAATCCCTATGTGAAATCTCAACAAATGGTGGAAGAAATTATACGGGATACGGCACGTACTGATAATGAGTGGAAAATTGCGATTTTGCGTTTAGGAAACGTCGCAGGTGCATTCGAACATGCAGTTTTAGGTGAGTTTGTTGCGCCATTGCCAAAAAATATTGTGCCGCTTGCGATGCAAGTCGGGGCTTTACAACGAGACTTTATCGAACTTCGCAAACAAGCCAAAACTGAAGATGGTACTGTGGAACGGAGTTTCTTGCATGTACTCGACTGCTGTAAGGCGGTGTGGCAATGTTTGCAATGGTTGTCGCAGCAACAATTCAGCTGTGAGGCCTTTAATATTTCAGGTGAATTGGTTTCGATACAGCAACTGTTGGATACGCTTTCAGAAGTGACACAGGCGGAGATTAAGACGGTCGAATCTAGTTTTTACCCAAGCCATGAATATGACCAGCTTGGGGCAAGTACACAGAAAGCGAAAAGTACTTTTGATTGGCAGCCTGAACAAGATTTAAAGAAAATGCTAGAAGATGAATGGCGTTTCTATCAACAAACATTAAGAGGGAATTAGCTCGTCTTGTATTGGATAAATTTAATCATTGTGCATGATAATCTTTATAAAATCACGATAAAGATTATCAAATAAACCACTTATAATTGATAATGGTTATTATTTACAAATCTAAGCAAGTTACCTAAACTGTATTTATCAGCAGAATTTGATTCTGCACAGACGTTCAAGTTTATAGATAAGGATATGAGGTCATTTATGCAAACACGTATTGAACATGACACAATGGGCGATGTTGAAGTACCTAGCGATGCGATGTGGGGTGCACAAACACAGCGTAGTTTGCAAAACTTTAAAATTGGTGGTGAACGTTTACCACGTCCAATGATTCGTGCAATGGGTCTCGTGAAAAAATCAACAGCGATTACTAACGCAGCATTGGGTCAAATCCCTCAGGAACTTTCTGGTTATATCGTCAATGCAGCCGAAGAAGTGATCTTAGGTCAATGGGATGCACAATTTCCACTGGTAGTTTGGCAAACTGGTTCAGGTACGCAAAGTAATATGAACTGTAATGAGGTAATTGCCAATATTGCCAATCAAAAACTAGGCAATCCATTGGGTTCACAAAAACCTGTCCATCCCAATGATCATGTAAATCGTGCTCAATCGACCAATGATTCGTTCCCAACTGCAATCCATGTGGCTGCAAGTTTACAAATCAATGAGCTTTTAATTCCTGCAGTAACAAAACTGCGTAATACCTTAGAAGCAAAATCTAACGAATTTAAAGATATTGTTAAAATTGGCCGTACACATTTACAGGACGCAACGCCTTTAACATTAGGCCAAGAGTTTAGCGGCTATGTTTCACAGCTAGATCATGGTTTGAAGCGTTTAAATCAAGCTTTAGAAGGACTGTATGAATTACCACTAGGTGGTACAGCGGTCGGTACAGGTCTGAATGCACATCCTGAATATGCTGTAAAAGCAGCAGCAGAACTTGCGAAACAAACGGGTCTGCCATTTGTCACTGCGCCAAATAAATTTGAAGCACTTGCAGGGCGTGATGCAGCTGTATTTGCGTCGGGTGCGTTAAAAACACTTGCTGCAAGTTTAAATAAAATCGCCAATGATGTGCGCTGGTTAGCCAGTGGCCCACGCTGTGGTGTTGGTGAGCTACGCATTCCAGAAAATGAGCCTGGCTCAAGCATCATGCCAGGTAAAGTCAATCCAACTCAAAGTGAAGCCATGACGATGGTGGTTGCTCAAGTACTTGGAAATGACACAACCATTAATGTTGCGGGGGCATCGGGTAACTTTGAATTAAACGTGTTTATGCCTGTTATTGCCTTTAACTTATTGCAATCTATTCAACTCCTCGGCGATGCATGTAATAGCTTCAATGACCACTGTGCAGTAGGCATTGAGCCAAACCGTGAAAAAATCGATCATTTCTTACATGACTCATTAATGTTAGTTACGGCACTCAACCCAGTGATTGGTTATGAAAATGCTGCAAAAGTTGCTAAAACTGCATATAAAGAAGGAAAAACCTTAAAACAAGTTGCGGTAGAACTCGGTTTAGTCACTGCAGAGCAATTTGATGAAGTGGTTCGTCCTGAGCAAATGGTTTCACCCAATACCAAATAAATTGTTTTGAGATCATTCATCTAGAGTGTTTGAAAATAAAAAGAGGGGCTGATTCATATTCAGCCTCTCTTTTTATTGGATATATGATTGAATTATTTTTCAACTAGTTATTGCCTAACACAGATTCTTTGGATTCATATTCATCTTGAAATGTATGTATAGAAACCAGACGATTTATTAAAAATAGGGGAACGAACAAAATGAAGAAAGGCCTGATGATGAAGCGAGTAATTCATTGGATTGGGCTTTGAATTCATTGGCACACTTGTTAAAATGCCTTTCTTTTTCTGTTTTCGTTGCTATTTGACATTTGTTTGAATAAATATTTGCAAGACAGTGTTTTATTTAAGGATTTCCCCCAATGCTCACCATCTATTTGACAGATGTCCAAAAGAACGTTCAATTTAAAGACTATCCGGGCGAGCATCCTGTTAAATTTGTTTTGAATTTTAAAAAGATTTTCCCAAGTGTTATGGAGCTTTTGCTACCAGTTTTGCCTGAAAATGAAAATCTAGAAGAAATGAGCTGGGAATCGACAACGACAGATTTTGAAAAATTTAAATTGCTACTCAGTGGTTGGGGCGTAATCGAACTACGTTTGAATGCTATTGCCCAATATAAAGACCGTGCTTATGCAGATAACTTGGTAAAAAAAGCACAGCAAAAGCGCAAAGAATATAAAAAAGCACAGTCAAAATTACAAACTGTTGAACTGGATTATCTATTCATGCACGAAGTTCATGGTTTAATTGATGCAGAGTTGGTTGAGTTAGGTGAAAAATTCTATCTACCGACTTTACGTGAGCTTTGGAAAAACCAAGTGTCAGCGAATGTATTAGAAGCAAAATTCTAAACTGTACAAAGTTTTAGTCGAAAAATCCTCCGCTTAGGAGGATTTTTTATATGTACAGCAGAACTTCAGATTTACTTCGGCAAATGACTGTTTCATAGTGACTCATCAAGCAAGTAAAGCATTCAAAACATTTGGAAAGTCGCGATACTTATCATTCCAAATGTTTCTGACTCATCTGCACATTTTATTTTAAAGGACCATTTTATATGTCAAATCAGTTTATTGACCTGATTCGCAAACGTCGCACTATTTATGCTATTGGGGACAATGTAAGCCAAAGCACAGAATATTTAACTGATTTGATCCAAACAGCGATTAAACAAAGCCCGTCTTCATTTAACTCACAATCTTCTCGTGCTGTTATTTTATTTAATGGTGAAAGCGAAAAATTTTGGGGCTTAGTCGCTGACAAATTAAAATCTTATGCAAAAGATGAAGAAAGTGCTGCGAAGACGACGGCGAAAATGGCAAGTTTTGCAGCAGGTTTGGGTACAGTTTTGTTCTTTGAAGATTTAGATGTGGTCAGTGGTCTACAAGCACAGTTTCCGTCTTATGCAGAAAACTTTCCAATTTGGGCCGAACATTCAACTGCCATTGCCCAATTTGCGACTTGGACCGCATTGCATACCGAAGGTTTAGGCGCATCATTACAGCATTACAACCCAATTGTGGATGAACAAGTGCATGCTGAATGGGACATTCCTGCGCATTGGAAACTTCGTGCTCAATTGGTTTTTGGTTCAGTGGAAGGTGAAGCGAAAGAAAAAGGCTATATGGATGATGCCGCTCGTTTTAAAGTCTTCCAATAATTGCGATGTATAGCACTCAATTTTGATAAATAAGGAACGAAATCTAAGTTCTTTTTTTTATTGCAGTTTTATTGAAATAGATAGGGTTGGACAAGATTTTCATCCGTGAAAACCTTGTCCAGATTAGCCCATTGAGGACTGAGCTAAACGGGTGGCTAGAACCAACTTTCTTGCATGTTGAGGCAAGTATCATCAAGTTCTAGCAATAACTTGGCTTGATGTTCTATTTCAGGTAACTCCCAGCGGATAAAATATTGCGCGGCTTGTAATTTACCTGCTAAGAATTGTTGATCTTCAGCTAAATCTGAATGTTCAAATTTCACAAGAGCTTGATTAGCCATTTCAAGCCATAGCCATGAAATGATGACTTTGCCCATCATGTCTAGATACAAGGCAGAATTACCCAGTACCTGATCGACACGACCTCGTGCGAGGACTTGTCCCAAACTTTGTGTGGTTTTCTTCACCGTGTTTAAATGCGCTGAAAAAATCGCTGCAAGCGCTTCCGTTTTTGGATGTTGAGCTTGATCAATCGTATTTTGCATACGTTGTAATAACAGCATCAAACCTTTGCTGTTGTGCTGCCAAAGCTTACGACCCAACAAATCCAAAGATTGAATACCAAATGTACCTTCATGGATCGGATTTAAGCGGTTGTCGCGATAACATTGTTCAAGCGGATACTCACGGGTATAGCCCGCGCCACCTAAAACTTGAATGGCTAAATCATTGGCTTTTGGTCCATAGGCGGAAGGGAATGATTTGACGACAGGGATAATCAAATCTAATAACAACGCGCTGTCTTCATTGTTAGCGGCTTGATGTTCATCAATTAATCGTGCAGCAAATAGGCATAATGCGAGTGCGCCTTCCACATAGGATTTTTGTGCCAAAAGCATCCGTTTAACATCTGTATGTTGAATAATATTGACAGGTTTTGAGGCAGGATTTTTATCTGATACTAAGCGACCTTGTGGACGGTTTTTGGCATATTCGAGTGACTCTAAATAGCCACGGTATCCAATCATGGCTGCACCTAAGCCGACACCGACTCGTGCTTCATTCATCATCTTAAACATATATTTAAGACCAGCACCTGCTTCACCAATCAGATAGCCTGTACATTGGTCTTTTTCACCAAAGCTCAGTACTGTCGATGTTGTACCTCTGTAGCCCATTTTATGTAATAAGCCAGCCAGTTGAACGTCATTGGCGCCTGCAAGTGAACCATCGCTCAGGGTTTTAAACTTCGGAACAATAAACAGAGATATACCTTTTACGCCCTGAGGTGCATCTTGGATGCGAGCAAGGACCAAATGGACGATATTTTCAGTGATGTCTTGGTCACCCCCTGAAATAAACATCTTTTGGCCTTTGATGAGGTAGGTACCATCGGCTTGCGGTATAGCTTTTGTGGTCAAATCACCTAAAGATGAACCCACATCAGGTTCAGTCATGGCCATCGTTCCTGCAAAGCGACCACTGAACATATGCGGTACAAACCTATCTTTTTGTTCAGTCGTACCGAAAGCTTGAATCACATTTGCAGCCGCAGCGGTTAGAAATGAATAAGCCACTGATGAAGGATTTGCTGACATGAAATAAGCATTTGCAGCCATGTTGATCAAAGTCGGAAGTTGCATACCGCCTGCATCATAATCATGCTGTGCACAAAGCAAGCCGGCATCTGCAAATTGCTTCCATGCCGTTTTGACTTCAGCAACGGTTTTAACCTGTTGACCATCAAACGTAGGTTCGTTTTGATCGGCTGTTGCGTTATGGGGTGCAAAAAAGTCTTGAGCAATACCTTGTGCAGTTTCTAGGATGCTTTTGAAGGTTTCAACATCATGCTCAGCAAAACGTGGGTAATGCGTTAAGTCTTGCGCTTTAAACACGTCAAATAGCAAAAAATTTAAATCTTTGTCATTGATTAACTGCGCCATTGATCAATCTCTAATCGGGTCGAATTTTATGGCTTAAGCCTAGCAGTTGATTTTTAGATATAGAATTGTCAATAATGACACTTAATAAGTCAAAAATGACATTTTGATAATTTGAACTTTAAATGAAGAAAATCATAATTTTAGCATATGATGGTGCTTTGGCTTCTGCGATTACTGGGGTTGTTGATCTATTTGCAATGGCGGGAGTCAGTTGGAACCGGATTCAAAAACAAAATGTGCAGCGGCTATTTCAGGTCAAAATTGCCTCACAACATGCTCAAGCTGTGCAATGTATCAATGGCATCAAGCTTTATGCAGATTTAGCATTTTCTGAAATAACAGATGCAGATGTCATCATTGTCCCAACGATAGGCGCGCCGATCTTAGATGTTTTAGCGCAAAACGCAGCACTGATCGAATTATTAAAAACTCGGCAATTGCAGAGCGGACTGATCGCAGGAAACTGTACGGGTAATTTTTTTCTGGCAGAAGCAGGGCTTTTAGATGGTAAGCAGGCAACGACGCATTGGGGCTTTCAGCAAATGTTTCGTGAACGCTATCCTTTGGTCAAACTGAATGCAGATCAGCTCATTAGCCATGATCAAAATATTTACTGTGCTGGCGGCGGCTTAGCATGGTTTGATTTGGGGCTGCATCTAATAGAACGTTTTTATGGTTTTGAAACAGCAATCCACACGGCAAAATCATTTGTATTGGATTATCGTCGTGATAGTCAGTTGTCCTATTCATTATTGAAAATATCTAAACCGCATCAGGATGGTTTAGTGCAAAAAGTTCAAGATTGGTTGGAACAGCATTATCATGAAAATATAGTCTTAGATGAACTTGCGGCGCAGTTTAATGTGACAACGAGGACATTGATTCGACATTTTAAAACGGCTTTGGATATTCCTCCCAATCAATACTTACAATTAATACGGATTGAAGCTGCACGAAAGCGTTTAGAAGAAACGGGACATGCTTTAGATCTGATTATGCGAGATGTTGGCTATAGTGACCCAAGCTCATTTCGACGGTTATTTCAGAAAAAAACTGGGCTGAGCCCCTTAGAATATCGTCGACGTTTCAGCCGACGATTTGATGTTTAAATACAGTTTAAGCGGTTCGAACGGCATAATGACCATGTAAAATGTAGTAGGCACCAATACATGCAAAGGCAGCAAATGCGCTATACAAATACAATTGTGAGTAACCAATATGGTCGAGCAATTTACCGATAAAGTATGGTCCAAAGCCTAAGCCGGCATCTAAAAAGATAAAGAAAGTCGAAGTGGCAAAGCCCATACGTTCAAGCGGTGCACTTTTCACGGCAACTGTTTGGCAGACCGACTGAATATTGCCATAACCGAGTCCAAGTAGGCCTGCACAAAGTAAAAGCATCCATGAACTCTGAGTGATGCTGAGTAATACCAATGCCACGCCCATAATCACAAAAGCAGGGTAGATCACTACATTTTCACCTTTACGGTCCATCAACGGGCCTGTAAATGGGCGAGAAATTAAAATCGCAATGGCATACATCAAAAAGAAAAACGAGGCTGTTTCAACCAAATCGATTTCTTTGGCATAGAAGTTAATGAAAGACAAAACGCCTGAATAGCAGATTGAAGCGAAAAGCATGATGAATGATATCGGTAATGCTTTAGGTTCTACAAATTGAGCAATCCAACTCGGTTTTTTGACGGCTTCAACAGTATCAAGAGGTTTATTGATTTTGGGTAAATCGGGCACTTGAATCAGCAAGGCAACCAATAGGCAGCTCAATGCGATAATCGTAGAAACGATAAAAATCGCATGATAACCAATATGTAACATCATCCAAATGGCAAGAAATGGCCCAATAGCCGTACCTAAAGTACTACTCATGCTGTAGTAGCCAATGCCTTCACCGCGACGTGTCGCTGGTAAGATTTGGGCAATTAAGGTACCCAGCACTGTTGATGCCATACCCATCATAAAGCCATGCATAAAGCGTATGAAGAGCAACATGCCGACGCCAAACTGAATGAAGTAAAAACCAGAAAAAATTAAAAAGCCAATTAAACCAACGATCAGTGTCGTTTTACGTCCAAAGCGTTCTAGGAACTTGCCTACCAATAAACGCCCGACCAATGTGCCGACAATGAACAAGCCTGAAACTAAACCTGCTTGGGCTGTAGTCGCACCCAATTCAGCCACCGCATAGCCCACGATCACCACAACCAAGAGATAAAAGGTTAAAACCAATTGGAAGTTAATGGCGCTGACTAAAATAAAATTTCGAGTCCAAAGTGGTGCTTTATCTTGCATGATCATCACCTACAGTGCTTTGTTCAAGTTCTTGCATGAGACGGTGTAAAATTTGAATGGAATGTTGGATATCTTGGCTAGCTAATGGCGCGATCAGGCGCTGCTCAAAGGCATCTATGTCTTTTGCACATTGCTGAAATAACTCACGTCCAGTCTCGCTGAGCATCATTTTCTTTTGACGTTTATCGTCAGTTTGCACATGTGCCAAAATATCCATCTGTGCAAGAATTTTGACACGCTTAGTGATGGATGGCTTGGATACATTTAAATATTCCGCAATTTCAATAGATGTACAAGCGGTTTTTTCACGGATGACAAACATGACTTGCCAAAGTGAATAGTTCAATTGATAGGGCAATAAAATCGTGTTGATTTCATCACTCATAAGACGCGCACAGCGTAGAAGTGAAGAGCGGAAACCTAATGTGGAATTCATGATAGTTAACTAGGGTAACTAAATTATCGCAACTTTACGCCTAATTTATTTTGAATTCAAGTGAACAACTTAAAGCATAAATAACAGGTATAAAAAAACCTGTGCGCACACAGGTTTTCTTGCATAACATTTCTTACAAAGCATATCTTGCAATACATATTGTTCATTTATGCCCTAAACAATGCGTGTTTATTCTACAGAAGCTTCTGCAGCTGCAATTGCAGCATCTTCTGCTGAGCTGTCTGCATTTTCTAAAATTTCTACACTTTCACCATCTGCATAAGCAAGTTCTTCACCTTCTGATTCAGCTTGCTCTAAATAAGCCGCAAGTTGTTCATCCGTTAATTCTTCAGGTTCACCTTCAGACATCATTGCTTGTTCTTGTAATTGGGCTTGTTCTAAATTGCTCATCATACTTTGCATATTGAACATCAATGGGATCATGACCAATAAATAAACAATCATCAGGATTAGATACAATGACCCAATAACTTTCTCTGTTTGTTCCGTTGGACGCTTAATGCCATATTTATTTTCACCATCAGTGCCTTTTGCAGCCATCACATAAATGCTAAAGATGGTACCGACGAGTGGGATGAGAAAAATTAAACAGAGCCAACCGCTTTTATTTAGATCATGTAAACGACGGATCGTAATGCAGATCATTGCGACAAACATTGCAACGATGGAAACGACAATCAGTGCGATTGCACTGAGTCCTAAGAATGAATTAAAAAGTGCTTCAATACTACGTTCTGCTGAATTGAAAAATGCAAAAAGTCCCAGCGCGACGCTGATGCCCAATAGGCAGGTATAAATCATACTAATGATAAATAGCCACGCTAAATAAGACAGGCGGCCAAAACGTCCCTCAGGAGACAGGGGATGATCGGCTTTTTGAATTTGAGGCTGAATATTTTGATCTTGTTGAAACGGATTCAATTCGCTTGAAGTAAGTTCAGTCATTATTATTCCAATTTTAATTATCTAATTTATTTTCTATGCCCAAAAGGGCAGCATTATTGTATAGCGAAGTAAAAAAAGGTCAAATATTAGACATGGCTAAGTCATCAAATATTCCTTAGCCATGCTGCACTGTGGTCTGTTATTTATGTAATTTACGATACTCTTTAGGGCGCATTGGACGACTGGCTTTCCACAAACCTTTCTTTTGTTTACGTGCTTTGCTTTGTAAATTCATCATATAGTGCAAATGCTTTTGGTCACGGATGTATTCTTCGTAAACCCACGCAGCACCACGTTTTACCATTTCTTCATTCATGCATTTACGATAGCGATAAATAACCCCAACGCAGCGGCCATAACGGTCTACATCAGTGATTTTTACGCGAACAAATTTCTTGTAAACCATGGATTTGATCAGGCGGGCTGACTCTTTACCGTAGGCTTGTGTCGATTCTGGCGCATCCACATAAGCAAAGCGAAGTTTGGTTTTAGAACGTCTTAGATTCATCCGATAGCAGGTGAGGGTGTCGCCATCACTAATATCAGATACACGACAGAGGTAAGATTTTCCTTTCTTAAAAGGTTGGAAAAAATCCTTTAAGAAAATGGTGACTTTATAAAGAACATAGACTGTGATCAGGCACAGTACTGCACCTAAAGCCATGAGCCAATTCGCGGAGAGATTTGAAAGCATACACAATGATATGAACGAGGTCATATCGCATAAAAACAGGAGTTTAGATTTTATAAGAACTCATGATATATGGCTGTCGAATAAACCGACGGTCAGTTAAAAATACCTTAAATAATCAGCATTTGATCTATAAATATACAGCAAGTTTCATCACGCAAAACTCTATCTAAATACATGCAAATAGCCTAAGTAAAGTGGTGTCCCATTGAAAATAGCCTAAGTAAATATTTTAGAAATTTCGCTTCGCAAAAAAACATGCCGTGAATTTAATTCCAAATCATTATGCCAATACATCCCTAATTTAATTTTCGGCAAGTCTACAGGTACATCAAAAATATTCAGTTCGGGAGCAACCTGTAAATGCGTCAAAATATTTTGCGGAATCGTCAATATCGCCTTGGGTTGCTGTGCCAAAATTTGTAGCGCAGTAGAGTAATGCTGACAGCGTAAAAAAATCTCTCTAGAGTGTTTTTTACGATTTAAATAAATATCTTCAACTAATACACCTGCACGTCGGGAAGAAACCCCAATGTGAGGAGCAGAAAGATAAATAGATTCATCCATCTTGGAATGTTGACTACAAACCACGAATTGGTCTTCAACTAAAGTTTGAAAATTTATTTTTTCACCAAAGTTTTGCTCAAGATCAATCGCAAAATCGATTTGCTGTGCAGCAAGGTCAGCCACAATGGTTTTGCGGTCTAATTTAATACTGGAAAATTGGATCTGAAACTGTTGCTGTTGAAAGTGTTCAACTAACTTAGGAAAAATAATCGGTTCAATTTCATCATGTACCGCAATTTTTAAGCTCTGTACCATTGAAGGAGTAAATTGTTGTTTTTGGATAGAAATACTTTGAATCGCAATAAGCGCATTTTTAATTACGGGATAAATCTGTTCAGCAAATGGAGTCGGGAGCATTTTTGCTCCAGCACGTACAAATAAGTCATCTTGTAAATGTTGTCTTAAACGTTGAAGTGCATGACTCGCTGCAGACTGAGTAATACACAAAATTTGTGCTGCTTTTGAAATGCTTTTTTGTTCATAAACTGCGATATACAGTGGATATAAATTGATATCCATACGGTGGAAAACACCCATATCAATGACGGTGTTTTTATGAATACTATTCATGTTCATCTATTGAATTAAATCATTTTGTTCATATTAGATTTCAGGTTATGGTGTTGTAAAGCGTAAAGAACATAATATTTAAAGGATATTGTCATGTTTGAACTTTCAGCACGTGCACAAGATTATATTGAAAGAACAAAAAAATTTATTAAAGATGAAATTGAGCCTGTAGAAACTGAGTTTTGGGCAGAAGTTCATGAGTTGAACCAAGGTGGTGATTGGACCAAATGGCAATGGCCGGCACAGTTAGAGGTTTTAAAGGATAAAGCCAAAGCTGCAGGCTTATGGAATATGTTCTTACCTTGTCCTGAACTTGGGCAAGGCTTATCTGTACAAGAATATGCACACATCGCAGAACTTTCAGGCCGTAGCTTACTTGCACCTACAGTATTCAATTGCAATGCACCAGACAGCGGCAATATGGAAGTGATTTGGCGTTATGGTACCGAAGAACAAAAGCAGCAATGGTTAACACCATTACTAGACGGCAAAATCCGTTCGGTATTTTGTATGACAGAACCTGCTGTTGCTTCAAGTGATGCCACCAATATGGAAGCTACGGCTGTCGTTGAAGGCGACGAAATTGTATTGAATGGCCGTAAGTGGTGGTCTTCAGGTTTAGGTGATCCTAATGCTAAAATCATTATTTTTATGGCGCATACACCAGATGAAAGCAAAGACCGTCATCATCAGCATTCAATGGTTTTAGTACCAGTTGAAACTGCTGGAGTGAAAATCGAACGTATGCTTCCAGTCTTTGGTGATTATGATGCACCACATGGACATGGTGAAATTAGCTTCACAAATGTACGTGTTCCTGTTGCAAACTTTATTGGCGGTGCAGGTCAAGGTTTTGAAATTGCACAAGGTCGTTTAGGCCCAGGCCGTATTCATCACTGTATGCGTTGTATTGGTGCTGCCGAAAAATCGCTAGAACTGATGATTGACCGTGGTATGAGCCGTACTGCTTTTGGTAAAGAAATCTTAAAACTCGGTGGAAATTTAGAACGCGTAGCAGAAGCACGTGTTGCGATTGATCAGGCACGTTTACTGACCCTTTATGCAGCATATAAAATGGATACTCTTGGGAATATGGCTGCATTAACCGAGATTTCTGCCATTAAAGTGGTCGCGCCGAGTGTCTTAGAAAAAGTTGTTGATATGGCGATTCAAATTCACGGTGGTGCTGGGGTTTCTAGAGATACACCGCTCACAGGTTTCTTTGCGCAAGCACGTTCACTGCGTCTAGCTGATGGCCCTGATGAAGTGCATAAAGGCATGATTGCAAAATTAGAATTGGCGAAGCGCGGTTATAGCAGCCGTCGTAAAAAATAAACAAGTTGTAGTCACATATTTGGCATGGCAACCCCGAGTTGTCCATGCTATAAAACTATAGAAAATTATATTTTTATCATCATGATAGATTCAAATTTAGGAAGAAAAGCATGTCAGTGATCGATGTAGGCGGTTCAGTTCGTGAGGGTGAAGAACTGGATGTACGTGCTGTAGGAAATTGGTTGATTGAACATGGCGTTGAAATAGAAGGGCCTGTAGAAGTCACTCAATATTCAGGCGGTGCATCAAATTGGACTTATCGCTTAAAATACGACAATGCTGATTTAATTTTACGTCGTCCACCGAAAGGCACCAAAGCCAAGTCTGCACATGATATGGCACGTGAATATAATGTACAGAAGGCATTATCTGAATTTTATCCTGTGCTCCCTGAAATGGTGGCGCTATGTCAGGATGAATCAGTGATTGGCTGTGATTTCTACGTGATGAAGCGCGTAGAAGGTATCATTCCACGTGCAAACTTACCCAAAGAAATCAATTTTGATGAAACTCAAGTTCGAGCGTTGTGTACCAACGTCATCGATAAGTTAATTGAACTGCATCAAGTGCCTTATGAAGGTACAGCTTTAGAAAAAATAGGCAAGGGCGACGGGTACTGTCGTCGTCAAGTGGAAGGTTGGGACGCACGCTATGAAAAAGCCAAAACCTTAAATGTTCCTTCGTTTAAATATGTCCGTAATTGGCTCAAAGACAATATTCCTGCTGACTCTAAAACCTGTGTAATTCATAACGATTGGCGTTTTGATAACGTGATATTAGATCCAAATGACCCAACCCAAGTGATTGGCGTATTGGATTGGGAAATGGCAACACTGGGTGATCCATTGATGGACTTAGGTTCTGCTTTGGCGTATTGGGTTGAAAGTGGCGATAACGCAATTTTTAAAGCCACACGCCGTCAGCCGACCAACCTAAAAGGCATGTTTAGCCGTAAAGAAGTCGTTGAATATTATTTGGATAAAACTGGTCTTCAAACGGACAATTGGACCTTTTATGAAGTGTTCGGCATTTTCCGTTTAGCTGTAATTGCACAGCAAATTTATTACCGCTTTTACCACAAGCAAACCAATAATCCGGCATTCAAAGATTTTTGGATTGTGATCCATGCTTTACATATTCGTGCCTTGAAACTCATCGGTTTGCAAAAACTTGAAGCCAATGACGTGGCACAAAAATATATTGAAAAAATGAAGGATATTTTAGGGAAATGACCACGATATATTTAATTCGGCACGGTCAGGCTTCTTTTGGTGCAGAAAGCTATGACAAGCTTTCTCCCAATGGTGAGCTACAGGCTAAGGTGCTGGGACAGTATTTCGACCGTATTTTAAAAGAAAGTCCTTATGTGGTTGCAGGCTCCATGCAACGTCATCAACAAACAGCCAATCTTGCATTGGCTGAATGCTTTCCAGAAGCACAAGTTGATACAGATAACGCGTGGAATGAATTTAATCATCAGCAAGTTTTTGCTCAATATGAACCTCGATTTAACCAACCGCATTTATTAAAAGAAGATGTATCTAAGCATGAAAACCCACGTGCTTATTTATCGAAAATTTTTGAAGGCGCCATTGAGCGTTGGACAGGTGGAGAATTTCATCATGAATATGATGAATCTTGGCCACATTTTAAAAGTCGAGTCGAAACAGCGCTAGAAAAGTTATGCACTCAACTGGCTGAAACCAAACCACGCTATGCTGTTGTGTTTAGTTCAGGTGGAGTGATCTCCGTTGCCGTAGGTAAAATTTTAGGGCTGAGTCCAGAAAAAACATTTGCACTCAATTGGGCCATTGCCAATACCAGTATGACAACACTGCGTTTGGTTGGAAATGAACCGCAATTACTCAGTTTAAATGAACACCATTTTATAAAAGCAGTTGATCCAAATTTATTGACTTGGATCTAAGATAAACAAAGGAATTATCATGGCTAAAACAATTTTAATTACAGGTGCAAGCTCAGGGATTGGTGCAGGAATGGCACGCGAGTTTGCACAAAAAGGCTACAACTTGGCCATTTGCGCACGTCGTTTAGAGCGTCTAGAAACGCTAAAAAATGAACTGGAAAGCCAATATGGCATCAAAGTGGTTGCGAAAACCCTCGATGTCACAAATTACGATCAAGTGTTTGAAGTATTCCGTGCCTTTAAAGCAGATTTTGGCAGTATTGATCGTGTTATTGTCAACGCAGGTGTCGGTGAAGGTCGTCGTATTGGTAAAGGCAATTTTGAAATTAACCGTGCCACAGTTGAAACTAACTTTATCTCTGCTTTGGCGCAATGCGAAGCTGCGGTTGAAATTTTCCGTAGCCAAAATGCAGGGCATTTGGTTGTGATTTCGTCGATGAGTGCTATGCGTGGTATGCCTAAACATTTAACGGCTTATGGTGCAAGTAAAGCAGGTGTTGCTGCTCTAGCTGAAGGTATTCGTGCAGAGCTGATTGATACCCCAATTAAAGTGACGACTATTTTCCCTGGTTATATTCGTACGGAGATCAATGAAGGTGCGAAAAAACTGCCATTTGAAGTCGATGAAAAAACTGGTTCACATCTTTTAGCAAAAGCCATTGAGAAAGCACCAGTTAAAGCTTATGTACCACAATGGCCTTGGTTGCCTTTAGGTCTTGCGATGAAAGTATTGCCGTTGAAGATCGTGAATAAATTGGGTTAAACCTTTATGTAATAATAAAGCTCCAATATTGGGGCTTTTTTATTCTCAAATGATATTCACAACCTTCTGAAGGTTAAAATGAATACAGAAAACCTGTGATGAAAAGACAGTAAAAGCAGCCGATTTTGCAAAGAAAAAATGGAGTAAATACTCAGATTATTTATAAATAAGATATTGAAAATAAATAAAATGTTGAATATTTGAACAGACGATGATTTGTTCTCAAAATAGCGATTTCCTTTTTTTTAATTTGCTTTAATGTACAACTGTTCATTAATTTTTAGGTTTGTACTATGTCTATGTCTTCCGATATGACAGATCAACAGCGAATTAACAAAGTCAGAACTGTCGTAACGAAAGCTGGTGAAGACTTACGTCAGCAATATCCCATTTTAAAACATCAAAACTTTATAGGCGCAGCCATCCTTATTTTTGCGCTACTGGGAATGTTGGGTTCAGCTTGGGCGTTTGCTGTTGGCATTTTACCGGCATGGGCTTGTGTGATTTTGGTGGCGATGTTTGCTTCACTGACACATGAATTAGAACATGACCTGATTCATTATATGTATTTTAAAAAGACGCCGTGGGCTCACCATCTCATGTTGGCTTTGGTGTGGTTAGCACGTCCCAATACCATTAGTCCTTGGGCACGTCGTCGTTTGCATCTCAACCACCATAAATATTCAGGTTCAGAATACGATTTGGAAGAACGGGGCATTAGTAATGGCATGCCGTGGGGTTTACGTCGTATATTGGTCATTAGCGATCAATTGATGACGGTTTATTTGCGCCCATTTCAAATGTTCAAGATGATTAGGACATTCATTGAAAAACAGCCTGAAAAAGAACGTAAAACTGCATTCTTCTCTCAGCTGACTGGTTTTTTTCCTTTAAGTTTTGTTTATTACGGCATTTGGTATGTATTTGTCATTTATCATGTGGTGAATGGAATTGCTCCGATGTTAGGGCAAAGTATTAGTTGGTCAGTCAATTTAGTGAAATTAATTCCAACGATTAATTTTCTAGCTGTGGTTTGGATTATTCCGAACTTTATACGCTCTTTCTGCTTGCAATTTATCAGCTCAAATATGCATTATTATGGTGATATTGACCCACGCGATGTCATTAAACAAACTCAGGTGTTAAATCCGTGGTGGTTGTTCCCAATGCAATTATTTTGCTTTAACTTTGGTTCGACCCATGCCATCCACCATTTTGTGGTCAAAGAGCCGTTTTATATTCGTCATCTAACCGCAAAAACTGCACACCAAGTCATGCGTGAGGTTGGTGTACGTTTCAATGATTTTGGAACCTTTAAACGCATAAACCGCTGGAATTAAATCAGTACCATCTTCAAAAAAAGCCCTCAATTGAGGGCTTTTTTATGATCTAAACGTTTATAAACTACTTTTGCGCAAAAAAATGTTTGAGTGCATCTTGCAAGGCAACTTGCCATACCGCGTAGGAATGTCCGCCTATATACGATTTGTAATGTACATCATGACCTTTATTTTTTAAGTCGGCTGCAACAATAGGCGAAGTCTCTAAAATACTCAGTTCATTATTATTGCGTGAGCTTTCATAACTATTGGCAGTAATAAACCAATGCTGTTTAGGTTGCGAGGTTTTATCACGAATGATTTTACTCATGCCATTTGGGAGGTCTGTCGCTTCATTTTGCCACCAAAATGATCCAGATAAAGGTACGACGTGACTAATTTGATTTGGATTTTCTAAGGCTAAATAAGCTGAACTTAAACCGCCAAGACTTGACCTAAGTAGTACCGTTTTCTTCGAATCGACTTTTGCAGGTGCATTTTTTTGAATCCAAGGCTTCAGTTCATCACTAAAAAATGCTGAAAATTTAGTATTTGGTGTTAATTCTTTCGGTCGTTCCTGATCGTTCGGTGGAGAAACAAAAATGGCTTGAATTGGCGGTAACTGACCTTGCTCAACTAATATATCTAATGCCTTTGGAACATTCAGCAACTCGTTATATTGCTGACCATCAAAAAATATAGCGGTGATATAGCTTTGATTTTTCTTAGCTTTAGATTGGTAAATTTGGATTTTACGTGAGTTATTCAAAATTTTGCTGTCTAGAACAAACTCTTGTAATTGGGGCTGGTGCACATTTGGATATTGTTTTGGATCAATAAAAGGCGGGGCATCTTTAAGCGCCACTAAATTTTCATTACGCAAGCCTGATGTGTCATCACTTGCGAGATAAGTGTTTTTGTTGAAAGGATCAATCCGTTGTACTTGTATCACAGCACGACGCTGCGTTCTTGATTCTTTAAGTTTAGGATTCAGATGCGGACAATAATTTGACAGATAACCTTCAAAGTTCGGTAAATCGACAGCAAAGCTATAACTGCCAATGTAACGATGATCAATAATCGATTCTTTAAACCAAATATCGGTATTTGGTAGGCGTGTTAACCATTCATGGTCATTACTCGGGCCACCAATAAGGCGTACATTATGCTGCGCACCTTTCCATAAAAAAATTATACGGTCATGTTTTTCATCATAGTTTTCAATGATTGGTGTACCCATAAGCTCTACACGCTTCCAAAAATCTTCAAGAATTTGAGCATGTTGTTTTGGATTTTGATTTAACTGATGTTGTAGGTTTAATAATATTTGGCTTTGCGCCTTGACATCTTCACATGCAGCAGCATAGGGGAAATGTTTTTTTTCTGTTGTATCGGTTAAAGCGGGTGAATTTTGAATTTGGGCAAAAGCAGAAGAAACTGCAAAGCTCATAGAACAAGCCAAAAAAAGTAGGGAAAGTTTTTTCATTGAAATAATAAAATAGGTAGAATGAAATCAGATAAATGATAATCATTATTAATATAAAAAACTAGCAATATGCCGCAGAATGGTGCTTTTAAAAAAAGAAAATGTAGAAAAATAACAATAGAGTCAATGCTTTGTTTTTTAAACTAATTAAAATAATGAAGACGATAAGCTTTAAATCATTACCCAAATATTATGCTACTCAAAGTATCAACACTGCTGCTGTTACCTGCGTTACTGATCCAAGGTTACCGTGTGAAAAAAAATACCCCACGTTTAGCAGAACCGATGGGAGAACGTTGTGGGATGAGTGGTCAGGGTAATCGACCATTATCGCTATTAATACTAGGTGATTCAGCAGCAGCAGGTGTCGGCGTCGAGCATCAGTCAGATGCGCTATTGGGACAATTGCTTAAAATTTTATCGCCTGATTATCAAGTTCACTTTTGCCTTGAAGCCACAACGGGGCGTAACAGCCAGCAAATCATCAATGCTTTGGATAATGTCACAACGCAGAACTTTGATGTCGTGATCAGCTCTGTTGGTGTCAATGATGTCACAGCATTAAAACAACCAGACCAGTGGTTGAAGCTCCAGCAGCGCTTATATCAAGCTGTCGAGGAAAAGTTTCAACCACAGCTATTGATCATTTCAGGTGTGCCACCAATGGATGAGTTTCCAGCTTTACCGTTTCCATTGTCATGGCTGTTTGGACAATATTCTCAGAAGATGAATGCGCTGTTAAAAAATTTTATTAAAACAAAGCCTAATACGAGGCTAATTGAATACGATTTACAAGAATATCGTGAAAAAAATTTACAAATGGCAAAAGACGGCTTTCACCCGAGCAAAGAAATTTATCAGTTATGGGCTGAAAAAATAGCAAAACAAATCACTGAACAATTTTCATAGACATTTTATGATTCAACCACTGGGCGAAGTTAAATTTACATGAGCAAAGATATTTCAGACGTGAATCCGCAAATTGAAACGCATCCATTAGCGCCATTTTTGCCAGCAAATGGGAAACTCTTGATGCTAGGGAGTTTTCCACCACCCAAAACACGCTGGAAAATGGATTTTTACTATCCAAATTTCCAAAATGACATGTGGAAAATCTTTGGCCTATGTTTTTTTCAGGATAAAAATCATTTTCTCAATCTAGAGAGCAAAACTTTTAAAGAACAGCTCATTCGAGATTTTTTAAATGAAACAGGCATAGGCATTTTTGATACGGCCTATCAAGTGATTCGTTTGAAAGGCAATGCATCAGACAAGTTTTTACAGATTTATCAGCCAACCGATATTGCGAAGTTACTCACGCAGATGCCGAATTGCCGCAGTATTATGACGACGGGAGACAAGGCGACTGATACTTTGATGCTCTCGATGCCAGAAAATACTGAAAAACCACACATTGGGCATGCTGTTCATATCGAATTTGCAGGCAGAGATTTGACTTTATACCGTATGCCATCATCATCTAGAGCTTATCCACTAGCACTGGAAAAAAAAGCTGAAGCCTATCAAAGCTTATTTAAAGATATAGGCTTACTTTAGGGAAGTTTACGTTATTGTGAGATACCTTGAAATATATGTCTCATTTAAACAGGCAACATTCAATACTCAACACGTGGCATCTTATGGATAAACATCAACTCCTTAGCCATCATATTCAACATAATCCCAAAGGTTTAAACGCGCTTTAATTTCTTTGCGAATATGAGGCAGCATAGGCAGTAAAGTGCCATCGATCCATAAACTCAGAGTCTGGGATGAAACTTTTTTGTTTGCATCATCTACAATTTGCGCGCCTTTCACGATCACCAAAGTTTCTTCGCTAGCTGCAGTTTCAATGCCTTTAAATAAAAGCTGTAATTCATGACCTGTATCTTGAATTAACCATTCCAACTCAATTTGAATATTGTGATTAGATTTAAGTACAGCTTGGCCTTCAATCATGTCATTGTCAGATAAGCAGTCATGCTCAACCCGAACTTTCGACAAAAACCATTCTTGATGACCAAGTTCAGGAAGTGTCGTAAAAGGCGTTAAAATATCACTTAAATTAAATTGGCGGCTTAAATCAAAAAATTGCATTAGAAAACTTTAGGAGGAGATAAAACAAAATAAGAGGTGGATGTTAAAGCATCATCAAGTTTGAGTAAAACCTTTGCTTTTATTGAGATATTTTATGTATAAATAGCATTCAATCTATCTAAATTAAGTCTAAGAAAAATGAATTGCGAAAATAATATACACACAAACCATGTACCAAGCCCCATAGACTTAAAAGATCCAATCCAAGCTAAACAATGGGCTGCTGAAGTCAATCTTAAACGTCCGTGGCGTTATGACATATTTCAAATGTATGTCGACTCTATTTTGGCTTTCAACACGAATGCGCACGTGCTTGAACTCGGTTCAGGCCCAGGCTATTTGGCTGAGTTTTTAATCAATCATTGTCCAAATATAGATTACACAGCATTTGATTTTTCCGAAGCTATGCATGACTTGGCAAAAGGAAAACTAAGTGCATCGCAACGCTTAAAATGTAATTTTATAACAGGGGATTTCAAACAATCTAATTGGGAAGAACCTCTTCATTTCAATGAGAAAAGCACCTTTGATGTGATTATTATTCATCAGGCCTTACATGAATTGAGACATAAGGCGTATGCAGCAGAGTTTCATCGGACTGTAAAAAAGTTGTTAAATACACAAGGCGTGTATTTTGTATGTGATCATTTATATGCACCACATGCTCAGCAAAATCATGAGTTGTATATGTCAGTTGAGGAACATTTAGCCGCGCTGAAAGCAGCTAAGTATGGTCAAGTGGAATTCATTGGTGAAGTCAATGGTTTGGTCATTTTCAAAAGCCAGCACTCATATGAACGAGACTGACTAAGACCGTTTTTGACTTGATCGAACTTATCAGATTATTTCAATAAATAGCCTCAACGAGGGCAATTCAATTATTTAGCAGTACGTTGTCATTACATCATCCATTCAATCGGGAGGTATGACACTGCTTTTATACTAAATCGTTGGAATCGAGTTGTTTCAGGTTCATGGGTATAGGTTTTGGTTTTTCCATTTTTTTGATGCTCTAACCAAATGATTTCGCCGTTTTCATCCAGTTTTAATTCATACGCAATTTGCGGTAAATATTGGTTTAATGCGGCAGAAATATCGTTTTGTAATCGATCAGACTTAACGACAAGGCCAACTTCCGAATTTAAATTTGCGGAACGTGGATCAAAGTTAAATGATCCAATAAACACCATTCCGTCGATATCGAAAAATTTTGCATGCAAACTAAAGGCATTTTTGCCTTTCGCAGGGATGATATTTCCAGTTATGACCTCATACCATGTGCGTTTTGAACGCTCTATATAAGGTTTAAATTCATATAGTTTCACGCCATTTTCGAGTAAGTCTTTGCGATATTTTTGATAAAACGCATGAACGACAGCGACGTCATTGGCTAAAAATGAGTTGGTCAAGACGCGGACTTCTACATTTTTACCTGCAAGACCCGTCAGAAAGTCAGTGCCTTGTTGCGTAGGAACAAAATAAGCCGAAACCAATTCCATGCGTTCTTTGGGCTGTCCCATTAAGGTGGAAAATTGGTTATAAATCAATTCTTGTTCTTTGGCTTCACCACGTATTTTATTCGGACTATCCGCAATAAAATGTGCTTCGGCCCAATTTACCGGTCTAAGTTTAAGCTGTGCCGCCAGTTGTTGTTGTGCATAGTTAATGCGCTGCTGATCTTTAGTCAAGGTTGCTGAATTTTCTTTATATGTTTTTCTTAATTGATTTAATTCTTCTTTTGTACCTGCACCAATCCATTGCTGAACAGAATAACTTAAATCATCATTCCAAAAGTTCAAAAACACTTGATTGGCTTGTTGAATGGCTTCCCCATAGAAAAGGATATCCAAATCTGTAAATTGAAAACTTTCACTGGCATCAAAATATTCATTACTGATGTTACGACCACCAGTTACGCCTATAAAACCATCGGCAACAATTAATTTATTATGCATACGATGGTTAATATGCTTTAAGCGAAATGCATAATCAATGACACGTAATTTTCTGAATTTATAGGGATTAAACAGTTTGATTGAAATGTTGGGATGAGCTGAAAGGGATTGTAAGGTCGGATCGAGTTTCGTCCCGTTTTGATCATCAATTAGTAGCCTGACTTTTACCCCACGGTCAGCGGCATGCAGTAATTCTTGAAACATCAGATGCCCAATAGCATCATTTTCCCAAATATAATATTGCAAATCGATGGTGTATTTTGCATTTCGAATCAAATGTAGGCGAGAAGCAATGCTTAAGAAGGCATCATCTAATGCTAAATAAGCCGTTTGTTTTTGTTCTAATTTTTCTAAATCCGTAGCAGACGTAATCCATTTTTCTGCATGTGATTGTATAGGGACATCTTTTTTTGGCTGATTGCTAGGTAAGCTGCATCCAGTTAATAGGCTGATGGAAACAGTTAAACCGACAGTACAACTTATTTCACGTAATTGTATCATTCGAATAGCATTAATCATTCCTTGAAAAATTCATCATAACATCATGTTTTAAGGTTGTATCTAGGCTTAAAAAGAGGTTACTGTAACTCATCTGTTAATATAAGCCATACAGGATGTTTTTAGACATGAAATCACGTGCAGCCGTTGCTTTTGGACCGGGTCAGCCTTTAGAAATTGTTGAAATTGATGTGGCACCACCTAAAGCAGGTGAGGTTTTAGTCAAAATTAGCCATACAGGTGTGTGTCATACAGATGCATTTACATTATCAGGTGATGATCCTGAAGGCGTATTTCCAGCAATTTTAGGGCATGAAGGTGCAGGTGTTGTGGTTGAAGTCGGTGAAGGTGTGACTTCAGTGCAACCAGGTGATCATGTTATTCCACTTTATACCGCAGAATGTGGTGAATGTTTATTCTGTAAATCGGGTAAAACAAATCTTTGTGTATCTGTTCGAGCAACACAAGGGAAAGGTTTAATGCCAGATGGTACAACACGTTTTTCGTATAATGGTCAGCCTATTTATCACTATATGGGCTGTTCAACATTCTCTGAATATACTGTGGTTGCAGAAGTGTCTTTGGCAAAAATTAACCCTGAAGCGAACCATGAACATGTATGTTTGTTGGGTTGCGGCGTAACTACTGGTTTAGGTGCAGTTAAAAACACCGCTAAAGTTCAGGAAGGTGACTCAGTTGCAGTCTTTGGTTTAGGTGGAATTGGTTTGGCTGTGGTACAAGGTGCTAAAAAAGCCAAAGCAGGTCGTATCATTGCCGTAGATACCAATCCTGACAAATTCAAACTGGCTGAAGAATTTGGCGCTACAGATTTTGTTAATCCAAAAGATTATGAACGTCCTGTACAGGAAGTGATTGTAGAAATGACGGGCTGGGGCGTCGACCATTCATTTGAATGTATTGGCAATACCAATGTGATGCGCTCTGCTTTGGAATGTGCTCACCGTGGTTGGGGTCAATCTGTGATTATTGGTGTGGCAGGTGCAGGTCAAGAAATTTCAACCCGTCCATTCCAATTGGTTACTGGTCGTACTTGGAAAGGCACTGCATTCGGTGGTGTTAAAGGTCGTTCACAATTACCGGGTATGGTAGAAGAAGCCATGTCAGGTGAGATCAAACTTGAACCATTCGTGACCCATACCATGGGGTTGGATAAAATCAATGAAGCGTTTGATTTAATGCATGAAGGTAAATCAATTCGCTCTGTTGTGCATTTTGAAGACTAAACATTGATTTAAATATTATTGATTTATCTACTAATCATTAAATATTAATGCGTTAATTTTCACTGTTTTAAAAACTAGGCTTTGGCCTAGTTTTTTTTATTTGTGTTGTTACGACAAATCAGAACTTCAAATTTGGATTTGCAAAAAGTGACAGATTGTTAGACATAAAATGATAAAAAATGCCAAATGATAGATTTTGTCCCGAATTCACATGGTGGGGAATTAGCACTAAACTTAATGTAAGCATAATTTAAAAAACAAATGTATATTAATGCATTATCCGAGGCAAAAAATGACAACTACAAGTTACAAGCCTGAGTGGATTCGGGAAGATTTTATTGATTTTATTGCAGAAAAATTTGATGCAATTTGGGCCTACAAACGTGTAAAAGCACAATTAGTCAAATCACGTTGTGTGGGGATCGGGTTTTATGAACTGAGTTTTTTAGCGAATCAAAATTTTAAAGCAGCAAACTCTCGACCAGGCCAATGTGTTCTGGTGACAGTTGTCAAAGATGGTGTACGTCATCAACGTAGCTATAGCATCGTCGAAATCAATACATCAGGTCATGTGGTGATTGCCGTCAAACAACAAGGCAAAGTGTCCAACTGCCTGACGCAATTAAAAACAGGTGATGTTGTTGAATTATCCCAACCGCAAGGTGTGTTTGGTCTAAAGCTAAATTCGGATCGCCCAATTTTACTGCTTGCTTCAGGGAGTGGTATTACCTCAATCATGGCTTTGTTTAAACAAGCCATTCAGCTTGGACGTACAGTTGACCTGATTTACTTCAATCGAGATGATGCTTATTTGGATGAATTGATTCAACTAGCGAAGCAATCTAACCATGTACATTTACATGCGATTAATACGCTGAAAACCAAATTGCATATCTCACCAGAGGTGCTAAATCACATGGTTCCTGATTTTAAGCTGCGAGATTGCTATGCCTGTGGTGCAACGCAAATGATGCAAAGCATTGAGCAATTGTATCGTGAGTTAAGGCTTTCAGAGTATTTAAATACTGAATACTTTCAAATGATTGCTGATGATTCAGTACCTGCTCAACCTGTTACTTTTAGTTTAGCCCAGCAAGATTTTTTGGCAGAGGGAAATTTACTGGAAAGTGCTGAAAAAGCCGGTTTAAAACCTGCGCATGGTTGTCGGATGGGTATTTGTAATACTTGTTCGTGTACGAAATTGCAGGGGTCAGTGAAAAACTTACTCACTGGCGCAATTGATCATGCGAATAACACGCAAATCAAGTTATGTGTCTCTCAGGCCATTTCACCTGTACGTATTCAACTCTAATCCAAGCCGCATAAAAACAAATCAGGGGCATCATCATGAATCAATCGATATATATTCGTCCGAATAGTAAGTCACGTTATTTATCTCCAGAACAAACTGCTGAATTTGGCGAAAAAGTCGAGCAAATACGACGTGAAATCATGCAGAGTGTAGGTGAAAAAGATGCAGCGTATATTTATAAAATTCGTAATTTTGTACGTTATAGCGAGATCGCATCTCGTGGCATGTTGATGTTTGCAGGTTGGATTCCACCGGTTTGGTTAATGGGTACAGGTTTATTAGGTATTTCTAAAATCGTAGAGAACATGGAACTCGGTCATAATGTGATGCATGGTCAGTTTGATTGGTTAAATGACCCAAGCTTAAATGGTGCTAATTATGATTGGGATACCATTGCTACAGGCCAAGACTGGAAATATACCCATAACTATGTGCATCATACCTATACCAATATTGTCGGTATGGACCATGATGTCGGCTATGGTTTAATTCGTGTGAGTGAATCGCAAAAGTGGGAGCCACGTTTCCTTTTTAATATTCCACTGGCTGCCCAACTCATGGTTTTCTTTGAGTGGTATGTCGGCATTCAACGTTTACATTTAGAAGATGTTATTGCGTATAAAACCAAAACTTGGAAAGATGTATGGCATGAAGCAGCCGATGTACGTCAGAAAATTAAGCGCCAAGTGATTAAAGATTATGTGTTTTTCCCGCTTATTGCAGGTCCCAATGCGATTCCTGTATTTGCAGGAAATGCTGTAGCCAACGTGATTCGTAGCTTATGGGCTTCCGCTGTCATCTTTAATGGCCATTTTACTGAAGATGCGGAAAACTTTGAGATGGACAATACCGAAAATGAAACTCGAGCAGAGTGGTATCTCCGTCAAATTCGTGGCTCCAGTAATTTTAGTGGAACACAATGGTTGCATATACTCAGTGGTAATTTAAGTCACCAAATTGAACACCATTTATTTCCAGATATGCCTGCAAACCGCTATGCAGAAGCTGCACCTAAAATTAAAGCAGTTTGTGAGGAATATGGTATTCACTATAATGAAGCCAGTTTTATCAAACAATTTGCTAGCGTTTGGGTTCGCCTCGCGAAATGCTCAGTGCCGAATGACTGGAGAGCCGAGTTCAAGGAACGCTCAGCATCACTTCAGCAGCATGTTAAACAAAAAATCATGAAGAAAATCGGGCGTTAAAAAACAGTATTGTTTAGCAATATTGTCCTAAGAGATCTTAAATTAGAAGCTGAAGTTATGTATTAACACCAGAAACGCAATTTGATTCAAATAAAAGAACGATACACGGTAACGTCATCTGCAACTGTTTGAGACAGGACTACTTCTCATCAAAAATGCTTTTGCGATACTTTGAATAATTTGACGCTAGTGAACGAGTTTTGTCGGTGAGGTGCATTGCACTGCAAGATGGTTTCCTTGCGAAGCTTTGCTTCTCATTTTGCCTAATGAGAAACATTGTTTCGTAAGAGCACCTCCAGCCGAAGGCTAATCTCTTTATCTAAACCCTAGATGTAAGACTCCGTCGAATAGACTGAAAAAGCATTTTAAAAATGCGAAATTACTTTTACGTGCGTAATATCAGTTAAATAAGAACGATTTCTAAAGCAGTAAATTCGCCAAAGTAACGTTCATCTACTTTGGCTTTTTTAGATATATCTAGTGAGCAAGAGTTATTCAACTAATTGCACGCTACTCTGAATGCCACAAGATTCTACAAAATATGCATCATGTGAAACGAGGATCACCGCACCTGTATAATGCTGAATGGCTTGAGCCAATAACGCTCTAGACTCTATATCTAAGTGGTTTTCAGGTTCATCTAACAATAAAAGCTCAATATTCAATGTTAAATAATTTAAGCCCAACAAGGTCGCTTTTAAACGTTCACCACCACTTAAACAGTGAAATGGTAGTTCCGCTTTTTGACCGCGGATTCTAAGTTGACCGAGTTGATTACGCCATTCCGTTGAGGAAACCTCAGGATTAAACTTTGCTAGATTGTCTAAAACACTCAATTCAGGTGATAAATCACTCAAGTTTTGGTCTAAATACAGGGTATGCACAGACAAAAATAATTCATGGCTAGACTGTGATGTGATCTGACTCAGATATTTTAGAAATGTAGATTTACCAATACCATTTTTTCCTTTTAAATGAATTTTTTCACCTGCCTGTAAGGCCAAATCGAAAGGAAGGTGCTGAGATGTTTTGCGATGAAAATGTTTAACTCTTAAAATTTCTCCTGTTTTTTCAGCGTGATGTTGAAAAACGAATTTCTGCTCTTTGACATGTTCAAGTAGTTGCTGTGACTGAATCAGTTGAGATCTCTTTTCTTCCAATTGCTTCTGCTGTTGCGTTTGAACTGTCGCGAGGCTTTGACCGGCTTGTTCTTTTTTAAAATCGAGTAATACTTTGGCTTGGGAGCCTGACTTGCGTAGTGCATGACCTTGTTGTTCTCGTTTTTGCGCGTTCATCTGTGTTTTGTGTTGCTGTGATTTGAGTTGTTTTAACTCACGCTGATGCTGTAAAACATTACGCTGTAAGGCTTTATTTTGCAGATCATTTTGTTGAATGTAGTCTTCATAGTTGCCAGTAACATGACTGAGTCCAAACTCATTTAAAGCATAGATATGCTCTACATGTTGCAGCAACTCTCGATCATGACTGACGACGAATGCACCCGCAGGATGGTTTTTTAAACGATCGATGAGCCATAAGCGTGAGGATGCATCTAAATGGTTACTAGGTTCATCCAAAAGTAAATAATGGCCAGTTTTTAAAAATAATGCACACAAAGCCAATTTGGTTTTTTGACCTTCACTCAGCTGAGCGACTGGGAAATTTAAATCTGTTGGAAGTGAAGCCTGCTTAAGTTGTTGCTGCCATAGTGCAGGACGGTGCCATTGGTTTTCAGTCAGCTCAAAGTCTTCAAAACTGGCATTGCCTATTTCGATACGTTGAAATGCGTTATATAAATCTTCCACACCGAGTGCAGAAGCAATCGTGTCAGCTTCTAGTCGAGAAAATTGTGATAAATAAGCATGTGGTACATTCCATAAAATTTCACCTTCATAGGGGAGATCTTTCAGATTTTGCTCATGTAAGATTTTAAGGATGCAGGACTTTCCTAAACCATTGCGACCAATACATGCCGAAAGCTGTTGTTGATTGAGGTTAAATTTCAGGTTTTTAAAAAGTGTTTTAGAAGGAAATTCCAAGCTTAGTTTGGAAATTGTACAAGCTGTTTGAGTCATAGATGCACCTTGCGATAGCAAAGATGCGCAATACAAATAACTAATTTTATTCTATAAAAAAGACAATATTTGAGAAAATGCAGTCGAAGTCATTAGCCATGTGTTTGCACATCAAAAAATGGATTTGATGATGAAAAAAACAGGGCTTACTTCATTGGCAAATACTCGAATTAAAAATAAATGGAAAAAATCTTAAGACAGCCTAATGTTGTGCAGTCTAATAAATGTTTATTTATTAATCAATACATCAAATTTTAAAAATAGGTCGCAATTATTTACAGCAGAGTTATTTAATACAACAAAATAGCAAAAAACTATTGTCAAACCGATGAATACAGCGTATTTTAATTTTCAGATAGATACTTTTTGATGAAATCAAGATGTTAAAGCAACCTTTAATCTCAAACGCATATTATTACTTTTGGCAGTTTAGATAATTGCCTGAACGCGTTCGGGCATGAAAAAGGTTGCCCACCAAGTTTATACCTGATCGGCAACCCTGATCAGGTTTTTTTATGTCTTGATTTTTATAATATTTTTGGAGAAATCTCATGTTTACAGTAAATAATTCATATTTTAGCAACGGTTATTGGTTTTACTTTAGTCAGTCTATGTCTAAAGCCTTGAAGTCCCAAAGTCCCATAACGCTCAGATAAAAGATCGGACTGTTTGTGTACACAGTCCAAAGGAATAAAACCAATGAATGCGCTAAATACAGCTTTACAACAAACTCAAAATTCAGAAATTCAACAGAAATCTACGCAGTCGAAAGAAATACTTTTGAGCTTGCCTCATCAACTGAAACAACAATTACCTTTATCTGCTCAATCAGCGGAACAAATTGCTGCACATCGTGTAACGATTCAAAATATTTTGACGGGTCAAGATCCGCGTCTAATGATTATTACAGGCCCATGTTCAATTCATGATCCAATTGCTGCTTTGGAATATGCCGAAAAATTAAAACAATTACAGACACAAGTTTCAGATCAAATTTTTCTTGTGATGCGCGCATACATTGAGAAACCACGAACTACAGTGGGCTGGAAAGGCTATATGTATGACCCAAGTTTAGATGGTTCATCTAATATGCAGTTGGGCTTAGAAAAATCACGTGAGCTGTACTTACAAATTATTGAAATGGGTTTGCCGATCGCCTCTGAAATTTTAAGCCCAATGGCGACGGGTTATTTTGATGACCTTTTGGCTTGGGGTGCAATCGGTGCGCGTACCAGCGAATCACAAATTCATCGTGAAATCTCAAGTCATATGCCATACAGCATCGGTTTCAAAAACGGTACAGATGGCTCAATCCAAATTGCTCTAGATGCTATTCAATCTGCTTCGCATCCACACCAGTTTTTAGGTATGAGTCAAACTGGCTTACCGTGTGTTTTAGAATCTGTTGGCAACCCGCAAGCACATTTGATTTTACGTGGCTCCAATACAGGTCCAAATTATAGTTTGGCTGAAATAGACAAAATTCGTAGTAAAGTAAAAGGCGATTTACCGGCTTTAGTCATCGATTGTAGTCATGGTAATAGCCATAAAGACCCAATGAAGCAACCTGAAGTATTACGCACTATTGTAGCGGAGCGTGAGCATACCCAAGTGCGTGGCGTGATGTTGGAAAGTCATTTAGTGGATGGTAATCAAAAAATTAGTTGTGACATGACTTATGGTCAATCTATAACAGATGGATGCTTAGGTTGGGACAAAACCATTGATTTGATTCAACAGGTTGCGAATGAACTTCGTGCATCACAAATCAAACGTAGTGCTTAACAATCCAGAGCATATTCAGTCTGAATTGATGTAGCCCAAAGCCTTAGAATATTGATTGTTCTAAGGCTTTTATTTTGAAAAATCCTTTGTTGCTTACTTCAATATAAAAATTGAAATATGGCCTATATTTTAAAATATATACTGATAATTCAGTATTTTATGTTTGAGTGAATCACACTTTTTATGCACAATAATATCTAAGCCCAATACAGCGCCTGAAATAATGACAATCTGTGCTTGGGTGTTTGAAATTTTATATTGGGGAAGTTGATGTACACTGCTGAATTGCTGGAAGAAGCACGCCGTTTTATGTTCCACATGTTAACCAAAGTGGTTGAATATGGTGGTTCTGATTTATTTATTACGGCAGATTTTCCACCAAGTATTAAACATCAAGGCATGATGAAACCCTTTGGGCAGCAAGAACTTGATGCTGAGAAAACAAAGCTTTTCGCCTATAGTTTGATGAATGAGAAGCAGCGCAAAGAGTTTGAAACAGAACTAGAATGTAACTTTGCGATTAGTGTGCCAAACGTTTCGCGTTTTCGTGTCAATGTATTTCAGCAACAGTTACATGTAGGTATGGTCATTCGTACCATTACGGCAGAAATTCCAAATTTTGAAAAGCTTAAATTACCGGCTTCGCTTAAGCACGTGATTATGGAAAAACGTGGTTTAGTTTTAGTGGTTGGAGGTACAGGTTCAGGAAAATCAACCTCTTTAGCGGCGCTGATTGATTATCGAAATGAAAACAGCGCAGGGCATATCATCACTGTTGAAGACCCAGTGGAATATGTGCATAAGCATAAAAAATCCATGATTACACATCGTGAAGTCGGTGTAGACAGTCATTCGTGGCATAACGCTTTAAAAAATACCTTGCGACAAGCACCAGACGTGATTTTAATTGGTGAAATTCGTGACACCGAGACTATGGAACATGCAATTGCCTTTGCTGAAACAGGACATTTATGTTTAGGTACGCTACATTCAAATAACGCCAATCAAACCCTAGATCGAATCATTAACTTCTTCCCAGAAGAGCGAAGAAATCAATTGCTTATGGATTTATCGAGAAATATGAAAGCGATTGTTTCTCAGCGATTAATCCGGACTGAAGATGGCAAAGGACGCCGTGCAGCCGTTGAAATTATGTTAAATACGCCGCTCATTTCAGATTTGATTTTGAAAGGTGAGTTTCATGAACTAAAAGCGATTATGGCAAAATCTCGTGAACTTGGGATGCAAACTTTCGACCAAGCTTTATTTGATTTATATAATGACGGCGCTATTTCTTATGAAGAAGCTTTAAGAAATGCCGATTCAACTAATGAATTACGTTTGCAAATTAAACTGAAAAGTTCACGTGCAAATGGTACTTCAGCGGCTGCGCAATCTTTTAGTATGGTTGAAGAAAAGAAAGAAGAACCTGAAAGTACCGAAGCTTCGGAAGAAATATAAGCTGCATATTCATGCAAATATTATATAAGGCAATTTAGCCATCTTATTGAAATAAAAAAATCAGCCTGAGGGCTGATTTTTTAGATATTATAAATATTTACAGACCAGCTTCGTATTGTTCGCTGGTCAATAAAGCATCTATATCAGCCATGTTGTCTGGTTTAATTTTATAAATCCAACCTTTGCTATAAGGCGCATCGTTTACAAAATCTGGATCATCTTCAAGGTCTGGATTGACTTCAACGACTACACCAGAAACCGGTGCATGAATATCAGAAGCGGTTTTTACCGACTCAACCACACCCGCTTGTTCGCCAGCAGTGATATGTTGACCCACATCTGGTGCTTCAACATAAACTAAATCACCCAATGCGTCTTGTGCATGATCAGAAATGCCTGTAACAACAAGGTCACCTTCAATTCGCACCCATTCATGTGTACTTGCGTACTTTAAATCTGAAGGATGATTCATTGATAACTCCTTAAATCCATTAAATTCATTTTTGGCATGAGTTATACATGCTTTTTAGGTAAAACAAAAGACTTATAAGTACGGATCTTTACGCCAATTGCTTGGGCTACGACCACTCCAGCGTTTAAATGCACGGCTGAAATTGGCAACATCGCTATAGCCCAATTCATCAGCAATTTGCTCTAAGGTAAAGTCAGTCCGTGATAGAAGCGAAGTAGCATGGCGGTAGCGAACTTCGTCGACCAAAGTTGAAAATGAAGTCCCTTCAGCAGCAAGTTGGCGTTTAAGGGTTCGATCGGACATGTGTAGCCGTTCAGCAACACTTTCGATACTTAAATAGTGCTGCTCGGAGTTGGTTAAAATGTCACGAACGCGCATGGCAATACGGTGACGTTCGCCCAAAGCGGAGAGTTCAGCTTCACATTGATTAATCGCGATTTGACTGGCAATCGGGTCTGCATGGACCAATTTATTGGTTAAATATTGCTTATCAAAACTGAGTAAAAGGTGTGGCTGATCAAATCTAAATTGGTGCCGTGGATATTTGGCAATAAACCGCTCAAAACCTTCAGGTTGAGGGAAATCAAAATCAATTTCACCAGCAGAATAATCCACACCGGTAATTGCTTTGCCCATGCTGATCATGCCAAAAATTAAGGCAATTGAAATCTCAGTACGTAAAGGCTCTATCGTAACGTCGGTTTGTAGTTGAACAGTCGCTTTGGTTCCAAAAGTCGAGAAAAAAAGCTGTAAAAAGGGCATGCGTAACTGAATAAAACGGTTTGCCAAGACTAAGGCATCGGTTATGTCCTTCGCCGTCATGATGGCATAGCCAATAAAACCATGAATCGAGATGCGCATTTGGTTGCCTAAATGAAAACCTAATGTTGGCTCACCAGTTAAACGTAGTGCGTGCTCTACCAATTGATTGGCGATGGGTGTTGGAATACGGAAATCTGGTTCAGCCAATTGTTCGCTGTTTAATCCGAAGGGACTAAATAATGTTTCTGCAGTGTAGCCCCATCGAGAGACCACATCTAAAAGGAGCAATCCATACACTCCGGGAATACCCTGATCCTGACGGGAATTAATTGTTTTCATAGCGTTCCGTTGCAATGCGGGTTTTTCTTCTGTTCTAAGGTTATATTGGCATGATTCTGTGTTGTATCCCACAAAAATTGTTGGACAAACTGACTAGGCTCAACTATTTATAGCGGCCTACCTTAGCGTTGTAAAGTAGGCCATTAAGGATTAATTCGCTTTAAATTCTTTGGAAAAGACCACAATTTTGGTCGTAGACATATAAAGAACGTCATTATGCTGATTGAGCGCTTGAGTGACATAGGTCACAATGCCGCGGTCTGTCTTACTTTTCGACGGAGTAATTGCAGATATTTCAACTTCTACACGAATTTTATCCCCCGGACGTGTTGGGCGCGGCCAACGTAGACTTGATTCAGAACCAATTAAGCCATAAGCCACAGGGAAACATTCAGTCCATAAGCGCATCGTTACAGCAGCAGTATGCCAACCACTTGCCGCAAGCCCTTGAAAGATCGGGTGCTGTTGGGCTTTGACTTCATCTGTATGAAATTCCTGAGGATCATAAGCGTTGGCAAATTGCTTGATTTCTTCAACAGTCATTTCATATTCACGACTACTAAAGTGATCACCAACTTTAAGGTCTTCCAGATACAGCATTTTCATCTTCCTTTGATTCTACTTTATGTTGTTCTATTAAAAATCCACCGGTTTGACGCTGCCACAAGTGTGCATAAATACCATTCAAAGCAACTAGCTCTTCGTGGGTGCCTTGCTCAGCAATACGTCCTTGATCCAAGACAATCAAGCGATCCATTTGCGCAATTGTTGAAAGTCGATGCGCAATGGCAATCACAGTTTTACCTTGCATCAAATCATCTAAACTCGATTGAATCGCGGCTTCGACTTCTGAATCGAGCGCACTTGTGGCTTCATCTAAAATTAAAATCGGTGCGTCTTTTAAAAATACTCGAGCAATCGCAATACGTTGACGCTGACCACCTGATAATTTTACGCCACGTTCACCGACAAATGCGTCATAGCCACGTTGGCCACGTAAATCGATCAATTGAGGAATGAATTCATCAGCTTTCGCTTTACGCACTGCATCATACATTTCTTCATCGGTTGCATTCGGGCGACCATATTTAATATTTTCTTCAACTGTACGATGCAATAACGAGGTGTCTTGGGTCACCAATGCAATATTTTTTCTTAAGCTATCTTGAGTAATATCATCTATTTTTTGGCCATCAATCGAAATACGACCATGATTGATATCGTAAAAGTGGAGTAAAAGTTGAATTAATGTTGATTTTCCGGCACCTGAACGTCCGACAATACCGATTTTTTCGCCTGGTCGAATAGTTAAATTAAATTGATCGATGACATTTTTATCATTATAAGCAAAACTGACGTCCTCAAATTTAATTTCGCCTTGCGGTACTTTTAAGTCGGTTGCATCAGCTTTATCTTGAATATGAATTGGGCGGCCCATGGTTTTCATCCCATCTTGAATGGTCCCGACATTTTCAAATAGGGCAGATGTTTGCCACATCATAAACTCGGAAATACTACTGAGTTTTAAAATCATGGCGGTCGCTGCTGCAATGACCCCAAGCTCAGCTTGACCATCCATCCAGAGCCAAACGGCTGTTCCAAGTACGCCACCATATAAAACAATGATCAGCAAATTCGTCGCGATGTTGTATTTTGCAGCAAGTCGCATTTGCTTATACACCGTCACCATAAATTCTTTCATTGAGGCTTTGGCATATTGGCTTTCACGGCCTGCATGGGCAAACAATTTCACCGTTTGAATATTGGTGTAGGCATCGGTGACACGACCAGTCATTACTGCGCGTGCATTGGCTTGTTCATTTGAAATTTTGCTCAATTTTGGGATGAAATAGCATGCAGAACCAATAAATAAAGCCAGCCAAAGTAATAATGGAACAATCAACAGTGGCGATATAGCACCTAAAATCACGGTGATCGAAATCAGGTAAATGAAGACATAGGCCAACATGTCACCAAGAATAATCCAAAACTCACGTACAGCCAGTGAAGTTTGCATGACTTTGGCAGATAAACGACCTGCAAAGTCGTTGTGGAAGAAATCTAAACTTTGTTTCAGTAATAAGTTATGAAATCTCCAACGTAGGCGCATTGGAAAGGTACTGTATAAAATCTGATGTTTAATAATAGTTTGAAGGCAAGAAAAGAAGATATTTGCCAATAAAATAAAGCTTAAAATGGTCAGATTCGTCTGGTGCTGCTGTAAAAAGGTTTCAGGTTGAGACTTACTGATCCAATTGACTAATTCACCAATTTTGGAATAAAGCAGGGCTTCAAAACTCGCTACACCAGCTGTACAGAGTACCAATAACAATAGGTATTTTTTTACACCCGTTGCAGCTTGCCATACAAAGGGGAAAAATTTTGTCGGCAATGGATTATTCAAGTCCTGTTCAGGATAAGCGTCAACTAAATTTTCAAACCATTTAAGCATGCAGATAACCTGAGAATTTTACTGTAATTAAACTTTCTTTCTTAAGCTTTGAGTGTAATGGATTCGCTGGTTTTTCTCCATTTTGATTAGTTTATTTACTTAAAAAGCTTGGCTGCAAAAATTCATAAAATTAAAATGAACAACCCGATTACGACCTTGGCGTTTTGCTTCATATAAAGCAATATCGGCCTGTTTAATTAACTGATCGAGTTTGGCGTGGTCAGGGTCAATTTTTGAAACACCAATGGAGATCGAAAATTTCACCAATTGACTATCCATATAAAACTGATGTTGTTCCATTTTATGTCTTAACCGTTCAGCAATTTTTAATGCATCTTCTGGGACGGTAAAAGGCAAAAGTACAATAAATTCTTCACCCCCGAAACGCGCCAACATATCGTAAAACCGCATTTCTTTACGCGCAATTTCAGCAATTTGGCATAGCACTTGGTCGCCGACATCATGTCCGTATTGATCATTAATCGCTTTAAAATGATCGACATCAAAAATCAAAAGACTGGTACAGACCGTCATTGGGGTTTCTTGGATTTTTTTATTGGCAGCATGTACAAATTGGCGACGATTGCTTAACTGGGTTAATTCATCCGTATGGGCAATTTTGCGCAGGGTATGAAAGTTCCAGTCATCTAGCAGCGCTCTTAGAAACGTTTTACGAGAGTTGAGCGTAGAGTTCCAGCAGATATACATACTGAACAGCAGCACAGGAACGTACACCAATAAAAATATTGTAAAATCACCAAAATCATTAATGCGCCATGCGCCAAAAAGGATCGCTGCCGTGATCATGGCTGAGGTCATAATCGAAGGGCGAAAATGCACATGAATACTTAAATTACCCAATACGATCAAAATAATGGCGGCATATTGATAGCTATGAACCAGTTCATTTTTCGACTGAAGTAATATCTCAAACCAGAGGATTGCAGAAAGGCAAGTCGCTAGTGGTAATATTAAATCGAGCAATTTAATCTGTTTGATATATTTAAACAGAACATAGTTCAGGCTAAATGCACCAATAATAGCAATGATACGAATCACACCTGACAGTACTTCTATGTCAGGCAGAACATAGCGATCTGCCCAAAAATAGATTAAAAATGCCAATTGAGCGAAATAGTTGACCTGCTTTAAATAGTCTTTCTGGTTGTAGTACAAAAATTTGTAATAAGCATTTTTAAACTGTGCCGGGATACGTGCAATCGGGTCGGATAAAGCACGCTCAATACGGACACGATTCTCTAGGTCACATGCTTCTGCCTGTATGAGCGTATGTTTGGTAGAAGTGCGATTCATCGATTCTATGAGTAATTGTGATTCGTTTTTAACTGATTTCCGAGAAGGTTGATTGGGGCCTTCCATGATCAAGTTCCTATTTTAGAAGCGTTTTTATGCAACTGTTAACAAATAGTATCTAAAATTGTCTACATTTGTATAGTATTTGTTCTGGTTTTTTTTAATTATCTTTAGCTGTTCAGGATGAAATATATTTTTAAGCAATTATTCGGTCAGCGCATATATCTGGTTCGCTCACATTCATAACCTAGCATGATCAAAAAGCACTAGCGGAAGTTGAATAGGTCTAAAAGACAATGCTCCCAATATATATTCAATCGACATTGTGAATTCTTTAACCCAAAGAATTTCTTCTTCGAATATACATGGGGAGTTGCGCAATTAAGTCTTAGCTTTTATCGACATTTGGTTGAACGAGGGCTTTAAAATCGGCACTAGAAGGGGCTTGATAGATTTTAAGTCCAAACTCAGGTGTGATTGCGATCAGATGGTCAAAGATATCCGATTGAATCGCTTCATAATCTTTCCATGCAATAGTTTTACTAAAAGCATAAATCTCTAAAGGAATGCCTTCACTCGTGGGTTGTAACTGACGCACCAAAATCGTTTGGTGTTGGGCAATGCCTGAATGCTGTTGTAAATAAAATTCTACATAGGCACGAAAGGTCCCAAGATTGGTTAAACGGCGCTGATTATATTGCGACTGATTGGAAAGTTGCTGATTAAACTGAGCAAGCTCTTCATGCTTATGATCAAGATATTGATCTAGTAATAAAAATTCTTTGAGTTTGTTTTGCTCATCCTGAGTCATAAAATGAATAGAGCTTTGATCGATATAAAGTGAGCGTTTGATGCGGCGTACACCGGACTGTGCCATACCACGCCAGTTTTTAAAGGTGTCTGTCACCAGTTTATTGGTTGGAATCGTGGTAAAGGTCTTATCAAAGTTCTGTACAGTAATGGTATGTAATGACATATCAATGACATCGCCATCCGCATTGAGCGAGGGCATTTCAATCCAGTCACCAATTCGCACCATATCATAAGAAGAAATTTGTACCGAAGCGACCAGTGACAAAATGGTATTTTGGAAGACCAACATCAGTACAGCCGCCATAGCACCAAAGCCTGCGAGTAATGTAAATACATCTTTTTTCAGAAAAGTACCTAAGATCATTAGGCCACAAACCAAAAAAATGATCAATTTGACCAACTGCAAATAGCCTTTAATTGGTTTGTTTCTTGATTTCGGATTACGTTGATAAATCAGATTAAAAATATTCAGTAATTCAGAAATGGCTAAAGCAATGGTCAGGAAGATAAAGGCCTGACAGGCCATTTGCACGATTGAGATAAATTTCACAGATAAATGTGGGACTGTAGTTATGCCATTTAAGATCACAATTGCTGGAACAATGTTAGCAAAGCGTTTAATCACACTATGTTCTGACAAAATTTGACTATGGCTAAAGGCCATTTTAGATACGAGCTTTCGAATACCACGCACCACAATTTGCTTGGCGATAAAATTTGCAATAATGGCAAAAACAATAATGAGACTGAGCGAAGTCAGCATTTCTAGCCAAGGGTATTGATCTGACCAATCTTGAATATTTTTAATGAACTGAATTTTTTCCAAAATCATCCTACTCTTATTGATGTAAATGCAAGGGTTAATGATCAAACTATTGTAATTATGATGCTTATTTAAGCAATTTTATACTCGAAAACTTTACGGAGTTACGACATGTATAGTCCATAATGTTACTTATTGGGTGCAAAGGAATGATTTTTTGAAGGTATAACTAATTTCATGGACTGAAATGGATGAACGTTGAGCTAAAAAAAAGCTCCCAAATTGGGAGCTTCATTGGCGATTTGAAGTGCTTACCACATTAAATCATCAGGAATCACATAAGCTGCATACGGATCTTCTTCATCCGTGGTTTGCTCATTGACTTCAGAATTATTCACAATGATAAAGCCTTCCATTTTTGCATTAATACGGTCGGCTAAAGCTTTTGGAAGAAAGGCATAATTTGCATTTTCACGTGCAATCACCAAACTGCCAGCAACAAGGGCATTATAAATTTGCTGATTGATATAAAGCTTTTTGATCTTCGCATCATCAATAAATTGATAGGTCGATTCACCATCGGTATCACGAATTTTATGCTGATTAATCATTTGCATGATGGCAGCTTTCAATTCTTTTTCATGTAATAGCGCTTTTTTACTTTGTTCTAAAGCCTGATCTTTGGCCATTTTCTGTTGCTGATCTTGCTCAATTTTCGCTTTGATTTCAGCATCTTTACTTTCACCAGTACGTTTTTCATGTACGGCTTGTTTAGACAATTTTTTTGCCTTTTTATTATCGACCAGACCTGCTTTAAGCAGTTGCGCCTGTAATGCATTTTTAACCATAGTACGTTCCAACTAATCGTGTATATGTCGATAATGAAAATAGATGATCCAATATACTGCGCTCATAACTACACTGAGTGCGGCAGGAATTAGGAATGCGTTTAATTTTAAATAAGGATAAAGCCAACTGGCAAGTATGCCACCAACGATAAATCCAACCAAAATTAATACATGTAAAACCACACGTTTAGACTCAACAGGCAATCCGCGAGCTTTATAGCCCAAAGCTAAACCTAAGTCCGTCAAAACACCAGAGAGATGTGTGGTACGAATAATGGTACCTTTATAGTGGCTGACCATTGCATTTTGTACACCCATCGCCACGCATGCCCAAAGCAAAGCGTAACGTGGAAAATAGGGCAATATCATCCAACACAGGACAATAAAAAAAGCCACTAAGCTTAATGGGACGCCATAACGTCGCGTTAAGCTAAAGTGACTATTTCCTAGAATTAGCCCACTATAAAATGAGCCAATCACATAACAGAGCAACACTAAAATCAAATAAATAATTGTAGCCGGCTGCCATGCAATTAAAGCCATGGCTAACATACTGACATTACCCGTCATGTGAGATACCGACTGGTGCAAGATCGTCACCAGGCCGAGTACATTAATCATTCCTGCATTCACTGCGAGAAAAAAAGCACCCAGTTGTATCCAAAGCGGTAAAGTCTGAAAAGGCATGGCCTCGCCTTAAAAAGTATCCAATATCAGGATATTATCTTAAACCACGGTCGACTGCAGCTGTAAATAATACGTCAGTCGAAGAGTTTAAAGCTGTTTCAGTTGAATCTTGAAGTACGCTAATAACCATACCAATGGCAACAACTTGCATCGCGATATCACTTGAAATACCAAACAGGCCACAAGCCACTGGAATAAGCAGCAATGAACCACCAGCAACACCTGAAGCACCACATGCAGAAACGGTAGCAACGACTGATAAAATCAACATTGTGCTGAAATCAACAGAAATGCCCAAAGTATGAACTGCTGCTAGTGTGAGGACTGTAATTGTGACCGATGCACCTGCCATATTGACAGTTGCACCTAAAGGAATCGCTACGCTTGCAGTTGACTCTGGTACACCAAGACGCTTTGCAAGGTCTAAGTTAACTGGAATGTTTGCAGCGGAACTACGTGTAAAGAATGCAGTGATACCACTTTCACGTAAACATTGGAAAACCAATGGGAACGGATTTGAGCGGGTCATAAATGCCACCATTAGTGGATTGATGACCAAGGCAACAAAGAACATGGTACCAATTAAGACCGCAAGTAAGTGTGCATAGCTGATCAGTGTTTTCAAACCTGAGTCGGCAAATGTAACAGCAACCAAACCAAAGATACCGACAGGTGCAAAGTTAATCACTAAACGGATTACTTTATTCACCGCATCAGCAGCATCGGATAAGAAAACTTTAGTGGTATCTGATGCATGGCGAAATGCAATACCCAAGGCAACAGCCCAAGCTAAAATTCCAATGAAATTTGCTTCTGAAATGGCTGTAACAGGGTTTGCGACAAAACTTAATAATAAGTTTTTCAATATTTCAGCAAGACTGCCTGGCGGAACAAGATTTTCTGCAGCAACATCCAAAATTAATGTAATTGGGAATAAAAGGCTTGCTACTACTGAACTTAAAGCAGCAAGGAACATACCAATAGCGTACATCAACATAATCGGTTTAATGTAAGAATTACTGCTGCCCACTTTGAAATTTGCAATGGATGACAGTACAAGTACAAAGACCAGTATCGGTGCTACGGATTTCAATGCCTTAATGAATAAATCACCAAGCAAACTTAAATAGGGTGCAACGCCCGGAGCGACGACAGCAACCAATACACCTAAAATAATGGCGATAATAATTCGGGTTACTAAACTCAAGCGTGTAAATGCTGAAAACATAGGAGAGCCTTGTCAGAATTACAATGACAAAATGATGAAAATTAGCCCTGTATTTTATACGAAAATGTGGAATGCTTAAAAAATAATTTAATTTAAAAATAAACCTTTGTTTTTTATAATATATTTTTGTGTATTAAAATGTAAACCCTTCAAAACTCACTGTTTATCAAATTCGCATTGATTAAACAGTGAGCTAATAGGCCTTTAAATTTGGTACTCAGAACTGGCTGTCGCAAGCTCTGTAACGGCTTGATAGTGGGTGAGAAAAATTTGACCACTCAAATGAGTGAGTAATTTTGAGTGCTGCAATTTGTCCATGACAGGGCCTTTGACCTCGGAAAAATGCAGTCGAATATCTAATTTTGATAATTCAGCATTTAAATCTTCCAACATTTCCAAGGCACTTAAGTCAATTGAGCTGACGCTTGAGCAATTGATAACAACATGCTCTAGGTCAATATTTTGACTGACTTCATTGATCAGGAAACCTTTAAGCGTATTGGCATTTAAAAACGAGATATTTTCATCTATACGGAGCGAGAGAATATGTGGTGCGGTATAGACATGATGGCGCTGTACATTGCGGAAGTGCTGTGTGCCCTCGACTAAACCGATCACCGCAATATGTGGACGACTGATGCGCCATAACAACAGAATAAAGGTAGAAATGATGCCAATAATGAGACCTGTAGAAATATCGATACACACCACACCGAAAAAGGTCACCCACATCGCAATCCCGTCAGCTTTTGAATAACGCCATGTATCCACAAAAGGTTTAAAGTCGACTAATTTCCAAATGGAAACAATAATTGTGGCCGCCAAGATCACTAAAGGTAAGTCTTGGAAAAAACCAGTGAAGTAGAGACTGACAACGATAATCAGCAATGACGACAACACGCCAGCCATCGGGGTTTTTGCACCTGCATCTGCATTAACCACTGTACGAGATAAGCTACCTGTCACAGGAAAGGCAGAGCTAACACCTGCGCTTAGATTGGCTAAACCTAAAGCGATCAACTCTTGGTTACTATTGAGTTGGCTGCGTTGTTGTAAGGCAGTGGCTTGGGCGATAGACAGTGACTCAACAAAACTGATCATGGCAATCATTGTTGCACCGGGCAGTAAGGTTTGTACCAGTTCCCAGTTCCAATGTGGAAAGCTTAAGGGTGGAAATCCTGAAGGAATTTCACCGACGGTTTTAATCCCGACATTTTGCAGGTCAAATAACATCACCGATGCAATCGAGATCACCACTAGTATCAATGGAAGTGCTTTACTTAGAAAGGCAGTAGAGCCGAATCGAGATTGGATCGATTGAGTCGCCAATATTTTCGGCACATAGATTAAAAACAGTATGGCCAGCACACCAAAGATGAGTGAAGCAAAGTGAGTTAAACTCAGGTATTCCCACAGACTCAAAACAAATTCAGGGATGTTGTTGGCTTTTAGCGGGACATCGACGAGAAACTTAAACTGACCTAGTGCAATGAGCAGAGCCGAAGCAATAATGAAGCTTTTAATTACTGGATGACTGATCAACTGAATTAAAAAACCGAAACGTAATACACCTAGCAGCAGAGAAATCAGCCCGACCATTAAGGCCAAAAGTGTCGCTGCTTCAATATAAACAGGCGAACCGACTTCAAATAGTGGATTGAGCGTGGCGAAGGTCATCATCGAAATGATTGCCACAGGGCCTATCGATAAGGTTGAGCTTCCACCAATGAGGGCGTAAACAATCATCGGTAAAATACTGGCATATAAACCCATGATTGGAGGTAAACCTGCCAGCATGGAATAGGCCATACCTTGAGGAACCAACATGGCAATCACGATCAGCGAAGCAAGTACATCAGATTTAAATTTCACGGGGCTGTAGTGTTGTAACCACTGCCAAGCAGGAAATTTCTGTAAGAAATGGGGTTTTAAATCTGACATAAATTTATCTAAATCACAATTTCATATATATTATGCATAAAAAATGCTAAGAAGTCTTGTGCAATAAATTTTGACCGTACAATATTGCAGGAAATTTAAGGGGATATTTAAGAAGCCATCATTTTAAATGAATTAATGAAAAGTATGCGCTGATTTAAAGCTTTGGATATTCGAAATAGATATTGATATTTAAAAGAAGTCTGGAGGGTAAATTGAGATATTGAATTGCTGTCCATTGCGATAATTCATCTATAGTGGTGCAAGAACAGCATGCCTGGCTTGAAATTTTAAAATAACTGAATGTTATTTATAAGATTGGTTGCAATACAATTGGTAAAGAGTATTGAGAACTTGAACTAAATTTGCATCTTTAATTGAATAATAAATTTGCTTTCCATCACGACGCGTGGTCACAACATCACTTTTGCGTAACATCATCAGTTGTTGTGAGAGGGTTGGCTGTTTAATATCAGTGATTTCTTCAATCTGAGACACATTCAATTCTTGCTGTGCTAGATGACATAAAATTAGTAGACGATCCGTATTTGCCAGCGACTTTAAAACGCCCACGACTAATTCGGCAGAATCACGCATAGTAGTGATTTCCAGATCGGTATTCATTGGATATGTCCATACGATTAACAACAGCTCAAGTATACGGATATCACGGCTTAATACATTGAATAAATAAGACAATTTCTATGGTTTTTTATGAAATCAAATATCATTAATTTTTATAAGTTTAAATTTAGTTAATCAGTTAAATTTATTGCTTGATTTTAGTGCAAGCTTTCACAAAATGCACATAAATATAAGACATTAGCTTAAAAAATCATGCACACTTTGAAAATAATTGTATCATCTAAAGATCGTATTCAATAAATACACAAGGGATAAATAGTCATGACAACAGATTCAGCTTTTCCAGCAACGAGTAATTTAGGTATCGCAGTATATAGTAATAACGCTGAAGCGATTGGTAATACACCTTTAGTTCGTATTAATCGTGCGATTCAGTCAGAAGCAACGGTCTTGGCTAAAGTTGAAAGCCGTAACCCAGCATTTTCAGTGAAATGTCGTGTAGGTGCAGCTCTCATTGCAGATGCAGAAGAAAAAGGTTTATTAAAACCGGGTATGCATATTGTAGAACCTACAAGTGGTAATACAGGGATTGCTTTGGCATTTGTTGCAGCAGCGAAAGGTTATGCAATTACATTAACCATGCCAGCAAGTATGAGTATCGAACGCCGTAAGGTGTTGAAGTCTTTTGGTGCAAATCTCGTATTGACTGAACCTGCTAAAGGCATGAAAGGTGCGGTCGAAGAAGCACAGCGCCTCGTTGCCGAACATCCTGAAACGTATTATTTACCACAACAGTTTGAAAACCCTGCAAACCCTAAAATTCATGAATTGACCACAGGCCCAGAAATTTGGGAAGCAACTGGTGGTAAAGTGGATATTTTAGTATCGGGTGTAGGTACAGGTGGTACGATTTCTGGCATTTCAAGTTATTTTGAAAAAGTGAAAAATCAGCCGCTTTATTCTGTTGCGGTAGAACCGGCTGAATCTCCGATTATCGCCCAAGCAAAAAAAGGCGAAACACTGACTCCTGGGCCACATAAAATTCAGGGGATTGGCGCTAACTTTATTCCGGGTAACTTAGATCTAGACCTTGTTGATGAAGTGATCGGTATTGAAAGTGCTGAAGCAATTGAGTGGGCACGTAAAACGGCTACTCACGACGGTATTTTAGTGGGTATCTCTAGTGGTGCGGCAATGGCTGCTGCGGCAAAACTTGCTGCACGTCCTGAGAATGCAGGCAAAACCATTGTGGTTATTTTACCGGATGGTGGTGAACGTTACCTTTCTTCCGTTTTATTTGAAGATATTAGTGCTGACTAATAGTTCTGACATGAAAAAAGCCCATTCATTTGAATGGGCTTTTTTATTGATGATTTTGCTATTTGTACGTGTCTTAAGCCGCGTCTTGATCATCGTTTTTGGGATTTTGTTGTTTAATTTTTCGTTTAGGCGGTTCATGTCCTAACTTTCGAGCGATGTATTTAAACAGGAAGCCTAAGAGTATGCATATCGTGACAGCAGGGATAACCACTTGAGTGAGCCAAACATCAATATGATCTAGACTCCAACTTAAAATTAAAAATAAAAAAGCACACAAATATGCGCAGTTAAAGCAAATGTTCGACAGTTTGTACATGCGAAAGAGAGTAATTCGTTTGGTGGTCACGAATCTCTATCTTACTGAATAATGAGGAAATGTGTAGTTTTAATATCAGAAAAATAAACTAATTGAATAATCATTATTCAATATTATTGATTATGTTTTTAAATCTTCGCAATTCTTTATACCTTAAAGAAAAGCCTTGCTGTGAGCCAGAAAAACTTGACCTTCCCATTATGGTAAAGTTTAAGCTATAAGCTAAAACAAGCACATATAATTGGGATGTTGCCATGACAGATTCGACAGAACGCAAACTTTTTGACGGCACACTTGCTATTGAAGGGATGACCTGTGCTTCTTGTGTGGCACGGGTCGAAAAAGCCTTAAAAAAAGTCGATGGCATCACTGATGCTCAAGTGAATTTAGCCACTGAAATAGCACATGTTCAGAGTGATAAAAGTGTGGATTATCCGGCGGTGATTCAGGCTGTTAAAAAGGCCGGTTTTGGCGTTGCACAAAAGCAGCTTGAACTTGAAATTGAAGGGATGACTTGCGCATCGTGTGTTGCACGTGTTGAAAAAGCCTTAAAGATAGTTCCAGAAGTCATCGATGCAAAAGTGAATTTGGCAACTGAAAAAGCCACGATTACGGCATTGGCATCTGTTGAAAATTCTGCATTGGCGAAGTCTGTAGAAAAAGCAGGTTTTCATATTGCACAGCCCAATATTGAATTAAATATTGATGGAATGACCTGTGCTTCATGTGTGGCACGGGTTGAAAAAGCCTTAAACGCTGTAGACGGTGTCAATAAAGCAACGGTAAATTTAGCCAGTGAAAAAGCCTTTGTTCAGGCTCCCGCTTCAAAAACACAAGAATTGATCGCGGCAGTTAAAAAAGCGGGATACAGTGCTAGCATTGCTACGCAGCAACAACCGACAATGGCAGAAAAAAAAGCCGACGAAGCTCGGTTACTCAAACGTGATTTAATCATCGCATTGGTACTCGCTGTTCCTGTTTTTATCTTGGAGATGGGATCACACATGATTCCAGCTTTTCATCATTTTATTGCGCATAATTTAGGGACACAAAATAGTTGGTATATTCAGTTTATATTAACCACTTTGGTGTTAATCCTACCCGGAAGACGCTTTTATCAGCACGGCATACCAGCACTTGCGCGACTTGCCCCGGATATGAATTCTTTGGTCGCAGTCGGGACTTTATCTGCTTATAGTTTTTCTTGTGTTGCAACATTTGCTCCGCAATTATTACCGCAAGGTACGGTTCATGTGTACTTTGAAGCAGCCGCAGTAATTGTGGCGTTGATTCTTTTGGGTCGTTTTATGGAGGCGAAAGCCAAAGGTAAAACATCGCAAGCTATTCAATACTTAGTCGGCATGCAACCCAAAACAGCACGTGTAGAGCAATCTGGTACCTTTATAGATTTACCGATTAGTGATGTTGAAACAGGCATGCTGATTGAAATAAGGCCTGGTGAACGTTGTCCGGTCGATGGTACTGTGGTGTCTGGGAATAGTTATATTGATGAATCGATGATCAGTGGAGAGCCGATTCCTGTCGAGAAAAAAGCCGGTGATCAAGTCGTCGGTGGAACGATTAACCAAAATGGGGCCTTGAAAATACAAGCCACTGCTGTGGGTCAAGATTCTGTTTTGGCACAAATTATCCATATGGTCGAACAGGCTCAGGGTTCAAAATTACCAATTCAAGCTTTGGTGGATAAAATCACGTTATGGTTTGTACCAGTGGTGATGGCGTTGGCCTTGATCACCTTTTTAGTTTGGTATGTTATAGGACCTGAACCGAGTTTAACCTATGCTTTAGTCAATGCTGTAGCAGTTCTGATCATCGCATGTCCATGTGCAATGGGTTTGGCAACGCCAACGTCTATTATGGTCGGTACAGGTCGAGGTGCAGAGCTTGGAGTTTTATTCCGTAAAGGTGAAGCTTTACAACAACTCAAAAATACACAAGTGGTTGCAGTTGATAAAACAGGGACATTGACGGAAGGTAAACCGAAACTAACTGATTTTGAAGTCACTGAAGCTTTTGATAAAGATCGCGTATTTCAGTTATTGGCCTCTGTAGAGCAGAAATCTGAGCATCCGATTGCCTATGCCATCGTTCACGCTGCAAAAGAGATGCAAGTGCAACTTTTAGAGGTTGAACAGTTTGACTCCGTGACTGGTGCTGGGATTCAGGCGGTTGTTGAAGGACAAAGCATTTATATTGGTGCAGATCATTTGATGCATAAACTCGGTTTAGAAACACAAGTCTTTTCAGCATTTGCAGAACGCATGGGCAATGAAGGGAAAACCCCGCTCTATGTATCGATCGATCAACAGCTTGCTGCCATTGTTGCTGTTGCCGACCCGATCAAAGCCACAACCTTTACAGCCATTCAAGCTTTGCATGATTTAGGACTGAAAGTGGCTATGATTACAGGTGACAACCGACACACTGCCACTGCCATAGCACGACAGTTGAAGATTGATCATGTGATCGCTGAAGTAATGCCAGACCAAAAAGTGCAATCTGTACAACAGTTGCAAAAAGAACATGGTGTTGTTTGTTTTGTCGGCGATGGTATTAATGATGCGCCTGCACTTGCGCAAGCAGATGTGGGCATGGCGATTGGTACAGGGACAGATGTGGCGATAGAGGCTGCGGACGTTGTGCTCATGTCGGGTAATTTACAAATGGTGCCGACAGCAATCGCACTGAGCACAGCGACGATGAATAATATTCGCCAAAACCTATTTTGGGCATTTATTTACAATGCAGCATTGATTTCTGTCGCTGCAGGTGTGTTATATCCATTCTTTGGCATATTGCTTTCACCTATGTTAGCAGCAGGTGCAATGGCACTTTCATCGGTGTTTGTTGTGTCGAATGCCTTACGTTTAAAAGCATTTAAAGGGCCAGTTTTTCAGGAGTCTTGAGATGAATATTGGACAAGCAGCAAAAGCTTCGGGCATTTCTGCAAAAATGATCCGCTATTATGAATCGATTGGGCTGTTAAATAATGCGCAGCGCACTGATGCAGGCTATCGAATTTATTCAGAAGCCGATATTAAAACCTTGAGTTTCTTAAGACATGCGCGCGATTTGGGTTTTTCTTCTGAACAAATGAAAGATTTACTTGGGCTTTGGAAAAATCAAAGTCGGCAAAGTGTAGAAGTTAAAGCATTGGCGTTAAAACATATCCAGACCTTAAATCAAAAAATCGCAGACTTACAGGCCATGGTTGAGATCTTGCAACAGTCTGTCGATGGGTGTGCCGGTAATGATCAAGCCGACTGTACGATTTTAAATCAAATTGAAACAGGCATGGCTGAGTGCTGCCATACAGCAAAGAATTAAACTCGCTTGACCTTACAATCGTGGCAAGGTTTATAGTATTGATATTAGAAAAGAAGGATGAATATCATGAAATTTCGTATTGATAATATGACATGTGGTGGTTGCGCACGTAGCGTGACAGCAACGATTAAAGACTTAGATGAAAATGCAACGGTTACTATTGATGTAGCAACAAAATTAGTTGACGTTGAATCTAGTGCTAGTGCAGAGCAATTGATTAGCGCTTTAACCGAAGATGGTTTCCCACCTGTGATTGCATAACTTAGATATTGTCTAATGTATAAAAAAAGCCGAACAATTGTTCGGCTTTTTTATTTATAAATCAATTTTATACGGCTGAAATTTTATCTGGCGTCATCAGCGCCTGATTAATATATAGCTTGATTAAACGTTCACGTGAACCGATTGATTTTTGATAATGCGTTGAATTGAGGAGTAGGGACGCACCATAAGTGACAGTCCAAATATAGGATAAATAATCACGAATCGACATTGCGCTTTCAAGTGATTTTAAATAATCACTGGTCATGTCCTTAATTTCAATAATACGTTCTTCCCGAACACGATAGAGCTCTTCAAATAACTCTTTTAATTTACGTTCATTATTGGTTAGACGTTCTTCAATGACATGTAATAATATAGTTCTATTAGAATTCAACATATTATAAAGCATATATTGTGAAACATAAGTTTTAATATCGTGATTATATTTTTTTGAAATTTCTAATAATCGTTTTTCATTTAAAATAATAAGTTCTAAATATAATTGGTTTTTACTTTTAAAATGTTTATAAATCGTGCCTTTGGCAATATCTAGTTCACAAGCTAACTCACTTAAGGTGATGTCTTGATTATTATCTAATAGCAGGGTTTCTGCCATGGCTAAAATTTTTTCCTTGCGAAGGATAAAATTTTGTTGGCGTACTGAACTCATGATACCTGTTCCATAAACAGCTTGATGGTGAACAAGCCTAGCTTAAGCTAAATCTTGTGAATCTTACATTCCACTATGGTCTCAAATATTACATAAATTGGTTAAAAATAAACACATTAGTAGAGTGCGTAAAGCATATAGAATTCATAGCATAAAATTAATGTCAATAAAACTGAACCCTTGAGGTCATTTTTTTGAAATAAAATTCCATTTTTATTTTTTTTAATTTATTGTCTTTTCGCTTTTACAACAAAAGCAGCATTTAACAAAACGGTCTTGGTTGTTATGTTATTAATACAACCTAAATTAAACATGATTATAGGTACTATTATGTTTGGTTTTAATCAATTACCAATTATAAATTTAGTCAATTCAATAAATTTATTTAATTGTAATAAAATAATGCTGCTCAAAATATCAGGTGGTTATTTTCCACTTGTCGGTAAAAACACATTATCTATATTCTTTTTAGATATCTATCTGAAAAAACAGATCTTTAAAAAATCCACACAAAATTGATTTGATGATTTTGTGCGGGAGCGTGCAACTTTAAAAAAGTACTTTGTCAAAGACGCTGACAAAGCCTGTAGAAAAGGAAAGTACAATGCCAATATACAATGCGCCGTTAAAGGACATGGACTTCATCTTAAATGATGTATTCAATGCAGATGAGTTCTGGCAGTCAAATGAAAACTTAGCTCATATTGATATGGCGACTGCAAATGCCATTTTAGAAGAAATGGCTAAGTTTTCTAAAAACGTTATTCTAGACTTGAACCGTACTGCAGATGAAGAAGGTGGTGCGCAGTTTAGTAATGGTGTTGTTACTACGCCTACAGGGTTTAAAGACGCTTTTAAACAATTCGCTGAAGGTGGTTGGGTGGGTTTAGGCGCTTCTGAAGAATGGGGCGGCCAAAACATGCCGAAAATGTTGACAGTACTTGCTGACGAAATGATTTGGAGTACCAATCCATCATTTATGTTGTATCCACTACTGACTGTGGGTGCAGGTATGGCGATTAATGACCGTGCTTCGCAAGAGCAAAAAGAAACCTATCTTCCAAAATTTTATACGGGTGAATGGTCAGGCACTATGTGTTTAACTGAACCACATTCAGGGACTGATTTGGGGATCATTAAAACCAAAGCAGAGCCGAATGAAGATGGTTCATTTAATATTACAGGCACGAAAATTTTCATCACCAGTGGTGAACATGATCTGTGTGAAAACATCATCCATCTTGTGTTAGCAAAAACGCCAAATGCACCTGCGGGTTCACGTGGTATTTCATTGTTTATCGTTCCAAAATTCCATGTCAATGCCGATGGCTCAGTCGGTGAACGTAATGCTGTTTCAGCGGGTTCAATTGAACACAAGATGGGTATTAAAGGTTCTGCAACGTGTGTTATGAACTTCGATGGTGCCAAAGGTTATATCGTTGGTAAAGAAAACGAAGGTCTTGCGGCGATGTTTGTCATGATGAACTACGAACGTTTATCGATGGGTATCCAAGGGATTGGCGCAGCAGAATTTGCTTACCAAAATGCTGCACAGTATGCGACTGATCGTCTACAAGGTCGTTCTGCGACAGGTGTGAAATCTCCTGAAAAACCAGCAGACTCTATTTTAGTACATGGTGATGTACGTCGTATGTTGTTGAATGTACGCGCCAACAACGAAGCATCTCGTGCATTTGCTGTGTATGTTGGCCAGCAACTGGATATTACAAAATATTCAACTGACGAAGCTGCAGTGAAAAAAGCCAATGACCGCGTGGCTTTATTGACACCTATTGCAAAAGCCTACCTAACAGATACAGCCCTACAAGCTACTTTAGAAGCGCAAATGTGCTTTGGTGGTCATGGCTATATCCGTGAATGGGGTATGGAGCAATGCATTCGTGACTTACGTATTTCACAGATTTACGAAGGCACAAATGGCGTACAAGCGATTGATTTAATTGGACGCAAAACCACGAAATGTAATGGTGCATTTATTGCCGAATACATTGCTGAAATTCGTGACTTTGCTGCAACCATGGCTGATTCAAAAGTTAAATCTGCAGCATTGCAAGTTTCTGACGAAGTTGAAGCATTAACGCAATTCATTGTAGAACAATCTAAGACCACCCCAGACTTTAGCAGTTCGGTGGCAGTCGATTACCTGCACGCTGTTGGTTTACTCAGCTTCGTTTATATGTTTGCGCGTATTAGCAAAGCTGCGGCTGCAAAACCAGAGAGCTTCTTCCAAAACAAACTGGTACTCGCAGATTTCTATGTTGAGAAAGTTCTACCTGACCTTGCTGCCCGTGCTCAACGCATTAAAGCAGGTTCTGAACTTATCATGCAGCTATCTGAAGAATACTTCACCGCTCAATCTTAAGGTTTCATCGAAACCACTGTGAAAAACATTAAGATGGAAAATCTGAGGAACCAGTCATGGTTCCTTGGGGTTAAAAGATTTAAAACAGGATGAAATAAGAAATGATTGTAATTGTAGATGGCGTACGTACAGCGATGGGTGGTTTTCAGGGTTCACTTTCATCTTGTACAGCCCCAGACTTAGGTGCTGCAGCGATTCAGGCTGTTGTTGCACGTGCAGGTTTAGAACCTACAGATATTGACGAAGTTATTTTTGGCTGTGTATTACCGGCTGGTCTTAAACAAGGTCCTGCACGCCAAGCGATGCGTCAAGCAGGTTTGCCAGATACAACGGGTGCCACCACGATTAATAAAATTTGTGGTTCAGGCATGAAGGCAGTGATGCAAGCAGCTGATGCGATTAAAGCCGGTTCTGCTAATATTGTGGTTGCTGGTGGTATGGAGTCGATGTCAAATGCGCCATATTTACTTGAAAAAGCGCGTTCAGGCTATCGTATGGGGCATGGTAAAACTACAGACCACATGTTTCAAGAAGGCTTAGAAGATGCTGAGACAGGTTTATCGATGGGTATTCTGGCACAAGATATGGCAGATAAAAAAGGCTATACCCGTGAACAGCAAGATGCTTTTGCCATCAACTCACTCAATAAAGCCGTTGCAGCGATTCAAGGCGGTTTCTTCAAAAATGAAATCGTGCCGGTTACCGTTAAAAGCCGTAAAGGTGACGTCGTTGTTGACACAGATGAACAGCCTTTAAGTGCTAAGCCTGAAAAAATCCCTACACTGCGTCCTGCATTCAAAAAAGACGGCACGATCACAGCTGCCAATGCCAGCTCAATTTCTGACGGTGCATCTGCTTTGGTGGTTACATCAGAAGAAACGGCCCAAGCACGTGGTTTAATACCACTGGCAAAAGTCGTTGCTTATGCTACAAATTCACAGCATCCGTCAGAGTTCACGATTGCTCCAGTCGGTGCTATTGAGAAAGTACTTGCACAAGCCGGTTGGGATGCACAAGAAGTTGACCTGTGGGAAGTCAATGAAGCATTTGCCATGGTTACAATGCTGGCGATTGATGGATTTAACTTAGATGAAGCAAAAGTGAACATTCATGGTGGTGCTTGCTCACTTGGTCACCCACTAGGTTCATCAGGTTCACGTATTATTGTGACGCTGATTCATGCCTTAAAACGCACTGGCGGTAAAAAAGGTGTCGCAGCACTGTGTATTGGTGGCGGTGAAGCAACTGCAATTGCGGTTGAACTGATTTAATTTGCCTCAATTTATATAAGTAAGCTTTTAGATAAGTACGTTTTTAGATAAGCAATAACAAACGCTATCTCAGTTCGCTGGGATGGCGAAAAAAGATGTTTATTTTGAGATATTTATTTTTTGAGATTTAATTATGAATGGTTTAGATCGCATTCGCTTACTCTCCCTTCGCGACAAAGTAATGTCTGCTGAAAAAGCGATTGAGTTAATTCAAGATGGTTCAGTGGTTGGTTTAAGTGGTTTTGGTGGTGCAGGTGAGGCAAAGACGGTTCCATTGGCACTTGCAGATCATGCAGTTTCACATCCTCTTCGTATCACGTTGGCAACGGGTGCTAGTTTAGGAAATAGTATCGATGGTCGCCTCAATGCGGCGCATGCGATAGAACGTCGTTATCCGTATCAGGCAGATCCTGGTTTACGTAAAGCCATTAACGCTGGCGAGGTCATGTATATTGACCAACACTTGTCTGAAATGGCCGATAATATTCGTCATCATAATTTACCGCGCATTAATGTGGCCGTTATTGCAGCGACTGCAATTACAGAAGATGGTCAAGTTATTCCGACAGGTTCATGTGGTAACTCAGCCAATTTCATTGAAATGGCAGATCATGTGATTATTGAAATTGATAATACGATTAACCCAGTGCTCGAAGGTGTACATGATATTTATGTGCCGAAAGCGCGACCAAACCGTGGGCCAATTCCACTGACTCAGGTCGGTGAACGTATTGGTACAATTGGGATCAATGTCAGCCCCGATAAGATTTCAGCTATTGTGTTGAATGATCTGCCAGATACCCAGTTTAAAATGGATGAACCTGATGCTGAAACCCTAGCGATTGCTCAGCATCTGATTGATTTCTTTGAAGGTGAAGTCGCAGCAGGGCGTTTGCCTGAAAATTTAGGCCCGCTACAGTCAGGTGTGGGTTCGATTGCCAACGCTGTATTTGCCGGTTTTGAGCATTCGAATTTTCATGATTTGGAAATGTATTCAGAAGTACTACAAGACTGTACTTTCCAGCTAATTGATTCTGGAAAAATGAAATTTGCTTCAGGCTGTTCAATGACGTTGTCTGAGCCTTGCGCACAGCGCGTGATGAACAATTTTGATCAGTACAAAGACAAAATTGTGTTACGTCCACAAGAGCTATCCAATAACCCTGAAATCATTCGACGTTTAGGCATTATCGCGATTAATACGGCGCTTGAGTTTGATATTTACGGAAACGTAAATTCGACCCATGTGACGGGTACCAAAATGATGAATGGTATTGGTGGTTCTGGAGACTTTACTCGTCATGCGCACATTGCCATTTTCGTAACCAAGTCGATTGCAAAAGGCGGTGCGATTTCATCTGTAGTCCCAATGGTGAGTCATACCGACCATACTGACCATGACGTTGATATCGTGGTTACAGAGCAGGGCTTGGCAGATTTACGTGGTCTTTCACCACGTGAGCGTGCACGTAAAGTCATTGAAATCTGTGCGCATCCAGATTATCGCGCAGCATTGTTGAGCTACTTTGAACGCGCATGTGAGCGTGGTGGTCAAACGCCGCATATTTTAAAAGAGGCTTTATCTTGGCATGCCACTTTTGAAGAAACTGGTTCAATGCGTCAAATCGTATAAATCTAAAGATTGAAAATTTTTAAATAAGCCCATGATCAAGTGGGCTTATTTTTTATGAAAGACTACAAATGTTTCAAAACATGACAAAAGAAAAACAGCAGCACTTGGTTTGAAACTTTTGCACAACATGAACGGTCTTAAGTTCTCTTCAAGGCTTTCTATAATGCAAAACTCATTGACAAAGAAGGTCAGTATTTTGAAAAAGATTCAATTTTTTTCTGCGATGTTGCTCGCAGTTCTCCTCAGTGCATGTAAACAAAGTCCAGCGCCCGATTATGCAGGAACATGGCAAAATACCGCAGTAGATCCGCAACTTGAAAATGCGCTGATTATTAGTAAAAATGGTGAAAACTATTTCATTACCAATACTTTAAAAGATAAACAAAGTGGTAAATCTGAAAAGAAAAATCCTGTACCTGCGTCTGTTGCTGAATCTGGGTTACTGGCTGTAAACTCTGGGACAGGTGCTGTTGAATTTGCGATTGACGAAAAAACAGGAAATTTAGTCGGGTCTGGATCCATTTATAAAAAAGTAAAATAGATCAATTATCTATTGATGCAAAAAAATCAAAAGCAGCCTCTAAATTGGGCTGCTTTTTTAACTTTAAAGCGAATGATTGATTACTAGTCATTAGTTTAAGACAGAAGAGAAATCATGGATAAAATAATCCGCTTTATTTTTGATTTGCTCAATTTCGTGCTCTGAATATGCATCATACACGGCAACCACTTCAATGCCTGCTGCATTTGCAGCTTCTACACCAATGAGTGAATCTTCAAAAATTAAACATTCTTCAGGTTTTACTGCAAAATGTTGAATAGCTTGTAAATAAACTTCAGGATGCGGCTTAATATTTTTGACACTTTCACGGGTCAGGATCAGATCAAAACTATTTTCAAAATGCAGCTTTGGATAAATGTTGATATTTTTTTGATATCGATAAATATTTTGCAAGCTGGTCGTGGTGGTAATTGCCACCTGAATGCCTTGCTGAATGAGCTGTTGAACAAATAACGCTGCATGTGGTTTAAGCAAAATGATATGTTCTAAAAAATGCTGTGAAATGGCATATCGTTGCTGTTTGATTTGATCTGCTGTGTGTTGTTCAATCTTATAAGTATCTTTTAGATAGTTACAGTACATTAAGTAAGGGTCTGGTGTGTTTTTAAATAATTGCAGCTGAATGTCACGTTCACGTTGAATTAAATCCAATTGGATGGTTTGTCCAGTCAACTGTTGAATCAAATCTGCATCAACCTGATTCCACACGCCAACAGAGTCGATAAGTGTGCCATCTAAATCAAAACAAACCAGTTTTTTTCCTTGAAGCATGTTGATATCCAAATTCGTGCTGGGTCTATTATGCGGACTGATTGGAGTGTTGAAAAGCCAAATGCAACTGAGCAGGCTAAACTGGCGTTTCATCTGCAATAAAAGTAATATTTCGTTATTGGCTTTTTGTATAATTCAGCAGATGATGCACAGCATAACTTGCAATATTTAATTAGGGACTAAATCTTTCGTGTTTGAATTGGACTGTAAACTTCTTAGCATTTTTTTTCATGTTTATAAGTACAAAAATGTGTCACAAGCTGCTGAACACTTGCAGATGAGTCAGCCTACAGTCAGTAATATTTTAAATAAAATACGACAGCATTATAACGACCCCTTATTTTTACGTATCGGCAATGAAATGGTGCCTACGGAGTTATCGCGTCAATTATTTCCTTTAGTTAGCGAAGCCTTGAGTAAAGTCGAAGCTATTAATAATTTTACGATTAATTTTGATCAAGCCATTTCAGATCAACAATTTACTTTGGCCATGACCGATGTTTCGCATTTGGTTTTATTGCCTAAAATCAGCCAATATCTAAAAAAACACGCGCCACAAATACGTCTGAATGTACGCCCGATTACCACTGAAACCAGTTATCAAATGGCGAATGGTGAAATTGATTTAGCACTGGGGTTTTTACCGCATTTGGAAAACGGCTTTTATCAGCAAAAATTGTTTGAGCAATATTATGTGGTGATTGCAGCTAAGGATCATCCACGATTAACGGGTGACACTATTACAACTGAGCAATATTTGTCAGAGTCGCATATTGATATTGATGCAGGGATGGGGCACTACCATATTGAAAATGAGCTGCTTAACCTTGATTTAAAACGTGATATTTTGATGCGTTTACCTAGTTATTTAGGTGTAGGCTTAGTCGTGCAAGACACTGATGCGATTGCTACTGTGCCGTATTACTTGAGTGAAGTATTGCTTTCGCGCGGCAACTTAAAAATATTTGACGCACCGATTGCATTTCCAACCTATGGCGTGAAGCAATATTGGCATATGTCTTGCCATCATAAAACCAGCCATCAATGGCTACGTCATATGTTCCATGAGATATTGGTAAAATAATTTTTATGCATTACATAAAGCCCAAAAATGATTTTGGGCCTTTTTTTTTGCAATTTTTGCAGCAATTTTGTGCATGGGTTGCACCCGATTTGGTCATGCTATAGCTCAATACTATAAAAAAGTCTAATAAATAGCAGTATTACGTTTATATAAATTGGTAATACTAAATTGGCACAGCCTTTGCATTTCTACATACATCATAAAGTGATCTAGGGTTCCGATACATCTTCATGTATGACCGCGACCGAGAGTTCACGGCTTCGTTTTAATTCAAAGCAAAGCTGCACGGAGGGATAAAAGCCCGGGAGGTAAACAGTTAAGAATTAGGCAGAGGCTGCAATGAGCACAACACATTATCATGAAGATAAAGCACTATGGACTGAACTTTTACCGGGTGGGCACCACTGGTCAGCGCGTATTCAGCGTGGTGCAGTATTACAGCTTAAATCGCTAGGGCAAAATGCCAATGTGTCGCTGTACTGTGTAAATAGTGAAGATAAGCTTGAACGTTACAACATGCCAGATAGTCTTAAGGGGCAGCACACGGCTTATTTAAGTACAGGTCATATTTTGGCGTCGGATTTAGGCCGTGCCATGATCTCGATAGTCAAAGATGATCACGCTTGGAATGATGCTTTTTGTGCACCAAGTACGGCATCGCAAATTGAAAACCAATTCGGCAACAAAACTTTCCAAGATGCCCGTAATGATATGTACCGTAATGGCAAAGATAGCTTATTGCTTGAAATGACCAAGTTTGGCTTATCTGCAACTGACCTCAGCAGTACCTTAAATTTATTCTCTAAAGTTCAACCTGATGACAATGGCAACTTAAGTTATGTTGCATCGGACAATACAAATCAAGTCATTGAACTGCGCTTTGAAATGGATTGTTTGGTCTTTTTATCTAGTGCACCACATGGATTATCTCAAGCAGAAGAATATAACCCTGCTGATGTACAACTAAGTTTATTTAAGGCGTTGCCTTTGGCAGACACCGATGTTTGCCGTGATTCTTGCCCGCAAAATCAACGTGCTTTTCAAAATAATAAACGCTATTACGCTTTAACGGCTTGAGGGGAATGATCATGACTGCATTAGTAAATCCAACACAAAATTTTGAAAAATCAGTGTTAAGCGAAGTATGTCCTGCCGGCGAAGCTTGGATGTGCGAAGTCAAAAAAGGGCAATATTTCCGTATCGTTGACCTCGAAGGCAATCAAGCGGTGGATACGCTATTTATCTCTAGCCAAAACCCTGAAGAGCGTTATAGCGCGACGGATACTTTAGCGATTAACCAACAGATTTATTTAGAAAAAGGCACGGCGCTATACACTAACTTTGGCAAAAAAATTGCTACCATCCATGACGATAATTGTGGCCGTCATGACACCTTAGGCGGTGCATGTTCATGTGAAAGCAACACTGTTCGCTATGCACATGACAAATTTCCAATGCACAGTTGCCGTAATAATTTCATGATTGCGTTGTCACAACATCCGATTGCAAAAAAACATGGCTTAAACGTGCGCCATATCGGCCCAAATATTAACTTCTTTATGAATGTGCCTGTGACCGCTGAGGGACATTTGAAATTTGATGACGGTATTTCTGCACCGGGAAAATATGTAGAGATTAAAGCCGAAATGGATTTGGTCGTATTGATCTCAAACTGCCCACAACTGAATAACCCATGTAATGCCTATAACCCAACAAAAATTCAATTGATCATTCGTGAAGGCGAGGAGTAATACTATGTTCAATAAAGTCCTCATTGCCAACCGTGGTGCAATCGCTTGCCGTGTGATCCGTACACTGAAAAAATTAGGCATTCAGTCCGTTGCAGTGTATTCAGAAGCAGATCGTGATTCTTTGCATGTGACCTTAGCTGATGAAGCGGTATTTATTGGTGGTAGTCCTGCCAGCCAAAGCTATTTAAATGTCGATAAAATTTTAGAAGTTGCAAAGCAAACAGGTGCAGAAGCGATTCATCCCGGCTATGGCTTCTTGTCTGAAAATGCAGAATTTTGTGATCTGTGTGAAGCGCAAGGCATTGTATTTTTAGGGCCAAATTCGGCGCAAATGAAATCCTTTGGCTTAAAACATACCGCGCGTCAACTCGCGATTCAAGCCAATGTACCACTTCTTCCGGGCAGTCAGCTTTTGGCAGATGAAGCCGAAGCACTGCTTGAAGCCAATCGTATTGGTTATCCTGTGATGCTGAAAAGTACCGCGGGCGGTGGTGGTATTGGTATGCGTTTGGTGTGGAATGAAGAAGAGCTGAAAGATGCTTATTCTACAGTGTCATATCTTGCCCAAGCCAACTTTAAAGATGCAGGTTTATATTTAGAGAAATTTGTACAGAATGCCCGTCATATCGAAGTGCAGATTTTTGGTGATGGTAATGGCTTAGTCTTGGCACTTGGCGAGCGTGATTGTTCGGTGCAGCGACGAAACCAAAAAGTCGTGGAAGAAACCCCAGCACCACATATCAATGATGAGCAACGTGCCTATATTCAATCTGTCGCGATTGGGCTCATGCAGTCGGTGAGTTACCGTTCGGCAGGTACAGTTGAATTTGTCATGGATACCGACACACAGGAATTCTATTTCTTAGAAGTGAATACCCGCCTGCAAGTTGAACATGGCGTGACGGAGCAAGTGTTTGGTGTAGACCTTGTGGAATGGATGGTCACTCTCGGTAGTGGCGATTGGATTACACCAACAGAACAACTTGAATCGAAAGGTCATTCGATTCAAGTGCGTTTATATGCTGAAGACCCAATTAAGAACTTCCAGCCAAGTGCAGGTTTACTTACACATGTCGAGTTTGATAGCCATGCCCGTAATGAAACGTGGGTGGAAACAGGTTCAAATGTCTCATCATTTTATGACCCGATGATTGCGAAAATCATTGTCACAGCGGATGATCGTGACTCTGCAATTCAAGCCATGACCGAAACACTCGCCAAAACATCGGTTGCAGGCATCGAAACTAATCTTGAATATCTACAAAATATTATCGACTGTGATGTATTTAAAGCCGGTACGCAAACCACACGTTTCCTCAATACTTTTGAGTGGAAAACTCAAAAAATTGAAGTGCTGCAATCAGGCATTCAAACTTCTGTGCAAGATGTCACAGGTCGTTTGGGCTATTGGGATGTGGGTGTACCACCATCAGGTGCGATTGATCCGCTGTCACTTAATGTTGCGAATCAATTGTTAGGTAATACATATAACACGGCAGGGCTTGAATGCACTTTGCAAGGGCCAAGCTTAAAATTCCACTGTGATAGCCAAATTGTATTGGCGGGTGGTGATATGCCATCAACCCTTGATGGTGTGCCTGTGCCAATGTGGAAAACCGTGAATGTGCGCAAAGGTCAGATTCTAAAATGTGGAAAAATCGCCACAGGTTGTCGCACCTATATCGGGATTAAAGGCGGTTTGAATGTGCCTGAATATTTAGGCTCACAAGCGACCTTTACCCTTGGTCAGTTTGGTGGTCATGCAGGGCGTAACCTATTAATTGGTGATATGTTGCCAATCACGGCATTTACATCTGAACAAGTGACAGCGCTTGCGCCTGAACAAGTGCCAACGTTTAGCCATGAATGGGAAATTGCGGTGATGTACGGCCCGCATGGTGCACCAGACTTCTTTACTAAAAAAGACATTGATACCTTCTTTGCCAATACTTTTGAGATTCACTTTAACTCAAGCCGTACAGGTATTCGTTTGATTGGTCCAAAACCTGAATGGGCACGTGAGGATGGTGGTGAAGCCGGTTTGCATCCATCGAATATTCATGACAATGCTTATGCCATTGGTGCTATCGACTTTACGGGTGATATGCCGATTATCTTGGGGCCAGATGGTCCAAGTTTAGGAGGCTTTGTTTGTCCTGCCGTGGTGATTAATTCTGAGCTTTGGAAACTCGGTCAATTGAAAGCAGGAGACAAAGTCAAATTTATACCTGTGAGTTATCATCAAGCGAAACTTTTAAATGAAAAATATCATGCGCAATTAGAAGCAAATGATACGCAGGTTGTGGCATTTGATGAGTCATTTTATCCTGAACTTTCTACCTTAAAAAATGCGGTGCTTGACACTTTAAAAGGTCAGAATGGCTTGCCGGATGTGGTGTATCGTCCTGCGGGCAACAACTACATGTTGGTGGAATATGGTGAGTTAGTACTTGATCTAAACTTACGTTTCCGTATCCATGCGCTCATGCAATGGGTACAAAAGCAAAATATCACAGGGATTATTGATCTCACACCGGGGATTCGTTCGCTACAAATCCATTTTGATTCGATCAAACTTGATCAAATTGATTTACTGCGTTTATTACAAGTCGCTGAAGCTGAACTGCCTGATGTGACCGAGATGCAAGTCCCATCACGTACCGTATATCTGCCACTTGCTTGGGAGGATTCACAAACCCAGCTAGCGACAGAGCGCTATATGCAAACGGTACGTCCAGATGCACCATGGTGTCCTGACAATATTGAGTTTATCCGTCGTATTAATGGTTTAAAAGACAAACAAGCGGTCAAAGATGTGGTTTATGACGCGAGTTATTTGGTCATGGGTTTGGGCGATGTGTATTTAGGTGCACCTGTGGCAACACCACTTGATCCTCGCCAGCGTTTAGTGACGACTAAATACAACCCTGCACGGACATGGACACCTGAAAATGCTGTCGGTATTGGCGGTGCCTATATGTGCGTGTACGGTATGGAAGGTCCGGGTGGCTATCAGTTTGTGGGTCGTACCACGCAGATGTGGTCACGCTACCGCAAAAATGCCGATTTTGAACAAGGAAAACCGTGGTTACTCCGCTTCTTTGACCAAATTAAGTTTTATGAAGTTTCAGAAGCTGAACTGATGCAGATGCGTGAGGACTTCAAAGCGGGTCGCTTAAAACTGCGTGTAGAAGAAGGTGTACTGAACCTAAAAGAATACAATGACTTCTTGACTGAAAATGCAGAATCAATCTCAGCATTTAAATCCATCCAACAAGCCAACTTTGATGAAGAACGTCGTCGTTGGCATGAAGCCGGGCTTGCAGAATATGTTTCTGAAAGCTTAGATGCTGTGACCGATGATAGTGATGTTCAAATTCCAGAAGGTGGCTGTGCAGTGGAATCGCACATGCCGGGAAGTATTTGGAAAATTGAATGCAAGTCAGGTGATATTGTTGAAGAAGGTGCAACGCTTGCGGTGATTGAAGCGATGAAGATTGAGATTCCAATTATTGCACCTGAACGTATGAAGGTTTCTGAAATTACCATTGAAAAAGGGCAAACAGTGAAAACAGGGCAGGTGTTGTTTACTTTGTCGCCAGTGGCTTGATGAGATAGTAATAAAAAGACCGCTTAGGCGGTCTTTTTTTCTAATTCAACTAAACCAAATCTTTCCTCGATTTGATTAATGAATTGAAGGAATTCATTATTTCCTTGTTGATCTGTGCAACTTTCAATAATTTCCTCACATGTACTATTTCCCCATAATTTTTCAATTAAATTACTTTTTTTAATAGCAATATATTCGGATAAAAGAGGAGTTAAAAGCACTTTTTGATCAGAGAATTTATCAGGAGTATAGTTAAGTCTGTTATTAGATACTCTAAATATGACATTAGGATGTAGATAGTTTTCACACTCTCTTTTTTCAGTTAAATGAAAAACTATATTGGGATATTTTGCTTTTACATTTAAATTTTGTTGATGTTTTTGACAGCTTTGTCCATCATTATCTGAATCAAAAAAGACAGCCCAAGGCTTTTGGAGTGACTCAATTAATTTATAATTAACCCAATGTTTTAGATTGTCACTTCCACCACTAATTAGCAGTTGTACTTCTAATTCAGCGATATAATCTTTTTGGATCAATCCTTTTTCAGCATATTTAGCAAATATGTGTTTCAAAAATACGACATCTGATACACCTTCAACAAAGATATACCCTCGAGATTGAGGATTAGAAATTTCACTAAAAGGATGTATACCTAGATCACTACTGACAGATTTTAGTATGTCATCGTTGTCAGTATGAGAAATTACATGTTGATTACTCTCATTTTTAGCTATGTATCTCAGGCTAGTAATAGGCATAAGTCCTGCCAAAGCAGGGGTATGTGTTGTTACTAAAATTTGAGTTTTAGGAAGTAAAGATAGTTCTAATAGAGCTTTTATCAACATTTCCTGATAATTAGGATGTTGTGAAGTTTCAGGTTCTTCAATTGCATAAATTATAGATCGTCCATTTGCTTCTTGAAATTTTTTCTCTGCTTCGGCTCTAAAAAAATTTAGAAGAATTAATCTTCTAACACCACTTCCTCTTTTGTTGACAGGAATCCCTTGTTCAGATGCTAAAGCCATCGAGAAAATAGATTCCCACTTAGGTTCCTTTGAAAAATCAGGAATTAAATCTTTTGCTAATGCTGAATCCATTTCAGAGAGTTTTTCTAAAGTTCTTCCTGCTACATCTTCTACCTTATTTTTGATATGTTCTTGAATCACTTGTAATTGTGGTTGAATTTCAGAGAGAGCATGCTTGATAGCAAGTTTCATAGGATCTTGGACTTCGCTATCTTGATCGCTACTATTTCGGTCCGATTTGAATAAAGCATAAATAGGTAAAAAGTTTTTTAATACATCCCAGACATTTTTTGCATCCTCTTTGTTTAAAGGAATTTCCTTAATTGCGAATGCGAGTGTCTCTGATTGAAATAAGGATTGTCTTAATGATGTATTAGATCTTTGATCGGTTACTTGAGAGATATCTAAATTTTTGGTTTTAAATAAGGCTTTTAAATCTGCATTTTTCAATATTATCAAATTATCTAATCCGGAATTACTCGGATATTTCGCAATCAAGCTCAGATCTGTAGATATTTTTTGATTTACACGGAATGTTTTTTTTATTTCTAAATGACCCTCTGAATTTAATAGATATTCATTCTGTAAAGTAGTGACGGATGTTGCATCTAGTGTTAGAGAAGTTGGAATATCATCAAAAATACAAGTTATTGAAACATTATCTTCTTCTGTACAGTTCACACATTTATCACTCTTATCTAAAGAAGAGTTTTCAAAGAAAATATCTAGTGCTTCTAAGATAGTAGATTTACCAGCATCATTTTTACCAATGATTCCAGTTAAATCTGAATCAATATTTATCAAGTTTTCGCCCTGATATCCCCTAAAGTTTTCTAATTTAAGTGCTATTAATTTCATAATAATCTTTATCTGTAGTTGAATTTGTGGTTTAAAAATAATCAAAATAAAACTTTAACATTTTGTTTTAGCTATTAAAAGATAAATATAACCCAACTAAAAAGATCAATATTTAACTGTTATTTACATCTTTAGGACATCGGTAAAAATGAACCATATTATCTATTTACGCTTTTTTGCAAGCGTTTCAACCTAAAAAAGAATCTAAGGGGGATTTATTAATTATGGCTAAAAAACTAGAAGAACTTTTAGATGCTCGTAGCTCTGAAAGTCAAAACCGAATTTTGGAAAATGCACAAACAATGTTGAATGATTGTCTTTCGGAAGATGTGCATTTAGCAGAAAAAGCTAAAGGGCAAAAAACGATAAAGTTCACTTTAGACGAGCTACAAGATCAAGTTCACAAAAACCGTGATTAAAAAGTTTACTTATTTATCCATTTGTTCTCTCAAAATGCGTCGCAATTCTAAAATGGCATCTGCAGACTCATGAATTGAATGTCCACCATTGAATATTTTTTCAGACACCGCACCATCTAAATGAGAACTTGTATAGGGAACAATGCCATCCGACATTTTGCTCGGCTCAGTACTTTGCGTCTGATTCCCCATAATAGAATGATAAGGAATATCTTTATTTGGCATGATGTCTGCGGTCAACAGCATAAAACGTGATTGTTGACTTAAATCTGCCGGCCCAGACTTAATCAGACCCATAGTTGAATTTTTTGCATTTGGGATTTCAACATTGACATCATTTAAAAAACTTAAAGGCAATACCACGATTTTTTTCGCCAAATTGGTAAACCAGCGGTCTGCATAGTCAGTACCATGATGCGGTGCGGCAATGAAAATTGCACGACTAACTGGCTTCAATGGTTTAAAGACAAAACGATCGCGGATAATTGGATGACGTTGTAACTGTGTATTTTGTTCATAGTTCATGAGTGGAATAGCTTGAGCGGAAATATCTGCATCACTAACCAATAAACGACTGATGATGCCGCCCATACTATGTCCGATAATGACAGCATCTTGAGCCGAAGGCGTATTGGGCTGAACAGTTGCAAATGCCTGTTTAAGTAAAGCATTGATTTGAAAACGACTCTCAAATATTGGCATATTGGTTGAGTAAAACACTTGCCAAACTTGGTAATGATCACGTAGTTTTTGATCACCCATAATGTTATTGGTCAGGCCGATCCACGTTTCAGGACTGCTGGCTAATCCGTGAGCCATGACAATAATCTTTTTATTGGGTTGATAAGGCTCTAACATAAACACATGTGGCATGCGCAAATGTTCTTCCTTATTCAGAAGTGTCCAATAGCCAGATTGTCCTAATTTATTTTCGGCTAACCAAAGTCCATAAGGCACAGAATAATTGGCCGTTAGGGTATAGGACTGAGATTCAATTTTTGCCTTTTTAAATTGATAGGGATTAAATAATTCAACCTTAAAGTCTGATTGCGGCGACAAAATTTCACTAATGCTGCTATTGGTCTTGGCAGGCTCGGCGATCGCACTAACAGATAAATAGCGTGCAGTATGGATATTCGGGTTGGGTTTATTTGAATAATACTGTTCAGGATCTAGTATAAAAGGCTGCGCAGCAGACAGATCCGTAGCTTTTTTGACTAAGACAAATTCAGAACCAATGCCTTCCTGACGGTTAATGGTTTTTAAGCCTGAAAAATTAAAATTATAGCTCGACAGTAATTTATCAATGTCCGCATTTTTGATTTCAGGATAATGTTCATAGTTAAAATGATAAAGCGAAGAACCCAACATTAAACTTTCAGGCATTTGCTGATAGTCAAAACGGGTAAATGATGAGGTGATTAAACGTGATAAAGCCACATTATAAAAGGTGCGGACTTGTCCCTGACGCAAATCAAATAAGCGTTCTTCAGGGGCTTGAGCGGATTTAAATAGATAGACATAGCTGTAGCGCAGACTGAAATCAAAGTCTGCAAGCTGTTGATCCATACACATTTTTATTTTGCTTGAAGCTAATTTTCCGCTGTGTTGTTTTAAGCTTTTTTTGCATTGTGGATTTTGATCGGCGCTTAAAGCACGTGCCATGTACAGCTCACTTGCTGCTGCATAGACTTGAGCAATATCTAAAGTTTCATTATTACGCATTTTGTGAATACTGCTTTCAAGCGCATTTAAACAAGATTGGTCGCTTTCATTCACCATTAACAGGATTTGATGGCTAAATGTACTGAGCTTCTGATGGGTTAATATGCTATCTGTTTTATTATTTAGTGACGCACTGAGTTGATTTTCTTGTAATTTGACCAATTGGCATCCACTGAGCAAACTCAGGCTGATGATACACATAAAACGAGCGGGTAAATGCGTGAAAGGCATCATTGGAAAGGTCACAGGCATCTATTTTTTGTTATTTTAACCTTTATAAAATAGTAAAAATAGGGCAGGTGTTACAGCGCTCAATCCAAGAAAATTACTACGTATACATCCTTTCTATAAGCTAATGTACGAATGCTGTAATACAGAAAAGTTGATTTGAGATTCAAACACTGTCACGTGTTAAATTTAATCTAATTGTGCTGCTGATTTTTTAAGGTCATGTTGAGCAGTTTGTGGTGAATGAATCGTAATTTATCCAATACTGGATTCGACAGCGTAAACGGATATGCATCATCTAAGCCCATGCTGCGGTTCAGTGCATTTAAATTAAAGGTCAAGGTCATCCAGTGTTGCAGCAATAGGTCAAAATCCTGAGCACCAATCGGGTTTTCTTTCAGTTCTAAATTATTCAAATCCGACTTATTGGTTTTGACCACCAATCCTGCATAGTAGGCTGTTTCCAGAGTGTCCATCATATGCAAATAATGCGCCCATGTTTCCGCCCAATCTTCCCAAGGATGCGTACTGGCATAGGAACTAACATAGTAATCCGCCCAATTTTGCGGCGCACCGTCATTATAATGTCGTTTCAAAGCTTCACTATAATCCTGTCGTTCATCACCAAACAGTTCCCGAAATTCATCAATCAGCTCTGGGTGTAAATGTTTAATCAAATCAAAATAATAATGACCACTTTCATGTCTAAAATGACCTAGAAGTGTACGGTAGTTTTCACCCATTTTTATACGCGTTGTTTCGCGGTAAATCACATCTGCTTCACTGGCATTCAAGGTAATAATTCCATTGGCATGACCGGTCATAACAGGTGTATTTTCTGTTGGCATCAGAAAATCAAAACGAAGTCCAAAACGGTCATCTTGGCTGCGTTTAGGACGCGGCATGGTATTGAGCTGCTGCATTAAATACAAAAAACGCCGTTTAGCATGTTCCAATCGTGCCCAGTACACAATATGGTCTGGGTTATCTAAGTTGGGAATGGTGTGCGTGAGCAGGCAAGACTCACAATAAATTTCCTCACTGTCAGCAGGCACCATCCAGTTACATATCTGATGATGCTGATAATTATGACAAGGTTTAAAGCGTTTTCCCTTTATTTCAGGATTTAACGCAAGCCACAGCGTAGTGCTGTGCTTTTCAAAACAGCCCATTTGCTTTTCAGAGGCAATATAACCCAGCGCAGTCTGACAATTGACACAGTGTGAATTGGCAAAAAAGATTTGGTTAGAACATACCGCGCAGCTGAAATACTTCATAGGCGTTGAGTGATGAATAGAATGATCAATCAGTATAAATGATGTTCAATGTTGATGAAATAAATTGAACTTCGAGTTTGTTGCATGTCGGTCAATGCTCTTGCTTAAGAACAACGACCTTTAGAAATAGTCTTTCATCAAATAATACATCGCAGCAATAGTGCAAAGGGGTCTCGATGAGTGCATTTATTGCACAAATCATGAACAGTAAAATCTAAAAGAAAGTTAAGAGTCCCAAAAAACGATCATTTTTCATGTTCCTCACTTGGCACAGTTTCTGCATTTCTATCGATATTACGAAATAAATATTTTGTATTACTTAAACAGGAGATGCATATGAACCGCCATCAATCTGCAACATTTCTGCATCAATTAAAGCAATTTTTTATTGAGCTACTGAGCGCCCGTGCGGGTTTCTATATTCAGCAAAAAAAATAAGGAACAACAGTGCCTAAACAAAAGCTGGCGCGTATCAGTATTACAGTACCTGAAAAAACAGTCGATGCTTTGGATCAAAAAATTGTCGATCAGCATTATGAAAGCCGTTCTCAGGCCATTGTCGACATGATCAATAAGCATCTGATTGCCGATCAGGAGCAACGAAATGAAGTGATGGTCGGCACATTTACCTTACTTTATGACGCAAGTAGTACGGCGCTACGTATTCAGCTTTTAGATTTACAGCAGCAGTTTTTAGAACAAGTAGTGAGCTCGCTGCATATTCAACTCGATGACCACAAAATTTTAGAAGTCATGATTCTGCAAGGCGTCAGTTCAGAGCTCAAAGTTATCAGTCAGCATTTTTCAGCACTTAAGAGTGTGATTAAAGGACATTTGGAGTTGATGGACGCTGTGATGCCGCCAATTCCGCAAAATGCAAAGAATTAAGGAGTTTTAAAATGGGCCAATTATATCGATCACAAGGTCATAAAGACCAAATCACAAATAAACAGCAAGCACATGCTATTGCAGCCAACCATAAACCAAATCGTGCAAAGCACAATGCTAAATCAGTCAGTAATCCGAATACACCATCGTTTTTGTACACCAATACCAAATTTAACTGTAATGCCATCGGGGAAATCGCACTATGATCAAAAAAGCCTGCTTATCTGCATCCGTTTTGACCGCCATCTTACTGGGTGGTTGTGACAATACAGCCAAAACACCTGAACCAAACGCGCAAGCAGAAGGCACAGTCAATACAAAAGCCATCACAATTGGCTATAGCGACTGGCCTGGTTTTGTCGCATGGCAAGTTGCTATTGAAAAAGGCTGGTTGAAAGAAGCCGGTGTCAATGTGGACTTTAAATGGTTTGATTATTCAGCTTCATTATCTGCATTTGCGGCTAATCAGTTGGATGCTGTTTTGGTCACCAATGGCGACAACTTAGTCACGGGTTCTGGCGGCACGAAAGGCGTCATGATTATGGCGACGGACTATTCTGCGGGTAATGATGTCATCATTGCTAAAGATGGCGTCAATAGCCTTGCCGATTTAAAAGGAAAAAGTGTCGCGACTGAAAAAGGCTTGGTTGATCATTTGCTTTTAGCGACGGCTTTGGATGATGCAAAAATTCAAGCTTCTGAAGTGAAGTTGGTCAACACCATGACCAATGAGCTGCCACAAGTATTTGCAAGTCCTGATATTGCAGCGATTGCCGTGTGGCAACCGGTCGCAAATCAAGCTTTGAAAGCGGTAGCAGGTTCTAAAATCATTTATACATCGAAAGATAAACCCGGTCTGATTTACGACACATTAACCGTCAACATGACGCATTTATCTGCCAACAAAGAAGAATGGAAAAAAATCATTCAAGTTTGGGATAAAACGGTTAAATACATCAACGACCCTGCAACGCATGCCGATGCAGTGAAAATCATGTCAACCCGAGTTGGTGTTGACCCTGCACAATATGAACAGTTTATTGGAGGCACACATTTATTGGACTTGGCTGCCAATAAACAAGTCTTTAAAAAAGGAACTGGTTTTGACTCTATTTATGGTTCTAGCTACCACGTAAATAAATTCAATGTTGCAAATGGCATTTATAAAACTGAAATGGATGTCGATGGATCAATCTATCCAACATTGGTTGAAGAACTGAAATAAGTTGAAACGTAAATAAAAATAAGCTCTGAATAGTATAAATGCTTCAGGGCTAACAACATCAATTTAATGTCCCAATAACTTATGCCTTCATAATATGAAGCGGAGCGATGACCACTGTCATTAATCTACTTCTTATTTTTCCAGCGTGAAATTCCCAGTGAGCTACTAATTAAGCTAAAACCATGTTCTGCCGCATAAAGTGCAGTACGCTCGAAGCGCATATCAAAACACATCGTGCAACGAATGCCTTTTTCAGGCTCATTTTCATAGCTTTAGCGCGAGCAAACCAATTGTCTGTGTCATAGTCAGAGTCAATAAACGGAATGTTATGTTTCTCGGCAAAGCGGATATTTTCCTCTTTACGGATTTCATATTCTTTCACAGGATGAATATTGGGATTGTAAAAGAAAATTGAAAAATCGATACCTGATTCAATTAATGTTTCCATGACTTCGCCAAAGCATGGTGCACAGCAAGAGTGGAGTAAAAGCTTGTCATGACCTACTGGGAGAGTCAGTGTCTGACGTTCTAATTTATTAGACATGATTTTAAGAAGGTATAAGTATAAACCGAATATTTTAGCGATTCCTTAACATACCAAAGCTCGAATATGCTGATTTTTCTAAGTACAAGTTGAGTCATATTCAGTATATTGACTAAAAAGCTGAAACGACATGAATATATGCTTATTTCATATTTTGTTTATCTATTTATGGCAAGGTTTAAGAACTTTATAGCTCAGGACAAAAGTATATTAGTGTTACAGATTCAATATTAAAACAATTAGTGATTTGATCTTTTTTCATTTTAAAGTTAGAAAAATTCACCCTAATGAATAAATCGCTAAATTTTGAGAGTTGAGATATTGAGCCAATCTGTACGATTCGACACATTTCAGATGTGTGTTTGAATGAAAAAATTTTCATTGAATTTTTTTTAAGCCCTTATTTATATTAAATAAAATTTAAATGCTACCTGGGTGGCAGTTTTTTATCGCCAGTTGAATGATGCATAGTTGAAGAAAATTCATTGTATTTAAATCTTAAACATGAATTTATCTCACTTTGAGTTGAGGTTAAATCATTTTTATTCATCTTAAGTTTCACGTATAAATTACTCCATACAGAAATTTTGATTATTTTTAATTTTAGGGTAGTGAATCTCCATGAGTCATAAATTTGCATGTTCAATCAAACGTATCCGCTTTGATGAAAACTATAAACCAGCTGACAATACACGTTTAACAACGAACTTTGCCAATTTGGCACGTGGTGAACACCGTGAAGAGAATCTGCGCCGTACTTTGGCAATGATTAATAACCGTTTCAATAGTTTAGCTACTTGTGACAACCCAAATGCAGATCGTTATTCACTAGAAATTGACATCATTTCGGCTGAACTCGATGTAGAAGGCAATGGTCAAACTTTCCCATTTATTGAAACTTTAAAGAGTACCATCATCGACCATAAAACCAATGAACGCATTGAAGGCATGATCGGCAACAGTTTTTCATCGTATGTACGTGACTATGACTTCAGCGTGGTATTACCAGCACTCGGCTGTAAGTTCAATGAAAAACCTGAAGATTTTGGTGATTTACATGGCAAGCTATATCAACATTTGATCAATTCAGAGGTATTTAAAGCTGAATTTAAGAAACAACCTGTCATCTGTTTAAGTGTTTCAACGACAAAAACCTATTACCGTACTGCAAATGTGCATCCGATCTTAGGTGTGGAATATACCAATGATGATTATTCACGTACCGATGATTATTTTGCAAAAATGGGCTTAAGCGTTCGTTACTTCAAACCTGAAAATGCGACTGCACCATTGGCATTCTATTCAGCAAATAACTTGCTGAGCGACTATACAGATTTCGAACTGATCAGCGCGATCAGCACCATGGAAAGCTTCCAAAAAATCTACCGTCCTGAAATTTACAATACCAATGCGGCAGCAGGTTTAGTGTATCAACCAAGCTTAAGCTTTGGCGATTACTCATTAACACGTATTGTGTACGACCGTGTTGAACGTGGCCAGTTGGCGGTTAAACAGGGCAAATGGACGGAAGAGAACTTTATCCAGCCATATCAAGACATTTTGAATGAGTGGGCGACTAATTTTAGTATTGAAAATGCAGACGCAGCTTAATTTTAAATCACTTGTGATTTAAAGCAGCTTTTTTAAAGAATATGTTTCATGCATCAGTTAATTTGTGATCAATATTTATTTCGTAAAGAAATTTCTCTCTCCTTTTAAGGAGAGGGTTAGGGAGAGGATTTATATGAAATGCTCCCTCATCCTCTTGCGGAGTATGCTCCTCATCCCATAGGGAGAAGGGACTTTCAATATGAATTTAATAATCAACTGATAACTTTTTGGTTTTTGCAAAATTTAGAATATAGAGATAGAAGATCGAATATGGCCATTTTACTCCCAACTTCAACTGCTGGCAGCTTACCTAAACCGTCTTGGCTAGCTGAACCTGAAAAATTGTGGTCAGCATGGAAGCTTGAAGGCGAAGAATTATTAGATGCAAAATGTGATGCATTGAAATTATCTTTGCATGAACAAATCCATGCAGGCATTGACATTGTTAGCGATGGTGAACAAACCCGTCAGCATTTTGTGACCACATTTATTGAACATCTTGAAGGGGTAGATTTCGAAAAGCGTGAAACGATGCGTATTCGTAATCGTTATGATGCAAGTGTACCGTCTGTGGTTGGTGAAGTATCTCGTAAGAAAGCAGTGTTTGTGGATGATGCAAAATTCCTACGTAGCCAAACCAATCAGCCGATCAAATGGGCACTGCCCGGCCCGATGACGATGATTGATACCTTGTATGATGGTCACTACAAAAGCCGTGAAAAATTGGCTTGGGAATTTGCTAAAATCCTGAATCAAGAAGCGTTAGAGCTTGAAGCGGCAGGCGTAGATATCATTCAATTTGATGAGCCTGCGTTTAACGTATTTTTTGATGAAGTCAATGACTGGGGTATTGCGACTTTAGAGCGCGCGCTTGAAGGTTTGAAATGCGAAACAGCCGTTCACATTTGCTATGGTTATGGCATTAAAGCCAATACTGATTGGAAACAAACTTTAGGTAATGAATGGCGCCAATACGAAGAATCATTCCCGAAATTGCAGCAATCGAAGCTCGATATCATCTCGCTTGAATGCCAAAACTCTCGTGTACCGATGGATTTAATCGAACTCATCCGCGGTAAAAAAGTGATGGTTGGCGCCATTGATGTAGCAACCAATCAGGTTGAAACAGCAGAAGAAGTAGCAAATACATTACGCAAAGCGCTTCAGTTTGTAGATGCCGACAAGCTATATCCTTCAACGAACTGCGGTATGGCGCCTTTACCTCGCCAAGTGGCACAAGGCAAACTAAATGCGCTAAGTGCAGGCGCTGCCATTATTCGCCAAGAATTGACCGCATAAATTCGAGCTGACTCAATTTCATGTAGGGGCAAGAAGGAAATGAAATCCCTATTGCCCAAACCTGAGAAAGAGATAAGCCATATAGACCATTGAGATTGAAGAGATGATTGAAGCAACTGATTTTAGAAATGCAATGTCTTTATTGACGACTGCAGTCAACGTGATTACGACTGAGGGCGAAGCAGGCATGCATGGATTTACAGCATCAGCAGTATGCAGTGTGACAGATACACCGCCAACTTTGCTGGTTTGTATGAATCAATCATCTCGTTCTCATGCGCATTTTCTTGAAAATAAAGTTCTTTCTGTCAATGTTTTAGGCGCACAGCATGAACACATTTCCAATGCTTTTGCTTCAAGCAAATTCAATTCGGAAGAGCGTTTTAAATTGGGTTCTTGGACTGTATTAGAAACAGGTTCACCGATATTAAAAGATGCTTTGGTCAGTTTTGACTGTCAGATTGAACAGATTCAAGAAGTGGGTACGCACAGTGTGTTTATGTGCCGTGTGGTTGCAATCAAGCAAAGTCAGCAGGAGGAAAGCTTGGTATATTTCAACCGCGCTTATCATGCTGTGGGTCAAGTGGAGTTGGCTTAAACCAGTCAGACTTCTTCAATACATCACTTTAAAAGTATCTATTTCGTGGAACTCATTACTTTCTTAATTATTGGCGCATTTGCAGGTTTTGCTGCGGGGCTGTTTGGCGTTGGCGGCGGTACTATCATTGTGCCTTTGCTCTATATTGTTTTTAGCCAAATGGGCTATAGTCCCGATGTGATTATGCATTTGGCGCTCGGCACATCTTTGGCTACGATTGTGGTGACATCGATCAGCTCCTTGATGGCGCACAATAAAAATGGCGCTGTGATTTGGCCTGTATTTAAAAATTTAGCTCCGTCTATGGCGATTGGCTGTTTTGCAGGCGCAGGGATTGCAGGCTGGCTGTCAGGTTTACATCTGCAAATGATTGTCGGCGTGTTTTTACTTTGGGTGGCTTATACCATGTTTATGGGAGCAAAAAAGCCAGTCGATCCAAATAAAACACTACCATCTACAGCTAAACAAATTGCAGCAGGTTCGGGTATCGGCGTTGCATCGGCCATCTTCGGGATTGGCGGCGGCAGTATTTCGGTGCCGTATTTAACGGCAAATGGCGTGGTGATGCAAAAAGCGGTCGGGACGTCTGCCGCTTGCGGTTTACCCATTGCCATTGCTGGCGCATTAGGTTTTATGTTCTTTGGCATGCAGCAGCATGTTGAAATTCCAAATACCATTGGCTTTATTCATATCTATGCCTTTTTGGGCATTAGTGTGATGAGTTTCTTTACGGCTAAATATGGCGCGAAAACTGCGCATGCGCTTTCACCAGCAGTACTGAAAAAATGTTTTGCTGTGCTGTTATGTATTGTTGGATGCTTTTTTCTAGTGAAAGGCATCTTATAGAATCCGACAGATTATAGTTTATTCATTCGAAAAGTATGCTCTAGTGTGCAACAGCTAGCTAGAGTATTTTTATCTATAGCAATTTAAGTCTTTAAAATTTCAGAGATATTATCTAAAAACTATATTTCAAAACCGACATTTTAAAGCTCTGTGCTTTTAGAAAAAATATTGATAATCACAATACCCAATAAAATAAAGGCCAAACCAATCATGGCAGGTAGGTCTAAATTTTGTTTAAACACAAACCAGCCCACGCATGAAATAAGCACAATGCCTGCAGCCGACCACATGGCGTATGCCAATCCCATAGGAATCGATTTAAAGGTCAAACCTAAAAAGAATAGCGCAATGGCATAGCCCAATACGGTAAAAATAATAGGTACTAGTTCGGTAAACCCATTACTGGCTTTTAAGGCGGATGTAGCAATCACTTCGGCAATGATTGCAATAAGCAAATAAATAAACGACATTGATTTCCTATAGACATTCTATTGCATGGTGCAACAGGTGCTGTTTTTCATTTTGCAACCAATCTGCACTTTCTGTCGTGGTATCAGTGCGACGCTGAAATGCATAATGTGGAACATAAATATCCACCTCGTACATCAGCTGTACTGCTTGACCATTAATAATGACGTTTTGCATCAAATGTGTTTCATTAATAACTTTAAAATCATCAAAATTAAGTGATTGATCTTGTTGAGATGAGGTCGTTGTATAGTACTTATGCAGACCATCTACAGCGATGGACACTTCAAAGCTTTCAATCAACGTTTCATACATAGTAGGTGCAGATGATATGTTGATGCTGGCAACTGTTTGCTGATCTGTAGGTAAACGGCTCAGTGCGAAGGCCACATGCTTATCACAAATAATTAAACCGCCATCCATCTGCAAGGGTTGATGACTTTCTACATCGAGGGCTGACTGCAACCGCAGGCCTAAAAATAGCCCTTCATGAACTTGTTGACGCCAGTCTTCAACATAGGCATTGCTTGGAGAGAATTCTAAAATACAGTTGCCAATCGCATGCAGTTTTGCAGGTTCTGGCCATTGCACATGATTTTGATAATTTGAGTGTGCTTTAACGTCCCAAGACAATAATTGCTGTTCAGCATCCCAAAGAGTGTTGCCAATCCAGCCTTGACGCTCATTCACTGGCGTATTTTCTTGGCTTTTTAAACGTAGATCGATGGTGAAACTACGTGATTGAAACCAATACACAATGGTTTTTTCATCCGTTAAACCATTTGAAAAACTGATACTTTTACGACGAAATGCACCATACAAATAGTCTGGAATAGGACCTGAAATCTCTTGGCTGGCTGGAAGCTGTGCTAAAGCCTGAAATAAATTCATGCGTTTGCTCCTTGTACTTCTGTATTTTCATCCATACCAAATGAGGACAAAGGCACAGCATTTCTTAGACTCAGCTCTCCTGAAGCGATACGTTTTTTAAGATAACTAAAGGTTTGCGCGGTTTGATTAAATAAATGTTCACCACCAATTAAGGGCTGATATTTAGGCGCTTCTGTTGAATGTACTGGCTCAATGATCGTGTCGTAATTACAGGCGCAGAATAAGGGGAAAGAGTAGCGTTCTTCAGAGACTTTTTTAACACGGTGTTTGGTGGCCAAATATTTGCCATTCGAAAAAATTTCCATCATATCGCCAATATTCATCACCAAGGTATTTTCAATCAATGGAATATCCATCCATTCACCTTGTTTATTGAGTACCTGCAAACCTGGTGCAGTCGGTAAGAGCAGTGTAAAGCACTCATAATCTGTATGCGCGCCAATACCTTCGGCATCTTTCACTTCAGGGTTATACGGATAATGGATTAGACGCAGCTGGCTGGTCGGATGGGTAATTTTGCAATCAAAAAAATGCTCATCGACATTCAATGCTAAAGCAAAGGCCTGAAAAATCTGCTCGCTAATACTGCGTAAATGGCAGTAATAATCACTGACCGTACTTTTAAATGTGGCATCATCTGGCCATAACGTAGGGCCAAGCAAAGGAAATGCTGTCGCTTCGCCGTGATAATCATAATTGACGTCATAGGCTTCTTTTAAGTCGTAGCTGTTGCCTGCAAATTGTTCTTCACCAATTGGCACATAGCCACTATGATTTTTCGACAGTCCAACATAGTGTTGCATTTTACTTGCGGTATCTTGTTGAAAATAACGCTTTGCCACCTGAATTAGTGATGTCGCAAAATCAAAATTGAACTGATCACCCTTTAAATATAGAAAACCAACATCTTTACAGGCTTGATCCAATGCAGAGGCTACTTCTAAGCGTTCTGACAGTACCGTACTTTGCATTTTCGATATATCAACAAGTGGCAAAACATAAGATTCATTCATCTTCAATTCCTGTAATGTTGGCCGTCCAACGCTGTAGTACATCATTTAGGCCGTCCTAAAGATGAAGAGGGATTAATCCAGTTATTTTTGCGTACTGACTTGGGTCATACGCGGAATTTTCGGTAAGTTCTCCAATGCAGGGTCGAGCTCGTCTTCCTGCGCATGTACCAAGAAATCCACCCTTTCGCGCAGTTGTTTAAATTCAGGACTCAGCATGAGTTCAGGATTACGAGGACGGGGTAAATCGACCTCAATAATTTCTTTAATTTCACCAGGATTGGCTTTGAGCGCCACAATACGATCCGCCAATAGAATCGCTTCATCCATATCGTGGGTCACAAAAATGATGGTGATATCAATGTTTTGCCAAAGATCCATTAAATGTTTTTGCATTTTTTGACGGGTATGTGGATCAAGCGCGCCAAAAGGCTCATCCATCAATAATATTTTTGGTTCATTGACCAATGCGCGGGCAATGGCAACGCGTTGTTTCATCCCGCCAGAAAGCTGATGTGGGTACTGATCTTGGTATTTTTCTAGACCAATAATATCAATCCATTCGCGAGCGCTGGATTCTGCCGAAGCATTGCTGGCGCCTTTCATTAAAGGGCCGAACATCACATTTTCTTTGACTGTTTTCCATGGAAAAAGCGTGTAGCCTTGAAACACCATGCCACGCTCAGGGCTTGGGCCTTCAATGGCTTGGCCATCGACCAGCAATTCACCGCTACTGTAAGGATCAAGCCCAGCCACAATTCGGCTAAAGGTCGATTTACCGCAACCCGATGGGCCAATCACGCAGATAAATTCACGTTTATGAATCTTTAAATCCAACTGATTTAAAATAGTGCGTTCAGTTTTGCCGTGCTTAAAACTTTGTGTAAGTTTTTTTGCTTCTAAAATAACAGGGCGTGCATAAATTGCATCGAAATAAGTGGTGGCATTAAACTCTGTGCTGTTCATTATTTTGCTCCTGCTTTCCATTTAAATAGACGTTGACCGAGTTTCATTAGCACCACATCGCACACCAAACCAATCACCCCAATGATGAGGATCGCGGCATAGACATTGTCAAAGTTTTGGTAACGTGCTTGTTGGGTGATAAACCAGGTAATCCCAGAGGTCGTGCCGATTAGTTCAGATACGATCAGATAAGTCCAAGCCCAGCCCAGTAATACACGTAGGTCGCGGTAAATGTCAGGAAGCGCTGCCGGAATCACCACATGAAATAAGCTTTTCAATTTATTGGTGCCTAGCGTAAAACCTGCTTCGATCAGGCCACGGTCAACCATCCGTGTGGTATTGGCAATAATTAGAATTTGCTGAAATAGCGTACCGATCACGATAATAGCGATTTTAGGTGCATCATTAATGCCTAAAATCGCAACGGCTAAGGCACCAAAAGCAGGGGCGGGCAAGTAGCGAAAAAACTCAACAAAGGGTTCGGTCAGTTGTGATATTTTTTGAGAAAAACCGCAAAGAATACCCAGCGGAATACCGATGAGAGAGGCAATAAAAAATGCGCTGAACACAATTTTAATACTGTGCCATAAGCTTTGATGAAACCATGGGGCATCAGGTTGGGCAGGCGGGGTAATAAAGGCTGTAACCAGCGCTTTTGCCACTTCATGCGGTGCAGGTAGATAGATTGGATTGACCAGTTTACCTTGAGGTGGCGCTAAACCTGCATTGACCGCAGATTGCGCTTCGGCATAAAACACCGCTTTGTCGACTCGGCTATCCACCTGAAAATAAGGCACACTGCCTGACTGCGTAATTTGCACCTGTGGATGCCATAAAAATGGTAAATAACTCACTGCACACCAAATGAGCACAGGAATTAAAAATGATCCTAAGCCAAGCAATAGCTTACTTTTTGGACTGAGCTCTCTTGCGACATAACCCATACTGACCAGGCCCCAATATTACTTTTTTAATAAAACGTAATACCGTTAAGCAATTTGAATGCCAAACGTGTGTATGCCGTTATTTATTGGACTTAAGCAAAGTTAGATAGGCTATAAACAGCAAAAAGCCTGCAAAAGAAGCAGGCAATATTAGTTTTTTTGATCAATACTGATGCTAAAATGTGCTTTTATGGCGCAATCAATTGCTGAAAAAGCATTTTCATGCCTTCACTGGCGCCTGCTTTAATCAATTGATATTGCTCAGGTACACGTTGATAATCTGCTTTCGGATCGATATAAAATGCACGGCAGTTGGCAGGGATTTCGTGAATCAATCTAGCCACAGGATAGACAGCCAGACTCGTGCCAATCACAATAAAAATATCTGCCGTTTGCACACTCACACTGGCATCTTCATAGGCAGGAACTGCTTCGCCAAACCAGACCACATGTGGCCGTAAAGGATATCCCTCAGGGCATTTGTCGGTGTCTAAGTTTAAATCTGCACCTTCAATGGGAAACAATTCCTGCGTATATTGCGCCTGAGGGCCAGAGCTTTTTGCGTAACGAATATTTCCATGCAGATGTAGTACATTTTGACTGCCTGCACGTTCATGTAGATCATCAATATTTTGAGTAATGACTTGTACATCAAAAAAATCATCGAGTTCAGCAATTAATTTATGCGCTGCATTTGGCTCTGCGGCTAAAATATGTTTACGGCGTTCATTATAAAAACGCTGTACTAAAGCGGGATCGCGTGCCCAAGCTTCAGGTGTGGCCACATCTTCAATACGATGCTGTTCCCAAAGACCATCACTGTCACGGAAGGTATTGATGCCGCTTTCTGCGCTCATGCCAGCACCTGAAAACACCACAATTTTTTGCATAGATATTTAGCCTTATATTTTAATTGATGAGTCCAATGCGTACGGTTGCATGTATTGAATGGATGATTCAGCGAATTTACTGTACTCAAAATATAGCGATTACTTCAACTTAGTTGATGCAATTCTTGTAGCACCCAATCGACAAATTTTTGTATTTGTGGTGAGCTGTCTTGGCTCGAGTGGACTAAATAATATTTTCGGCTACCGTGCAGTTTTTTATTTGATGCAATCACCAATTCTTTTTTTCTCAGTTCAGCTTCAATCAGCATTTGTGGAATAAGTGCCATACCCATGCCATGACTGGCTGCCACAGAAAGCATGGAAAATAATTCATGTCGCTGACCATCAAATGGTTTGGGATGCTGAAGCTGATGGGCTTGAAACCATTCTTGCCAAATACTTGGACGGGTGGTTTGCTGTAATAAGGGCAATTGAAGCAATTCTTCATCGCTTAAATTAAAACTGTGATCACCGGTCATTTCCGCATGGGGAAAGTTGCTTTTAATCAATTTGGGGGAACAAACGGGAACCACTTCTTCATCCATTAAATAATGCGCTTGAATGCCCGGCCAATGCTCAATTTGTTGCTGAGTTCCTGCAAAAATCGCCGCGTCAAAGACATTTTCATTAAATAAAAAGGGTTTAGTACTGGTTTCCAAATGCACTGTAATTTCAGGATGTTGCGCATTTAATTTATGTAATTTTGGCAACAGCCAACGTGTGGCAAAGGTTGGCACAACGCCCAGCTTTAAAGTACCGCCCAAGCCTTTGTGCATCATAATATCTGAAGTGCTTTTTTCGATACCTTGCAAAAAGGGTTTAATACTTTTTGCATATTGCTTGCCTGCTTCTGTGAGATCGACACCGTGACGTGTTCTGCTAAATAGCATTACACCTAAATATTCTTCAAGCTGTTGAATTTGGCGCGACACGGCACTTTGCGTAATAAATAACTCTTGGGAAGCATGCGTATAACTTGCGTGTTTCGCAGCAGATTCAAAGCAAATTAAGCTTTGCAATGACGGAATATTGCGCCGCATAGATAAAGTCCTTTTTATCGATAGGTATCACAAAATGGCATATAAGAATGATTTTCATATACCACTATAGTCTATAAATAAAGCAATCCGCAGTTCAAATCAGTGGCTAAAGTGCTTAACACGCTGTGAGCCAAGCTTAGGTATGCGAAAGGCGCATATCTACATGCAAATTAATCGTTTGAATGAATCACTTTTCACACATAGCATCAAATAAAACAACGAAAACCTGAAAAAGCAGAGGATGCGATGAATCAAATGGTCAATGTAAAAAAGGCAAAAGTACAATTTAACTGGCAAGACCCGTTTCTTTTGGAACAGCAATTAACTGAAGAAGAACGCATGATTCGCGATACTGCGCATGCATACTGTCAAGTGCATTTACAGCCACGTGTACTGGAACAATTCCGCCATGAAAAAACCGATGCATCTATTTTCCGAGAAATGGGCGAACTTGGCTTACTTGGCCCAACGATTCCAGAGCAATACGGCGGCGCAGGTCTAAACTATGTTAGTTATGGTCTCGTTGCGCGTGAAATTGAATATGTGGATTCTGGCTACCGCTCAATGGCCAGCGTTCAAAGTTCTTTGGTGATGGTGCCGATTAATGAATTTGGCTCTGAAGAGCAAAAACAGAAATACCTACCAAAACTGGCAACAGGCGAATACATTGGCTGTTTTGGTTTAACTGAACCAGATCATGGCTCTGACCCAGGTAGCATGATTACTCGTGCAAAAAAAGTCGAAGGTGGCTATCGTCTCACGGGTGCAAAAATGTGGATTACCAACAGCCCAATTGCCGACGTGTTTGTTGTTTGGGCGAAAGAAGTATCGCATGAAGGCAATGTAGGTGACATTCGTGGTTTTATTTTGGAAAAAGGCTGGGAAGGGCTATCAGCACCAGCGATTCACGGTAAAGTTGGCTTACGTGCATCGATTACCGGTGAAATTGTCATGGACAATGTTTTTGTCCCTGAAGAGAACGCTTTTCCAGAAGTACGTGGTTTAAAAGGTCCATTTACCTGTCTAAACAGTGCACGTTATGGTATCGCTTGGGGCGCAATGGGCGCAGCTGAATTCTGCTGGCACACAGCGCACCAATACACCATGGACCGCAAACAGTTCGGTCGACCATTGGCGGCGAATCAGCTGATTCAAAAGAAATTGGCGGATATGCAAACTGAGATTGCCTTGGGGCTACAAGCTGCGCTTCGCTTTGGACGTATGAAAGATGAAGGTTTAGCTGCAGTAGAAGGCACATCACTCATTAAACGTAACAACTGTGGCAAGGCTTTAGATATTGCCCGTGTAGCGCGTGACATGATGGGCGGAAATGGTATTTCTGATGAGTTTGGTGTTGCCCGCCATTTGGTTAACCTCGAAGTCGTCAACACTTATGAAGGCACACATGATGTACATGCACTGATTCTAGGTCGTGCGCAAACAGGCATCGCGGCTTTTGGTAACTAATTGAATTCAATATCAATAAGGTGCTCTACATAGAGTGCCTTAGAGACTTTTTATGCAAAAATAAACTTAATCAATAAAGGATTCATCGTGAAACACTCTTGTAACTCTGTGCAATAGCCTGAGCAGTGATGAAATAAAAAGAATAAAAAAGGCAAATGTGCAGACATAGGAATGCCGATGACTCATTTGGGAAAATGAGGAACAAGGAAATGAATAACGAAATGCAAAACGGAGCAGGAACGCTCAAATTGCCTTCTAACGTGGGCACGATGCATCGTATTACCAGCAACACTTGGAAAATGGCCTTTATTTTTGCCTTTATTTCATTGGTGATTGATGGTGTAGACATTATGTTGCTGTCATTCAGCCTCACCAGTTTAAAGGCTGAGTTTGGTTTAAGTACATTTCAAGCAGGAATGCTTGGTAGCTCTTCTTTAGCAGGGATGGCGCTAGGTGGTATTTCTGGTGGATGGGCGTGCGATAAATTTGGTCGTGTGAAAACTATTGCTTGGTCAGTAGTATTTTTCTCAATCATGACATGTATTTTAGGCTTTACCCAAAGCTATGAACAATTTTTAATTTTACGTTTTATTGGCGCTTTTGGTTTGGGTTCACTTTATATGGCGTGTAATACGCTCATGGCAGAATATGTACCAACCAAATACCGCACAACGGTACTTGGGACTTTGCAAACGGGTCAAACCGTGGGGTATATCGTTGCAACGCTGATGGCGGGTGCCATTATTCCAGATCACGGCTGGCGCATGCTATTTTATGTCACGATTATTCCTGCTGCTTTTGCCCTTATCTTTATGCGTTTTGTTCCTGAACCAAAATCTTGGCAGGAAGCAAAAATTGAGCAGCTAAAACGCCGTGAATTAAAACTTGAACCTGTACAGCAGCAAGCTGCAGTCAATCAAAATGCACCTTCTGAAAGTATTTATAAACGTATTTTTGGACACACTAATCATCGCAAAATGTTCTTCTTTTGGATGTCGACCGCTGCATTTCTACAATTCGGTTATTACGGTGTTAACAACTGGATGCCAACGTATCTAGAAACCGAACTCAGCATGAACTTTAAAGCCATGACAGGCTATATGGTAGGTGCATATACCGCCATGATTCTGGGCAAAATTTTAGCCGGCTATGCCGCTGACAAGTTCGGACGTCGTATAACCTTTGTGTTTGGTACGGTAGCCACGGCAGCATTTTTACCGATCATCATTTTCTATAACACACCAACCAACATTGCCTATTTACTCGTAACTTTCGGTTTCTTATACGGTATTCCATACGGTGTAAATGCAACGTATATGGCAGAAAGTTTCTCTACGGATGTGCGCGGTACAGCCATTGGCGGTGCTTACAATATGGGGCGCTTAGGCGCAGCCATTGCACCAGCAACCATTGGTATGATTGCCGCAGGCGGATCGTTCACTATGGCCTTTATTGTGATGGGTGCTGCTTACTTTATTGCAGGTGTTATTCCAGGCTTGTTCATTCGTGAACGTCAATATGACCCGCAGCAAGCATCACTTTCTTCAGATGCGGAAAAAGAAAAACTGGCCAGTTTAGATATACATGTAGCTGATGCAGAGCAAAAAGCGTCTGCAAAAACTGCAACAGTAAAATAATTAAAAAGATCTGTGCCATAGCTCAATACTATGGCACATCTGGAGTGAACTATGGGTGCATTAAAAGGAATTCGTGTATTGGACTTAAGCCGTGTTTTAGCAGGTCCTTGGTGCGGTCAAATATTGGCTGATTTAGGTGCAGAGGTAATCAAAATTGAGCGTCCTAAAGTCGGGGATGATACCCGTATGTGGGGACCACCTTGGATGCCAAATCAGCAAGGTCAAGCGACGAAAGAATCAGGCTATTACCAATGTGCGAACCGTAATAAATATTCTGTAGCCATTGATATTGCCAGTGAAGAAGGGCAAACCCTAGTCCGTGAAATTGCCCAAACTGCAGATGTCGTGATTGAAAACTACAAAGCAGGTTCACTTGCCAAATATGGTTTGGATTATGCATCGCTCAGTGCGCTAAATCCAAATATCGTATATTGCTCAATTACAGGTTTTGGTCAGGATGGGCCTCGCGCGGAAGAACCGGGCTATGACTTTATTATTCAAGGTATGTCCGGCTTAATGAGTATTACTGGTGAATCTGATGATGTAATCGGTGGCGGAGCACAAAAGGTGGGGGTCGCTGTAGTCGACATTCAGACCGGACTGTACTCAACGATTGCCATTCAGGCGGCATTGTTGGCGCGGCAGCATACTGGACGCGGTCAATATATTGATATGTCTTTACTCGATGTACAGGTGGCAGCTTTAGCCAATCAAGGTATGAACTATTTGACCTCAGGTAAAGCACCCAAGCGTATGGGAAATAATCACCCGAATATTGTGCCGTATCAAACTTTTAAAGCCAAAGATAAGGAGTTTATTATTGCCTGTGGTAACGACAAGCAATTTAAAGACTTGTGTATTGCGATTGGCTATACAGAACTGTTAGATCAGCCGAACTATTTACGTAATCAAGATCGGGTAAAACACCGTGATGAATTGATTCCATTATTGAGTGCCTTTTTTCTGACTCAAGATGCTCAAGTTTGGGTCGATGCGATTCATGCGGTAAAAGTGCCAGTCGGTGTAATCAACTCTGTAGACGACGCATTAAATGAACCACAAATTCAACACCGTAACATGGTAGTGAATATTCCACATGCTTTAAATCATGATTTTAAAGTGATTGGTTCACCGATGAAGTTATCTGATACACCTGTGGAATACCGTCATGCACCACCACAGTTAGGACAGCACACGACAGAAATTTTGTCCCAATATAGAACTGAAGCTGAATTAAATGAATTGGCTGCACAAGGTATTATTGATCAACTCAGTCATCCTGCAGCTTAAAATTTCCTAATTAAATTTTGGAATAGACCTCGTGCATAAATCATTTTTTGAACTTTTAAAATTCATGTTTTAAATTCCCTCTCCTTTCAGGAGAGGGTTAGGGAGAGGTTGTTTTATGCTCAATCTTACAGAGCATGCTCCTCATCCCAAACGGAGATGGGGCTTTTATTGACAATTTAAGTACCGATTAATGATTATTTTTTGCTTTTTGAAAAAGCACTAATATTTGGGCATTAAAAGTATCGTCAAAATTAAAAGTTTAGACCGAAGGACTCCAATACTTCGGTCTTATTGATCATGCCGCAAGTAAGGCTTTTGCAGCTACGCGGTGTTTGGCCTGCAGTTCATCGACATCAACATTAACCAAGCTTTGATTTTTGACGACCCAATCGCCTTTGACCATGACATGTTCAGCACGATCTGCACCACAGAGTAGCAAAGCCGCGATCGGATCATGCGAGCCTGAAAAACGTATGTCATCTAATCGGTAAAATGCAAAATCGGCTTGGAAGCCTTCAGCGATTTGACCTAAGTTCTGCTCACGCCCTAAAAGCTGTGCAGAGCCATGTGTTGCCCAGCTCAAGGCAAGCTCAGGTGTGATCTTTTCTGCACCATATTTTAAGCGCTGCAAGTACATAGCCTGACGTGCTTCAAGGAGTAGGTTTGATGCATCACCTGACGCTGAGCCATCTACGCCTAAACCAATTTTGCTTCCTGCCTGGGTTAAATCAAGTGTTGGACAAATACCAGAAGCCAAGCGCATATTGGAATGTGGGCAATGACAAATGCCTACTTTGGCTTGTCCTAAGCATCGAATTTCTTCGGCATTAAAATGAATGCCATGTGCCAACCACGTACGTTCATTTAGCCAACCCACGCTTTCCAAATAATCGACGGTGCGCATGCCGAAGTTCTGTAGACAGAAATGTTCTTCATCTATGGTTTCTGCCAAATGCGTGTGTAGACGCACATCAAGTGCTGCTGCAAGTTTAGCACTTTCTCGCATAATGTCTTGCGTGACTGAAAAAGGCGAGCAAGGTGCAAGGGCAATATTCACCATGGCGTCTTCCTGCCGTTGATGATACTTCGATACCAAACATTCAGAGTCTTTTAAAATGATATCCATGTCCTGAACGGTATGCTGTGGTGGGAGACCACCGGCATCTTCACCTAAACTCATCGAACCACGAGTAAGCATCACTCGTATACCTAAGTCTTGTGCTGCATTGACTTGTACATCGATGGCACGGTTCAGTTGATTTGGAAATAAATAATGATGATCCGCAGCGAAGGTACATCCCGACAGTAATAATTCTGCTAAAGCCACTTGAGTCGCCAAGTGTAATTGTTCTGGGTTTAATTTGGCCCAAATGGGGTACAAAGTTTTTAGCCATGGAAATAATGGTGCATTGACCACGGGTGCCCACGCACGTGTCAGTGTTTGGTAAAAATGATGATGGCTATTGATCAGGCCTGGGAGCATGACCAAATCTTTTGCATAAAATACTTCGTCATAAGCTTGACTGGGCAGCGCATTTAACCCCACCAGCTCAATAATTTTTCCTTGAGAAATCAGTACACCACCACGAGCGTCCTGATCATTGGCAGTAAATACCGCAAGCGGATTTTTTATCCATACTATAGTCATAACAAAATCCTGATCAAAGAAATAATGGATTTTGAGCAATTTCCATACCACTGAAATTTAAAAAAATGCAACTTAAAGCTGATTTCAGCAATATTTAGGTTGAATACCTATAATTTTTTTATAAGAAACATGTATTTATTTAAGAATGGTTTTTCCTGTTCTAATTTTTAGAAAGAATCTTCAAAAACTTAGCAATAGACCAAACAGTTAAAGCAACTTATTTATTGCATGGCGTACATCGATAAGTGTTGAGGACCTTTGCATTATAAATATGTGATTATTTATTTTAAAAAATAATAGTATTTATAATCAAAAAAATATTTTTAAATGTAGTTGAATTTAATTTCATCCAAAATAACATTTTTAAAATATATCCTTTATTTTTAATAGTATCGCATCAAATATATTTTAAACACTGTGGGGAAATAGAATGAGTTTTAAATTAAAAACATTGGTCAAAACGATTTTAGTCTTCTCGACAGTTGGTATGCTGGGTTTGAGTCAATCTTATGCAGCGGAAAAGGCCGCATTTGTATATTTGGGTCCAACCAGTGACCACGGATGGTCATATTCACATGAACAAGGGCGCATCAAGGCAGACAAAGCTTTAGCTGGAAAATATAAAACCACATATATCGAAAATGTACCTGAAACTGCCGATGCAGAGCGTGTTATTCGTAACTTGGCACAACAAGGCAACAAAGTCATTTTCGGTACATCATTTGGTTATATGAACTCGATGGAAAAAGTTGCGAAACAATTTCCTAAAACAGTCTTTATGCACGCAACGGGTTATAAACAAGGAAAAAATTTAGGTGTGTACGAACTTCGAACTTATGAAGGGGCGTATATGCTTGGTGTGGTTGCGGGGCAAAAGACCAAAACCAATACCATTGGTGTAGTCGCGTCATTTCCAATTCCTGAAGTCGTTCGAAACATCAATGCCTATACCTTGGGCGCGCAGAGTGTAAACCCGAAGGTCAAAACCAAAGTAATTTGGGCCAATACATGGTTTAACCCGGGTAAGGAACGTGAAGCAGCATTGGCATTAATCGCTCAAAAAGCAGATGTGTTGATGCAAAATACCGATTCACCTGCTGTAGTACAAGCCGCACAACAAAAAGGGGTGTATGCATTTGGCTGGAACTCAGATATGAGTAAATTTGGACCGAAAGCACACCTTGCAGCGGCAGTGCTACATTGGGAAAAAATCTATGAACCTGTGATGAAACAAGTCGCGGCAAATACATGGAAGCCTTCGGCGATCAAATATGGCGTAAAACAAAGTGCTGTAAATATTGAAAATTTTGGCCCAGAAACGACGGCTGCAATGAAAACCAAAGCCATTGCAGTTCGTGATTCATTACGTGCTGGGGCATTACATCCATTTACAGGACCGATTTATAAACAAGATGGCAGTCTACTGGTCGCAAAAGGCAAAACATTGACGGATATCGATTTGTCTAAAATGAACTACTATGTCAAAGGTGTAGATGGGTCACTGCCTAAATAAAAATTTGATAAACAATACATTTTAAAAATTGCAAGTTGCAAGAGAGGCAACTTGCTCTACATAGGTCGAGTGATTATGAGTATTCCCGTAATTGATTTAGCGCAGGCATTGACGCCTTCCTCAGCCAATATCTCGGATGTAGTAGAAAAGTTAAGAGCGGCAGCAACCAGTTCAGGTTTTTTCTATGTAAAAAATCATGGAATATCATCTGCGTTGATTCAACGTCAGTTTGAATTGGCAGCTAAAATCTTTGCATTGCCATTGGGAACCAAACTTAAATATGATCAAAGTTTGAATGATAGCCATCTGGGCTTTGAACAGCTTGCAGCGCAAAAGTCAGACTACAGCGCAAAGCCAGATATTAAGGAAGGTTTCTACTGTGCTAAAAATTACCCTACAGATCATCCCTATGTTTTAGCCAAATATCAGGGTTATGGCATTAATCAATGGCCGAGTGCTGAAGTACCTGAAATGGAACAGTTTTGTCAGGAGTATATAACACAGCTAAATGGCCTAGCACAGCGCATTATGCAACTCTTAGCACTGTCCTTGTCTTTAGATGAAAGCTATTTTGATGACTGTTGTATCGACCCCATGATTACCCTAAAAATGCTCTGTTATCCACCGCATCCTGTCGGTGCAGATGAATATAGCTTTGGCGTTGGAGCACATACTGATTGGGGATCTATCACAATTTTAGCGCAAGATGAATGTGGCGGACTGGAAGTTTGTTTACCAGATGGGACATGGGTTGCAGCGCCACCGATCAAAGATACATTTATTGTCAATTTAGGCGATCTGATCCCACGTTGGAGTAATGACTTGTACAAATCAAATCCACATCGTGTTAGAAATTTATTTTCAAAAGGTCAGTCTCGGTATTCGATTCCATTTTTTTATGGACCGAATTACATGACGCCAATCAATGCCTTACCAGGAACGGTGAAAGATGGTGAAATTTACCGTTATGCACCCTGTACGGCAGGTGAACACATGGAACAAATGTATCAGCAGGCTTATGATTTAAGTCTAGAAGAACAATCAGTACTGGAAAAAATCACTTAATCTCTTATTCTAATTTCTTGGTTTCCTTTTATAGCCCTTCGTTCAGCCCGATAGGGCTTTTTTTATGATCAATATAAAATGATTTGTTATTAAAAAAATATTCATTTAAATAAAATTCATGGATTCGATTTTATATATAAATTCACCTTTATTTTAATTATTCAATTTTATTTAAAATATTTTTTCATTTTAAAATAAATGTTGGAACGATATTTGCTAACTATAAATAGAAAATCGCATTTATGCAGAATAATTTTAGTTTTTTATAAATTAGATCAAGTTTTAATGTTTTTGGTGGAATGAAATGATGCAAAAGAAAAGCTTTGTAACCCGTTTAAAAAAGATGGCACTAATATTTAGCGCAGCAGGTCTCTGTGGTGCAGGCTTGATGACTCAGCTACACGCCGCAGATAAAGCAGCCTTTGTCTACATTGGCCCAACCAGTGATCATGGATGGACCTATTCACATGATCAGGGGCGTATTAAAGCTCAAAAGGCCTTAGCTGGAAAATATACAACCACACATATTGAAAATGTCCCTGAAACTGCCGATGCCGAACGTGTAATCCGAAACTTAGCGCAACAGGGTAATAAAGTCATTTTTGGGACGTCTTTTGGCTATATGAACCAAATGGAAAAAGTGGCAAAACAATTTCCAAATACCGTCTTTATGCATGCGACAGGTTATAAACAGGGCAAAAACCTAGGGGTTTATGACGTACGTACTTATGAAGGTGCATACATGCTCGGCGTTGTCGCAGGACAGCAAACGAAAAGTAACATCTTAGGTGTCGTTGGCTCATTTCCAATTCCAGAAGTTATACGCAATATCAATGCTTATACCCGTGGCGCACAAAGCGTCAATCCTAAAATTAAAACCAAGGTGATTTGGGTCAATTCATGGTTTAACCCAGGCAAAGAACGTGATGCAGCATTAGCACTGATTTCTCAAAAAGCGGATGTGTTGATGCAAAACACCGATTCTCCAGCCGTGGTGCAAGCCGCACAACAAAAAGGCGTATATGCCTTTGGTTGGGACTCAGATATGAGCAAGTTTGGACCTAAAGCACAATTGGCGGCTTCAGTGTTGCACTGGGAAAAAATCTATACCCCAGTCATGCAGCAAGTCACAAATAAAACATGGAAACCAAGTGCAATTTGGTATGGCGTGAAACAAGATGCGGTCAAAATTGAAGCCTTTGCACCATTTTTAGCACCTGCTGTTAAGCAAAAAGCCTTAGGCGTACAAACCGCAATTCAAACTGGAAAATTACATCCATTTGCAGGCCCTGTATATAAACAAGATGGCAGTTTAGCGCTCGCTCAAGGTAAAAACATGACTGATGCTGATCTCAACAAAATGAATTATTACGTGAAAGGCGTAGAAGGGGTTTTACCTAAATAATTTTGAAACATTCAAGCTGTGACCAAAAGTGCATCTCACTTTTGGTCCTATAAATTTACGTTGAAGAGAGCTTAAGTTATGAATGCATTTCAACAAGAACCTGCAAACCCATTCGATCGAGCTGAGCATAAAAATGTCATTCCTCGTCTTGAGCTCATTAATATTTGCAAGAGCTATAACTCACTCAAAGCCAATCATCAAATTCATTTAACGGTTCAGCCCGGTGCAATCCACGCCATTTTGGGAGAAAACGGTGCGGGTAAAAGTACCCTGATGAAGATCATTTATGGGGCAACACGTGCAGATGAAGGCCAAGTCATTTGGAATGGCAAAGAGGTCAATATTGATAGCCCATCAGCCGCAAGAAAGCTAGGTATTGGTATGGTTTATCAACATTTTTCACTATTTGAAACCTTAACCGTTGCTGAAAATATTCTGTTGGGACTCGACGAAAAAGTAGATTTAAAACAATTGCATGAACGTATCGTTGCCGTGTCTGAACAATATGGATTACGTGTAGACCCGCGTCGAGAAGTCTTTTCTTTGTCGGTGGGTGAACGTCAACGCGTCGAAATTATTCGCTGTTTATTACAAAATCCATCCTTAATCATTTTAGATGAGCCGACATCGGTACTCACACCTCAGGCGGTCAAGCAATTATTTAAAACCTTGAAATTACTGGCTTCTCAGGGCGTATCTATTTTATATATCAGTCATAAATTGCATGAAATTAAAGAACTTTGTGATGAAGCGACGATCTTAAGAAACGGTCTGGTGACAGGACATGTCTATCCAAAAGATCAGTCAACCAGTGACTTAGCACGTTTAATGATTGGTCGAGACTTGCCAACCTACAAACATGTGGATTTTTCTGGTCAAAAACAACAGCTTTTCTCTGTCGATGATTTGAATTACGAATCCGAAGATCCATTTGGAGTATCGCTTAAACAAATCCAACTGGATTTGTATGGCGGTGAAATTTTAGGAATTGCAGGTATTTCAGGCAATGGTCAAGCGGAACTGCTGTCCTTACTTTCAGGTGAGCAAGTTTCAAAAAAAGGCAGCATTGTTTTTCAAGGTGTCGATATTTCACTGCAAAGTGCAGGACTGCGCCGTGATCAAGGGTTGGGCTTTGTACCTGAAGAGCGTTTGGGACGAGGTGCTGTTCCAAATATGACGCTGTCACAAAACGGTTTATTAACTGCTTTTCGTAAAGAATTAAGCGATTGGGGGCTAATCAATTTTACAAAAATGCGTGCCTTTGCAGAGCAGTGTATTGAAAAGTTTGGCGTCAAAGCCTCAGGGGCTGATGCTGAAGCTCGATCACTTTCGGGCGGGAATTTACAGAAATTCATTGTCGGACGTGAAATTCTACAAAACCCCAAAGTGCTGATTGTATCGCAACCAACATGGGGCGTTGATGTAGGCGCAGCGATGTTTATCCGACAAACCCTGATCGATCTATCACGACAAGGGGTTGCAATATTGGTGATCTCTGAAGAATTAGAAGAACTGTTTGAGATTAGCGACAGAATTTGTGTACTTGCCGCAGGTCAACTGTCAAAACCGATGAAAACCACGGATACCAATGCCGAGCAAATCGGTCTATTGATGTCGGGTATTTCAAACTCTAAAAACTCTACAGAAATGTCTCTGAATCAGGCACATGCCTAGCAATGAAAGGATAAATCCATGCATTTATTAGAACCTAGAGAGCATCCCTCTCAAATGATGAAATGGCTGTCACCGATTATTGCGCTTTTGGCAATGTTGGTGGTGGGCAGTCTGTTATTTTTAGCCTTAGGTGTTGATCCGCTCAATGCGCTGTATATCTTTTTTATCGAGCCTTTAACCTCGATCTATAGCTTAAGTGAACTTGCGATTAAAGCTTCACCCCTGATTTTAATTGCGTTGGGTTTAGCCATTGGTTTTCGTGCCAAATTATTCAACATCGGGGCCGAAGGTCAGCTGACCATGGGCGCTATTTTTGGTGGTGGTATCGCAATTTTATTTCACGAACAAATGGGTTGGTGGATATTGCTGCTCATGGTGCTGATGGGGGCAATTGGTGGCGCATTGTGGGGACTCATTCCTGCATTACTCAAAACGCACTTTAATGCTGAAGAAACCCTGACGACGCTCATGATGAATTATGTGGCCTTATTTATTCTGTTATATCTGGTCAATGGGCCGTGGCGTGATCCAGATGGCATGAATTTTCCTCAATCGGTCATGTTTAGTGAGTCAGCGACATTGCCCTTAATTTGGGAAGGGACTCGAGTCAATGCATCTATTTTCATCACGATCATTGCTGTAGTGATTTTATGGATTTTTATTCGTAAAAGTTTAACTGCATACAAACTTGAAGTTAGTGGGCAAGCCCCATTGGCAGCGAAATATGCAGGGTTTTCATCTAAAAAGGCCATCTGGCTCAGTTTAGGTTTATCTGGATTGATGGCGGGGATTGCTGGCATCTGTGAAGTTGCAGGGCCTATTGGACAGTTAAATCCAAACATTTCTCCGGGCTATGGTTATGCAGCCATTATTGTGGCGTATTTAGGTCGTTTAAACCCAATTGGAATCGTTCTTTCAGGTTTATTGATGGCACTGATTTATTTGGGTGGGGAAATGGCACAAATGCAGCTGCAACTTCCGGTTGCGATTACAGGTATCTTCCAAGGCTTATTGTTATTTTTTCTTTTAGCTTCAGATGCCTTGATTGAAAACCGCTATCGTTTTGCACCGAAAAAAAATAAAACGCTGACAGATCGTCAAGCGACTACGGCTTAAATTGAGGAGAAAAGAATGAGCATTGAAATTACAGCCATTTTAGCTGGCACGATCGCCGCAGCAACGCCACTCATTTTTGCAGGTCTTGGTGAATTAGTCGCAGAAAGGACAGGGGTCATAAACCTCGGTGTAGAAGGTATGATGTTGGTTGGTGCTATCGCTGGCTTTGCCTTCGCTGCACAATATGATGCGAGTGTGGCAAGTGCCTTAATGGTCGGTGGCGTTGCAGGCACATTGATGGCACTGATTTTTGCATTTTTTACCCTCTCCTTAAGTACCAACCAATCCGCTTGCGGGTTAGCACTCACAATTTTCGGTATCGGAATTTCAGCATTTATAGGACAAAACTACGTGAGCATGGCATTGCCCGGCTTGCAGGGTTTAGACATCCCGCTTTTAAGTGAAATTCCTGTCTTAGGGCCTATTTTATTTCAGCATAACTATGTTGTGTATTTGTCCATGTTGGCGTTTGTGATTATTTGGTGGGTACTCACAAAAACTCGCCTTGGTTTGCTACTAAAAGCGGTGGGCGAGTCACCAGAAAGTGCGCATGCTATGGGCTATAACGTCTTAGCGATTCGCTACTGTGCGGTTCTTTTTGGTGGGGCTATGGCTGGAGTAGGTGGCGCATTTTTATCGACAGTCTATACCCCGATGTGGATTGAGAACATGGTGGCAGGTCGTGGTTGGATAGCAATTGCCTTGGTGGTCTTTGCGACATGGAAACCTACCCGCTTAATGCTCGGAGCTTATCTATTTGGTGGCGTTACGATCCTTCAGTTTCATGCTCAAGCATTAGGTTTAAATGTGCCGAATGAATTGCTTTCTGCACTTCCATATGTGGCAACGATTGTGGTCTTAGTGCTGATTTCTCGTAATAAAAAGCATCTAAAACTGAATTTACCAGCTTCTCTTGGGAAAACCTTTAGCCCTTAATTTTGGCCAATAACACAATGTTCAAAGGAGCAAAAGAATGAAATTACTGAGTGCAAGCCATGTATTAACCATGAATTCGTCCTTAGACTATATTCAAGATGGGGCAGTATTAGTCAACGGTCAAGTGATCCAAGCGATTGGGAAGCGAGAAGATCTTTTAAAGCAGTTTCCAGATGCGATACATGAGCATTATCCCGATGGATTGTTGATGCCAGGTTTAATCAATACACATTGTCATTCGGGCTTACTTCGCGGCACGGCAGAGGGCCTACCTGTTTGGGACTGGTTACAACAATTCATTGACCCCATGCACCGAGTGTTATTACCCGAAGATGCACAATTGGCTTCTTATTTATGCTATGCCGAAGCACTACTGTCAGGGACGACCACGATTGTTGATATGTGGCGCTATATGGATGGCAGTGCCGAAGTAGCCGAAGACTTAGGGATTCGAGCTGTATTGGTTCCGTATGTCGCAGAACATCCAGACCATAATTATTTTGAAACACTAGAGAGCAATGAAGCGCTGATTCAACGATGGCACATGCGAGCAGAAGGTCGCATTCAGGTCTGGGTGGGGCTAGAACACTTATTTTATGCAGAAGATCAGGCCTTAGGTCGTATCCAAAAAATGTGTCAGGACTATCAAACTGGATTTCATACCCATAGTAACGAAAGCAAATTTGATGTCGTGGAAAATCTGAAACGTTACGGCATGCGGCCTGTTCAAACCCTTGAAAAATTAGGCATGCTCGATGTGCCAAAATGCTTGCTGGCACATTGTGTATGGTTAGATGATGACGAAATTCAGCTGCTAAAACATTATCACGTTGGGGTCGCACATAACCCCATTTCAAATATGAAACTTGCCTCAGGCGCTGCACCTGTGACTCAATTGCTCAAACAAGGCGTTGCAGTGGGTTTAGGTACAGATGGTGAAAAGGAAAATAACAATTTAGATTTATTTGAGGAAATGAAAACGGCTTCATTATTGGCTAAGTTTTCAAATTTAGATGCAGCGGCTTTAGATTCATGGTCAGTTTGCCAAATGGCGACTCGAGATGGAGCACGTGCATTAGGACTTGAGCAACAAATTGGCTCAATCGAAGTTGGTAAGCAGGCGGATTTAATCGTAGTAAACACGGCTACACCACGCATGACACCTTTAATAAACCAAGGCAGTTTATTTAATTTACATACAAACTTGGTCCATGCGGTTCAGGGCCAAGATGTCGTGATGACGATGGTTGCAGGAAAAGTTTTGGTCAAAAATGGTCAACTGCTTAATGCAGACTTACAACAATTTATTGACCAAATTAATTTTGCCGCACCTGCATTATTTAAACGTCGTTCTGACTGGCTCAGTTTACGCGGTGCAGCAGTCAATGAGTTGCAAAGAACCTAAAACTTTCAACACATAAAACATAAAGCCCAAATCAATTTGGGCTTTATGTTTTTTAAATTTTATCGAAGAACAATATGCAGGATTTAAGCACTGATAAAAGAGATGAGTGTTTGGTTAAATGCATCAGGCTGTTCAATGTTTGAAATATGCGATGCATTAATTTCAAATAATTGGCTATTTGCGATGCGTTCTTGCATGAATTGACCATCTACAACTGTAGTTACAGGGTCTTGTTGACCTGCAATAATCAATACCGGTATGCGAATAGACGAGATTTCATTGCGCAAATCCGCTTTAGCCAAAGCTTCACAACAACTTGCATAACCTTCTGGGCTGCCAGCTCCGAGGTCGTTACTCAAAGATTGTACAGTTGCTGTGTTACTTTGGATAAAGGGTTCTGTAAACCATCGTGATGCTGCCGTTTCTGCAATTGGTTCCAGACCTTGTTGACGGACTAATTGCGCACGTTCATTCCAAGCTGATTCTTGCCCAATTTTTGCAGCGGTATTGCATACAATGACATGGTTAAAGCGTTCAGGATGATGTTTTGCAAGCCATTGGCCTGTTAAACCACCCATCGATATTCCACAAAATGTGGCTTGTTGAATATTTAAATGATCCAATAAATGGATGACATCTGTACCCAATTGATCAAGGCTATATGGCCCTTGAGGGGCAGAAGATGCACCATGACCACGTGTATCATAACAAATCACAAAATAATCCTGCTGTAGTGCCTCTATCTGAGGCTGCCACATGCTGAATTTTGTGCCTAAAGAATTAGAAAACACAATCGCAGGTCGTATGTGGTCACCAAAGGTTGCGTAATTAATCGTTGCATCATTGGATATAAATGTAGGCATGTTTTGAATCCTTAATTTTATAAATCCCCCTAAATCCCCCCTTTGATAAGGTGGACTTTTATTGAGGATTAAACACGTTCAATAATCAAAGCGATGCCTTGACCGACACCAATGCACATCGAACAGAGGGCATATTGACCTGAAATTTCCTCAAGCTGATTTAATGCAGTCGTGACTAAACGTGCTCCAGATGCACCTAATGGATGACCCAAAGCAATAGCGCCCCCGTTTGGATTAACATGTTTAGCACCATCTTCTAAACCTAATTCACGGGTAACCGCTAAGGCTTGAGCCGCAAAAGCTTCATTCAGCTCGATTACATCCATTTGTTCAAGGCTTAGACCTGTTTGAGCTAACAACTTTTTTATGGCAGGCGCAGGACCAAAGCCCATGATTTTGGGTTCAACACCCACCACCGTTGCCGCAATAATTTTGGCCCGTGGCTTTAACTTAAATTTGTTGACAGCATTATCTGAAGCAATCAGTAGTGCAGCTGCACCATCATTGATCCCTGAAGCATTGCCCGCAGTTACCGTCCCATCAGCTTTCACCACAGGTTTGAGTTTTGCTAAGCCTTCTGCTGTCGTCGATGCACGTGGATGCTCATCTGTATCGACTATCAGTGGGTCGCTTTTACGCTGTGGAATGACTACAGGGATGATTTCTTTCTCAAAAAAACCATTGGCCTGTGCAGCGGCTGTACGGCGCTGACTTTCTAAGGCAAAAGCATCTTGATCAGCACGGTTAATGTTGAATTGTTCTGCCACATTTTCAGCGGTTTGAGGCATGGTTTCCACGCCATACATTTGCTTGAGTATTGGATTGATAAAACGCCAACCCATGGTGGTGTCTTCAATCTTTTGACTGCGTCCATAAGCACTTTCCGATTTACCCATAACAAAGGGCGCACGGGACATACTCTCTACACCGCCGGCAATAATTAAGTCTGCTTCATTTGCTTTAATTGCACGGGCTGCCATCGCAATCGCATCAAGTGATGAACCACAAAGTCGGTTTACAGTTGTAGCAGGAACTTGAAAAGGTACACCTGCAAGTAGCGACGACATTCGTGCAACATTACGGTTATCTTCACCGGCTTGGTTCGCGCAGCCGTAAATCACGTCATCAACTGACTCCCAAGCAATACTTGGATTTCGCTGCATCAGTGCCTTAATGGGTAAGGCACCTAGGTCGTCGGTACGCACTGCTGCTAAACCGCCCGCATAACGACCGAAAGGGGTGCGGATTGCATCAATAATATAGGCATTTTTCATTTTATAAATCCTAAAAACTCAGCTCCTCCCTTTTTAAAGAGAGGTTGGGAGGGATTTACAGGAAGTTAATTTTTTAATATTAATCCTCCCTAAATCCCTCCTTTAATCAAGGAGGGACTTTTTGCTTTATGCTGTCGTATCTATCAGCTTTGCACCGGTCATTGACTGTAATTCGTCAAAGCTCAGACCCTCAACTTTTTCAATCACTTTCATGCCTTCAACTGTTACATCAATGACGCACAAATCTGTGTAAATACGATCGACACATTGCAGGCCTGTCGCAGGGTATGACAATTCAGCAACAATTTTCGGTTCACCTTTTTTGGTCACATGGTCTGTAGTAATAAAGACTTTTTTCGCCCCAACAGCCAAATCCATTGCACCACCTACAGCAGGAATTGCATCTGGCGCACCAGTATGCCAATTTGCTAAGTCACCATTTCGGGCAACCTGAAAAGCGCCTAATACTGCAATATCTAAATGCCCGCCACGCATCATGGCAAAAGAGTCACCATGGTGAAAAAAGCAGCCGCCCGTTTGCATAGTGACAAACTCTTTTCCTGCATTAATTAACTCAGGGTCTTCTTCGCCTTTAGCTGGAGGAGGACCAAAAGCCAAAAGTCCATTTTCTGAATGTAGAAAAACATCTTTATCTGTTGGTAAATAATTTGAAATTTTAGTGGGCAAGCCAATGCCTAAATTGACATAAGCACCATCTGGAATATCTTGTGCAACACGTTCTGCAATTTGATCACGGGTTAATTTGGTATAGCTCATGGTTCTTTCCTCACGTGATTTATGCAGATTGCTCAAGCTGTGCAGGTTGAACAGCCACAACATGTTGTACAAAAATGCCAGGGGTAATAATGTGCTCTGGGTCTAATGCACCAAGTTCAACAACTTCAGAAACCTGAGCAATTGTCACATCTGCTGCCATAGCCATAATGGGGCCAAAGTTACGCGCTGATTTGTTGTAAACCAAGTTGCCCCAGCGGTCGCCCTGATGTGCTTTGATTAAAGCAAAATCAGCTTTAATTGGATTTTCGAGGACGAAATCTTTGCCTTCATAATTGAGTGTAGGTTTGCCTTCTGCCAACAACGTACCAAAACCTGTTGGTGTATAAATTGGACCTAAACCCATGCCTGCCGCTTGAATACGGCAAGCCAAATTACCTTGTGGTACAAGCTCAAGTTCTATTTTTCCTGCACGGTATAGCTCATCGAACACCCAAGAGTCCGATTGGCGAGGGAAAGAACAGATCATCTTACGGACAGCACCAGCTTTGAGTAATTTAGCAAGTCCATAGTCACCATTACCTGCATTGTTGTTGACGATGATGAGATCTTTGATGCCAAGTTCAATCAGTCCATCAATCAGTTCAGCAGGCTGACCAGCCGTACCGAAGCCGCCAATCATAATGGTAGATCCATCCTTAATTTGAGAAAGTGCTTCTGTTAAGGAAGCGGTACTTTTATCAATCATGCTACGATCCTTCATCAAGAACGATAAAACTATTTACCTGACTAACCACTTCAGTCATGTATGGCAGATAATCTTTTATTTCAAATGTTTACAAACTTAAAAATGCAGATCAATGGACTCCAATCATGTGCTACACAATTGGAATCCAAACGCATCAGCTATCATCACTACGAACAGAAGAGGGATGACGATTTAAAGCCATAACTTCAATATTCATATACGGGTAAAGGGGCAACCCTTGTAAAATGTTGTGTAGCTCTTCATTGCTTTCAACATCAAAAATACTGATATTTGAATATTGACCAGTGATGCGCCAGATATGACGCCATTTGCCTTGACGTTGTAGATCTTGTGAATAAGCTTTTTCTACAGCTTTAATTTCATTGGCTTTTTCGACTGGCATATCTAATGGAATATTGACATCCATGCGTACTTGGAAAAGCATTTCTCACTCCTAGCTAAATATTATTTACGACGTAAGTCATCAATTTTGTTTTCATCAATTTCAATCCCTAAACCTGCCGTGGTTGGAATCTTGAGTTCGAAATCTTGATATTGAAGTGGGGTTTTTAAAATTTCTTCAGTTAACAGCAATGGACCAAAAAGCTCAGTGCCATAAGCTAAATTGTCAAATGTAGAAAATGCATGTGCCGATGCAATAGTGCCTACAGGACCTTCAAGCATGGTTCCACCGTATAAATCGATACCCGCAAGTTTGGCGATTTTTGAAACCTCACAGCCTTCGATTAAACCGCCAGACTGTGCAACTTTGACTGCAAAAACAGAGGCAGAATTGTGCCGAGCAAGTTGATATGCCGTTTGAGGCCCCATCAGTGATTCATCTGCCATAATCCCAATATCAAAACGACGAGTTAAACGGCGCATCGCGTCAATGTTATCGATTGCGCAAGGCTGCTCAATCAGGTCAACACCACCATCTTGTAACAACTGAATGCCTTTAATGGCATCTAATTCAGACCATGCACGGTTAACATCCACACGTATAGAAATGTCTGAACCTAACGCTTTTTTAATAGCTAAAACATGCTCAACATCAGCTTCAACGGGGCGTGAACCTATTTTGAGTTTGAAAATATTGTGTCGTTTTGCCGCAATCATCTTTTGTGCTTCGGCAATGTCTTTTTCAGTATTGCCAGATGCAAGTACCCAAAGAACAGGCAAGCTGTCACGTAAACGGCCGCCCAATACTTCACTTAAGGGCAGATTTAAACGCTGCGCCAAAATATCGAGTAGCGCCGTTTGAATGGCACATTTAGCAAAGCGATTGCCGTTAATACTACGTTTAATAGCTTGCATGGTTTGAGCAACATTCAAACCAGTGAGAGTTTTCAGTAAAGGACTAAAATAAGTTTCAATATTGGTACGAATGCTTTCAGGGCTTTCTTCACCATAGCCTAGACCACCAATCGTCGTCGCTTCACCCCAACCGATATAACCATCTTCGGTGGTGATTTTAATCAAAACAAGGGTTTGCGTTTGCATGGTTGCAACAGCCATCTTGTGCGGACGGATTGTTGGGATTTCCACGAGCAGGGTTTCAATCGACTTATACATCTTGCGTATTTCTTATCTATCCAACTATTTATATACCCTAATTTAATGTAATATCTTTAACTAGAGCGATTTTGGTATTTTTAGATACTTAAAAGGTATATAAATGGAATTAAGGCACTTACGTTACTTTGTCACCGTGGTTGAAGAGCAAAGTATTACCAAGGCAGCAGAAAAATTATGTATTGCTCAGCCGCCTTTGAGCCGCCAAATTCAAAAGCTTGAAGAAGAACTGGGCATTACCTTGTTTGAGCGTGGTTCTAGACCCGTGAAAACCACAGAAGCTGGTATGTTCTTTTATGAGCATGCTGTACAGATATTGACGCATACCGCCCAGGCCAAAACCATGGCACAGCGAATTAATGCCGTCGATAAAACTGTCCGCATTGGTTATGTCAGTTCGCTTTTATACGCATTATTGCCGCAAATTATTTATCTATTTCGACAACGCAACCCAGATATTCATGTTGAACTCATAGAATGTGGTACACGCGACCAGATTGAAGCCTTAAAAACCGGTCGAATCGATATTGGTTTTGGACGACTTCGATTAACTGATCCGTCCATTAAACGTATTTTATTAAGAAAAGAAGCGCTACGTTTAGCTATTCATAAAAATCATCATTTGGCTGAATTTAAAGACAAAGGCATTTATCTTTCTCAAATTTTAGATGAACCAATTTTTGCCTATCCAACGACACCGAAACCGAATTTTTCCACGCTCATTCAATCGATATTTACCGAATTAGGACTTGTACCTAAACATTTAACCGAAGTGCGTGAAATTCATATGGCTTTGGGCTTAGTGGCGTCGGGAGAGGGCATTTCCTTGATTCCTGAAAGTGCCAGTGATATTGGCATGAAAAATTTGATGTACATCCCAATCTTAGATTTGGAAGCCTATAGTCCAATCTCTTTGTCAGTACGAAATATGGATCATAGTAATTACATTCCAAAGATACTGGATTGCATTCGTGAAGTCTTCGTTGAAGAAAATATCGACTTACACGCCATCGATGCAGATGCATAACTAATCAAGGTTTCATGGTCGATGTAACACAAGATCCACTATTCAGATGATAGGGTCTTATGGAATATCAATCACTTCAGCCCAAAGCATCCTGATAAATACAAGATTGTGCTATTTCAAAAACCTTTTCATCTTCAATATTTAATTGATCGTATTGCTGCATTTTTTGAATCATCCATTCAAAGTCTGAAGTTTGTGGCGCTTGGGTCTTGCCAAAATTTTGAATGATGCTTTTGATCCGATGAAAAGCCTCGACGTGAATCTGCTCAGAACAATCAAAACGGATGATGTGATATTGCTTTAACAAAGAAAATATTTCTGAGAAATGTGTTTGTTGAAGTAGATCGTTTTGGGCTTTTTGGATGGCAAGATTGATCGCCTTTAAGGTATTGGGATGTTTTTCTGCCCAATCATGAGTAAAAGCCAAAACCTTATCTGGTATAGGCTTAATAATATCTTGGCTATTGACGATGATACGACTATAGCCTTGTATTTCAGCTTGCGTATTCCACGGCTCTCCGACACAGAATCCATCAATTCGTTGCGTTGATATTGCTTCCACCATATAAGGCGGTGGTAGAGTTGAAAAGGTCTGCGTTTGAGCGAGTTCTGTGTCGGCAAGTGCCAACCATTCTCTTAAAATATAATGATGAATCGAATGCTGAAAAACATGCGCCAACTGAATCGTTTGATTCTGCTTTATCGCAGATACGATTTTCTCTGCTGAATTAATTGGTAGATCTAATGCATGGATCTTTAATTCATAGTAGAGCTTTTGACTCAGACTAATATAAGCGCAATTGGTACTGAGCGTTAGTGAGGTTTGTAAGGGGATGCCGAGATGGTCTTTGCCCGTCACAGACGCAGGCAGCATGGCCGATAAACAGTGTGCTGCATCTAAAAAACCAAAAGCTAGACGGTCACGTAAACTTGCCCAAGACGGTTCTTGAGTTAGTGTGACATTCAAGCCTTGTTCAGCAAAATACCCTTGATGTTCTGCCCAGAGCAAAGCAACACAGTCAAGTAAAGGAATATAGCCCAATTGAATATCAGTTTTTTCAAGCTTTTGCATGGTTTATTCCTTAAATTGAGACTGTAACAGCGCTTGCGCATCAAGCAGTCGGCGCGCCATTTCACCCATCGTCATACGGTGACTCATGGCATTTTTTCTCAGCAAATTAAATGCTTGATCTTCGGTTAAACCTTGCATTTGTATTAAAAGCACTTTGGCTTTTTCAATATCTTTTCGATCGGCCAATTTGCACTTGGTTTCAGCCAAATCATTCAGCAGTTTTTTATGCTTTTTATATTGTTCAATCGAAATTTCTAAAATGCTATTCAAACGTGCAGGGTCAATACCATCGACAATATATGCCGTGACACCCGCATCAATCGCGCTTCGGATGATTTCAAGACTCGAATTTTTAGTGAACAGAACAGTCGGTAAGTCAAATTGGCTGACACAGCTTTCAATGACATCGCGATGTGGATGATCCATATCCAATAAAATCACATCTGCCTGAATATTTTGCAGATATGACATATTTAAATGATCAATCATGAAACTGGCGACCACATCAAAGTCATGTTGAATTAATGAGGCTTGAATAAATTCAGCGCGTTCTTGATCATCATCAATTAGGGCTATTTTTAGTTTTGGCATGCAAACGCTCAGACAGAGCCAAACAAATACGTATTGAGTTTTCTAAGCAATTTAAATGCCAAATTTTAAGACAATACAAAATATAAATCTGCTTCTAAATTTTAGCTTGGTTATATGCACATTTTAAAATTGAACCATTTCCGTGCACTGATCTTGTGCAGGGCTGAACCACGTTTGAACATTCAGCCGCATCTCTATAGGCATATTGACTATCTATTTACCTTAATTCGCTTATTTTCGGATAGATCGGCGCTCAATGCTTAAATATAGAGATGAAATTTACGATTGAAATAAAAACTTGGCACGTATCGTGCTTAATACTTATTGAGTCAAAGAAGACTCTAAAAATTTGTTAGACGGCCAACGACGTCCGTTCTGATCGACTCTGTTATGTGTTAGCGACATAACCGAGTAATTCATGCGTTCAGTTCAGTCAGGAGAAGGTTGTGTCTTCAAATTTAAATGCCAAAAAAGCCACAAAAATAAGTCTATTTAATTTTTCTTCAGCAGCAATGCGGGCCTTCCACATGAGTTGGCTCGCATTCTTTGTTTGCTTCTTTGCATGGTTTGCCTGTGCACCGTTGATGCCAGTGATTGCTGGCGAATTTCACCTCACGAAAGATCAAATTGCCAATATTAATATTGCCGCTGTTGCGATCACGATTTTAGTCCGTCTGATCGTTGGTCCTTTATGTGATAAATATGGCCCGCGTAAAACCTATACAGCTTTATTAATCATCGGCAGTATTCCAGTCTTTGGTGTCGCTTCTGCGAGCAGCTATGAATCCTTTCTTTTCTTCCGCTTGCTGATCGGCGCGATTGGCGCAAGCTTCGTCATCACTCAATACCATACAAGCATTATGTTTGCGCCTAATGTTGTGGGTACAGCCAATGCTGCAACAGCAGGCTGGGGCAATGCAGGCGGCGGTGCAACTCAAGCCCTTATGCCTTTACTGCTTGGCGCACTCGTTATGTTTGGTGTAGAGCAAGCGATGGGCTGGCGTATTGCGCTGATTGTACCTGGTGTGATGATGCTGATTGTTGGTGCGCTTTACTGGAAGTTCACACAAGACTGTCCGCAAGGCAACTTTAAAGAACTTCGCGAACAAGGCATCAGTGTTGGCAGTGACAAAAAAGGCGGCTTGGCAATTCTAATGCATGCAGCACGCAATTACCGTGTATGGATTCTATTTGGCGCTTACGCAGCTTGTTTCGGTATTGAAATCTTTATTCACAACATTGTAGCAATGTACTACGTCGACCATTTCAGCTTTGGATTAAAAGAGGCGGGTATGGCAGCAGGTATCTTTGGTTTGCTTGCATTGTTTGCTCGTGCGCTTGGCGGCATTGTTTCGGACAAAGTAGCGACTAAAAAAGGCTTAGATGGCCGTACCAAAGTGTTATTTGCCATGATTCTGCTAGAAGGCTTATTCCTGATTGTCTTCTCACAAATGAATACTGCAGTGCTTGCAATCCTTGCAATGACAGTCTTTGCGCTCTTCACACATATGGCTTGCGGTGCTACCTATGCGCTGGTGCCATTCATTGACCGTGATGCTTTAGGCGGTGTTGCAGGCATTATCGGTGCAGGCGGTAACGTAGGTGCAGTGGCTGCAGGCTTCTTGCTTAAAGGCATGCTGGATATTCAAACCACGCTAATGGTGCTTGGCGGTTTGGTGGTGATTGCAGCCAGCTGTGTACTGATGATCCGCTTCTCTGTAGAGCATAAAGAAAAAGAACAGCGCCTATTTGAACAAGCTGTAAATGAACGAAATTTAGCTGAAGCTCAAAACTAATACTGAAAAGTTGCCTCTAAACATCGCGATTTAGGGGCAAATAAAAAAATCTTGCGGAGAAAGAATATGAAAATCATCATGATTGGACATGGCATGGTTGGCCATAAATTTATCGAATCTGTACTGGAACACGCAGGTGATGATGTTGAATTAACCATTTTGGCTGAAGAGCCGCGTTTAGCCTATGACCGTGTACATTTAACTGAATATTTCAGCGGTAAATCGGCTAAAGATTTAACCCTATGCCGCAGCGACTTTGCCGATGCATACGGTATAGATTTACGCCTTAGCACCAAAGCGGTTGAAATTGATCAGCGCAATAAAACGGTCACAACCAATCACGGTGATATTCTTTCTTTTGACAAGCTAGTGCTCGCAACAGGTTCATACGCTTTTGTGCCACCAATTCCAGGCAATGAACGTGAAAACTGCTTTGTGTACCGTACCATTGAAGACTTGGATGCCATCCGTGCCGCAAGCTTGAATGCTAAAACAGGTGTGGTGATCGGCGGCGGTTTATTGGGTCTGGAAGCAGCAAAAGCGCTGCGTGATTTAAACTTAGAAACCCATGTTGTTGAATTTGCACCACGCTTAATGGCAGTTCAGATTGATGATCTAGGCGGTAAAGTTTTACGCTCAAAAATTGAAAATCTAGGTGTTAAAGTCCATACGCAAAAAGCAACATCTTGCATTGAAGACGGTGCAAATACGAAGCATGTAATGAAGTTTGGTGATGGTTCTGAACTGGAAACCGACATCATCTTATTCTCTGCAGGTATCCGCCCACGCGATGAATTAGCGCGCCAAAGCGGTTTAGCCATTGGTGAGCGTGGCGGAATTGCGATTAATGACTATTGCCAAACTTCAAACCCTGACATTTATGCCATTGGTGAATGTGCGCTTTGGCAAAATAAAATTTATGGCCTGGTTGCGCCGGGCTATGACATGGCGCGTATTGCAGCAAAGCATGTGATGGAACAAAACTGCACGCTTTTCGCTGGTGCAGATATGAGCACCAAGCTGAAACTGATGGGTGTTGATGTTGCATCTGTTGGCGATGCGCATGCAATGACACCCAATGCCTTAAGCTATTTCTATGCAGATGAAGCAGCTCAGGTCTATAAAAAAATTGTCGTGAATGCTGATAAAACCAAGCTACTTGGTGCAGTATTGGTGGGCTGTGCTAAAGAATACAATGACCTGCTGCAAATGATGCTGAATGGCTTAGACGTTCCTGAAAGCCCAGAAAGCCTAATCATGCCTGGCTATGCACAATCTACAGGTAAATCGGGCGGCAGCGGTGTCGATCTGCTGCCAGACAGCGCCACGATTTGTTCATGCAACAATGTCTCTAAAGCAGATATTTGCTCAGCCATTGCAGACGGATCGACCTCTTTAGGCGCATTGAAAAAATGCACCAAAGCTGCAACAGCTTGCGGCGGCTGTGCGCCATTAGTCTCTCAAGTCCTCAAATCTGAGCTTCAGCGTCAAGGTGTCACTGTAAATAACCATTTATGTGAACACTTTGCTTATTCACGCCAAGAGCTGTATCACTTGGTACGTGTGAATGAGATCAAAACCTTTGATGACCTGATTCAACAGCATGGCCATGGCTTAGGCTGTGACATCTGTAAACCGACAGTTGCCAATATTTTAGCGTCTTGCTGGAATGATTTTGTACTTAAACCAAGCCATGCAGGCTTGCAAGACAGTAATGACTACTACCTAGGCAACATACAAAAAGACGGCTCTTATTCAGTCGTGCCACGTATGGCAGGCGGTGAAGTTACTCCGGATGGATTAATTGCCGTAGGTCAAATTGCGAAAGAATATGGTCTATATACCAAACTGACAGGTGGTCAGCGTGTCGATATGTTTGGTGCACAAGTGCATCAGTTGCCTGAAATTTGGGAAAAATTGATTGCTGCAGGTTTTGAGTCTGGTCATGCATACGGTAAATCATTGCGTACAGTGAAATCATGTGTCGGCAGTACTTGGTGCCGCTATGGCGTAGACGACTCTGTGGGTTTGGCGATTTTCCTAGAAAACCGCTACAAAGGCCTGCGTTCACCGCATAAATTGAAAATGGCAGTATCAGGCTGTACCCGTGAATGTGCTGAAGCGCAAAGTAAAGATGTGGGCGTGATTGCGACTGAAAAAGGCTGGAACCTTTATGTATGCGGCAACGGCGGCATGAAGCCGCGTCACGCAGAGCTTTTGGCATCAGACTTAGATACGCAAACATTGATCAAATACATTGACCGTTTCTTTATGTTCTACATTCAAACAGCAGACCGTTTGCAGCGTACTTCTGTATGGCGCGACAACATGGAAGGCGGTTTAGATTACCTGAAAGATGTCGTTGTGAATGATTCGCTTGGCGTAGCGGCTGAACTTGAACGCCGTATGAGCCATGTTGTGGGTACATATCAAGATGAATGGCGTACTGCTGTAGAAGATCCTGAAGTACGTAAACGCTTTGTGACTTTCGTGAATGCAAAAGCAGAACAGCAAAATGATCCGCATATTCAGTTTGCATCCGTTCGCGGTCAAATCAGACCCAAAACAGAAGCTGAACGCGATACGACACGCATTCCAGTGGTTGAAGCTTAAGAGAATAACGAATTTAAAACTTCTTTTATTTGATTTACATCCTTATTCGGTTTCTCGCTAAGGCGAAAATGAAAAGATAGTGATCTAAAAGAAGTTTAAAAAGGATCAAGAATATGACAATTTTAAAAGAAATAAATGATTTAGACTGGTTTGATGTTTGTGCATTAGATGATATTACGCCAAATACAGGTGTGGGCGCACTGATTGAAAATCAGCAAATTGCGATATTCCGTGTCGGTGAAGAAAAGCGGGTTTATGCGCTCAGCAATCAGGACCCATTTAGCCAAGCCTATGTTATGTCCCGCGGTATTATTGGTGACTTGCAGGGTGAGCGTGTTGTGGCATCACCCATTTATAAACAGCATTTCAGCCTTGCTACTGGACGCTGCTTAGAAGATAAAGACCAAAAACTCTTGGTTTTTCCAAGCAAAATTGAAAATGGCCGTGTGCTGATTAGTCCAACTGCTCAAAAAACCTATATTACCAATAACGCGCCATCGTCTGAGTTGATGAAACTGGTTTTGGTCGGCAATGGCTTAGCAGGTATGCGTTGCTTAGAAGATCTGCTGGATATGGCACCAGAGCGTTATGAAATTACGGTCATTGGTGAAGAACCTTGGGGTAATTACAACCGAATTATGCTTTCACCTGTGCTTTCAGGTGATAAAACCATTGAAGATATCATGCTGCATTCACATGCTTGGTATAAAGACAAAAATATCCGTTTTGTAGCAGGTGATGCGGCGGTACGCATAGACCGTCCGCGCAAGCAGGTATACACAGAAAAAGGCTTGGTCATCGATTATGACCGTCTGATTTTAGCGACAGGTTCTAAGCCATTTATTCCGCCTATACCGGGAACTGACTTAAAAGGTGTTCTCAGCTTCCGTGATATTTATGATGTAAACCGCATGCTGGATTACTGTAAATCTAAGCAAAATGCAGTGGTGATTGGCGGCGGTTTACTTGGCCTAGAGGCTGCGTATGGCCTGAAACAGCGTGGCATGAATGTCACAGTACTGCATTTGATGGATCGTATTATGGACCGTCAGTTAGATGAAAAAGCCAGCTTAATGCTCAATCATGCGATTGAACAAAAAGGTATAAAAATCATGACCGCAGCAAATACCCAAGAGTTGATGGGTGAAGATGGCCATGTGAAGCAGCTGCGTTTGCAAGACGGTACTGTTTTATATGCAGATCTTGTGGTTTTTGCGGTGGGTATTCGTCCGAATATTGAGCTTGCGCAAAGTGCAGGACTGCGCTGCGGCCGCGGTGTCATGGTGAATGACACCATGCAAACTTTTGATCCGAGTATTTATGCGGTGGGTGAATGTATTGAACACCGAAGCCAAACTTTCGGTTTAGTTGAACCGCTTTGGGGACAGGCATTCATTTGTGCATCGCATTTGGCCGAACATGGCAGCTTAACCTTCAAAGCGCCTACGGTTCCGACGCAGTTAAAAGTCAGCGGCTGTGATGTTTTTTCTGCAGGCAACTTTGAACCGTTGGATGATTTTGAAGACATTATTTTGAATGATGAAAAACGCCAAATCTATAAACGCATTATTATTCAAAAAGATAGAGTGATTGGCGCTGTGCTGTTTGGCGATACTGAAGACGGTGCATGGTATGCAGAATTGATTTCAGATCAAACTCCAATTTCAAGCATCCGAAACAAATTGCTGTTTGGTAAGGATTTTGCATTAAAGAAAGCAGGGTAACGGAATCGCCCTGATAAAAAAAGATACAAGATTTAAATCGTCATTGGATACGCGATAACGTCATCCGCTGTTGTTTAAGGCAGGATTGCAGATGAATAGTCATGTATTTGCAATACATCTGTTAGAAGCCGGTAGTGGACGAGTTCAGCGGATGACAATGGTTTTGCCTACTTTTCCCGAAAGAAAAGTAGGTCGAACCGAATGTTGACCTTTAAATATAAACGTAAATGAAAAGACACCGATTCGAGCGTGTTAAGTGTTTAAAAAAGTTTGGAAAAGGAGCCAGCAGAAGTGAATAGCATCCCAATAGTGGAACTGCATAGCTCCACAGAAAATAAAATTAAAACAACGCAAACCACTTGTCCATACTGCGGTGTCGGTTGCGGCGTGAGCGCAACAGTTGAACAGACAGCTTTAGGGCAAAAAGTGAGCGTAACTGGCGATGCGAACCATCCATCAAACTATGGCAAGCTGTGCATTAAAGGCAGTAACTTAGCCGATACGATGGGATTAGAAACACGTGTTTTACAGCCGATGCTTGGGCGTCAAACATCACCATTTCATACTCGTCAGGCTACAGATTGGAACACAGCAACAGCACTGATTGCCGAAAAATTTCAGCAATGTATAGATCTTTACGGACGTGAAAGCATCGCTTTTTATGTGTCGGGCCAACTGCTGACGGAGGATTACTATGCCGTTAATAAATTTGTCAAAGGCTATTTAGGTACAGCAAATATTGACACCAATTCACGGCTTTGCATGTCATCGGCTGTGGCGGCACATAAGCGTGCATTTGGTGAAGACCTTGTACCAGCAAGCTATGAAGACTTTGAGCATACAGATATGGTGGTGCTGGTCGGATCCAATACTGCATGGTGCCATCCCGTGCTGTATCAGCGCATTATGAAAGCCAAAGAAGAACGTGATTTGTTCGTGGTGGTCATTGATCCGCGCTTTACCAGTACCTGTGAGGCTGCAGATTTGCATTTGCCAATTTTACCGGGGCAAGATGTCGCACTGTTCAACGGTTTGCTGCAGTATTTAGTACAAAATAATCATAGTGATGTAGATTTTATCACCAAACATACTCAAGGTTTGGCGCAAGCGCTGGAGCAAAGTAAAACAGAAGCTTCTATGACAGCAGTTGCTGAGCGTACAGGTATTTCTTTAGAAAAATTACAGCTATTTTTTGAAAAATTTGCGCAAACTGACAAAGTTATGTCGCTATTTTCGATGGGGGTTAATCAGTCTTCGCGCGGTGTAGACAAAGCCAACAGTATTATTAACTGCCATTTGCTGACTGGCAAAATCGGAAAATTAGGTGCAGCGCCTTTTTCTATGACAGGTCAGCCCAATGCAATGGGTGGCCGCGAGGTTGGCGGCTTAGCCAATATGCTGGCTGCGCACTTAGATGTCGATAACACAGCGCATCAGGCATTAGTACAAGCGTTTTGGCAAAGTCCATTTATTGCCAATAAAGCGGGATTAAAAGCGGTTGATCTGTTTCAGGCGGTTGAAAGCGGCAAAATAAAAGTCATCTGGATTATGGCTACTAATCCTGTAGTTAGCTTACCAGATGCAGATCAAGTCAAACGTGCCTTAGAGCAATGCGAGTTTGTAGTGGTGTCGGATATTTGCAAAGACACAGACACAGCAATATATGCAGATGTGCTTTTACCTGCATTGGGCTGGGGTGAAAAAGACGGAACCGTTACCAATTCTGAACGCCGTATTTCACGTCAAACTGCTTTTTTAGATGCGCCGGGTGAAGCCAGAGCAGACTGGTGGTCTATTGCACAAGTTGCGAAAAAGATGGGTTATAGCGGTTTTGACTACAGCAGCAGCTATGACATATTTATTGAACATGCAAAATTATCTGCTTATCAAAATGCGCCTTTAGATCAACGTGATACAACTGAGTCTTTTCGCTACTTTAACTTGCAGGGTTTAAGTAAGTTATCTGCACAAGATTATGCTGAATTAAAGCCCGTGCAATGGCCAGTTTGGCAGTTAGATCAGAGCGCTGATGCAGTCGGCCGTTTGTTTGCAGCAGGCCAATTCAGCCATGCCGATACCAAAGCTAAGTTTGTCGCAACAACCGCTATTGACCCTTTGAACAAGATTTGCGGCGAATATCCGCTGGTTTTAAATACTGGCCGTATCCGTGACCAATGGCACACCATGAGCCGTACGGGTTTATCTGCAAACTTGAGTACACATATCGCCGAACCATTTTGTGAAATACACCCGCAAGATGCACTGAAGTTTGGTGTTAAAGATGGTGAACTGGTTGAGGTGAAATCTAACTGGGGCTTATGTATTTTACGTGCACAGGTCAGCAGTCAAATTCGACGCGGTCAAATCTTTGCGCCAATTCATTGGAATGACCAAGTCGCATCGGATGCGCGTATAGGCAAAGTGGTGAATCCTGTGGTCGATGCACTATCTGGTGAGCCTGAATTTAAACATACACCTGTATTTGTACAGCCGTTTTATACACAGTGGCAAGGTGTACTGTATGTACGTGACGGCTTTGAGCAAATGGTGCAAAACACCATTCAAAACACGGTGTGGTGGACCAAAATTAAAACAGCGAAAGCGACGCGTTTTGAGTTGGCCGATCGTAAAAAATTTAGAAACACGGTTCAGCAGCTGAAAACATTACTGCCATTTACCGATGAAAGCTTTGAATGGCTGAATTTGGAAGATCAAACTGCCGATTTGAGTCATACCGTGGTGCTGCAAGACGGTCATCTGATTGCAAGCTTGTATATTGCGCCTAGAGCATTGCTGCCTGATCGTGATTGGATTGCAGGCATGTTTAAGCGTGAACGGCTGAGCGCAATGCACCGCAAAGCGCTGCTGGCAGGTCAGCCAATGAATATGACCAACAGTGCAGGTCCGCTGGTGTGCAGCTGCTTTAAAGTCGGCAAAAATACCATTATCGAAACCATTAAAGAAAAGAATATTAGCCATGAAAAACAAGTCACAGCATGTTTAAAAGCCGGCGGTAATTGCGGTTCGTGCTTAGCAGAAATACGGGGTTTGATTAAAGCCTGTCAGACGGAGTACGCAGAATGATGAAGAAAATCACCAAATCAGTAGGCTATCCAGAAACAGACTTGGTTATTTTGGCGGGTGGTCAGGCCCGCAGAATGAACGGAATGAATAAAGTGCTGCAAAAATTTGATAATGAAATTCAGCTGATTAAGATCCATCAGCAGTTGAAATCACGGGTTGAAAATGTCTGGATCAACAGCCATCGTGACCATTCGATTTATAAACGGCTCATTCCCTCGATCCGCTTTTATCAAGATGATGAAGCCGGATTTTTAGGGCCATTGATAGGGATGAAAAGCGCGTGGTCACATGTTGAGTCTGATTATGTTTTGTTTGTCCCGTGCGATGTGACCTATATCCCGAAGAAAGTGCTTTCGAGATTGCATCAGGCCATGCAGCGGGATCCCTTGTGTGAAGTAGCTGTAGTGGAAATTAATGGCAAAGCGCTGTATCCATTTTGTTTGCTGAAACGAAGCAGTCTCACAATGCTGCAGGTGCATCTTGATCAAAAACAGCGCAGTTTGAAGGGGTGTTTTAGTAAAATGCACATGCAAGTTGCACGTTTTCAAAATAATGCACTCTTTTTTCACAGCATTAACTCTCTAGATGAGCTGCAGCAGCACCGTCAGCTGAATTTTCTCTAAAAGCTGTACCTTTTGCGGAGCTTTCATTTCAAATAATGAGCCTAATGTGCTGTTTTTGAACCCAGAGAGAAAATCTACAGCCAATATGAAGCTTTTGAGCATGATATCTAGAGATAAAACAGACTGCTTTTATACCTTAGATAATGGGCTTAACGGCAATTTATATTTTTAATTGCTATTAGTTATTTATAAGTTATTGATTTTGTGTGTCAAAAAAACAAACCAAATCCTCTGAAATAAATATTCAAAAAAGCGCAAAGTTGGAACACTTATTGCAATTTTTACTGCAAGAAAAGAGGGCGCAAAATTTGTACTGAGCTAAGACAGGGCAAATGACAGCACCATGGAAGATAAACATGAACAGCATGACACAATTACAGCCAGCGACCATTTTTAAGGATCAGTTTGGCCGTGAAAAACGCAAATTGCGCATTTCAGTGACAGACCGCTGTAATTTTAAATGTGTCTATTGTATGCCTGAACATCCTGAATGGATGAAAAAACATAATCTTCTTAGTTTTGAATCACTTTACAATTTTTGTGAGTTTATGGTGCTGCGCGGGATTGATCAGATCCGGATCACGGGCGGCGAACCTCTCATGCGTCAAGGCGTTGTGCATTTTATTCAACAGCTGCAGCAGTTGAGAAAGCTAGGCCTTAAACGTATTTCCATGACCACCAATGCGCATTACCTGAAGCAATATGCACACGCCCTAAAACAAGCAGGACTAGACGGCATAAATATCAGCTTAGACAGTTTGGATGAAGCGCAATTTTTCCAGCTGACACAAAAACAATTACAGCCTGTATTAGACGGGATTGAAGCAGCTCAGCAAGCGGGCTTTGAAATCAAAATTAATTCTGTGTTAATCAAAGGTCTAAATGAACAGCAAATCATTCCATTAACAGCATGGGCGCTGCAAAAAGGTTTCGAACTGCGGTTTATCGAGTTTATGCCGTTGGATGGCGATCAAAACTGGTCTAAAGCTGCGGTCGTTACTGAACAAGACATACTGGATAAACTAAAGACTGCTTTTGAAGTGCAAACACTGCAAGGTCAAGGCGCGTCACCAGCCAGATCATACTTAATCAACGGCTTGCCTATAGGTATTATTTCAACCATCAGCAATTCTTTTTGCGGCAGCTGCGACCGTTTGAGACTGAATGCGCAAGGCGAGTTTTTTAACTGCCTGTTTGCCCGAAAAGGTTTAAATCTCAGCCATGAAATTCAGCAGCTGAAAAGCAGTAAAACAACAGAGTTAATGCCGCTCGATGCAATGGCTTTGCAGCAAAAATTAGGCGGTTACATTTGGCAGAAGGAACAAGGCTTTCATGCCATAACTACCCAATCCAGCCCATCTAGAAAAATCAGCATGCATATGATTGGAGGTTAAAGATGACTCAGATCACCATCAAAATAGAATCTTTTGGCGCTATTGAACGCCTGCTGCCAGCGAATTTAAGTCTGACTTGCTTGGCACAGCAATCAATTGCAGAGGTTTTACAGCAAGTTACAGATCAATTTCCGGAGTCATTCAGCATGCTTGAACGCTGCGCCTGTGCCATTGGGGAAGATATTGTGCCAAGGCAAACCGCATTGGTGCAGGACAGCACCGTTGTGCTGCTGTCACCTGTGGCGGGAGGCTGAATATGGAGCTCAAGCATATTTCACGCATACAAGATACGGTATTTAGCCAAGCTGATTTTGACAGCATTGAGGCATTTCCTGAATGTGGCGGTATAGGTGTATTTATTGGCGCGGTGCGTAATCACCATGAAGGCAAAGCGGTAAAAGCTTTGAAATATACAGCTTATGCGCCTGTGGCTGAAAAAATGATCCGACAAATTGAACAGGAAATTCAAGCCAAATACGACGTGTCATATGTACGGGTTGTGCATCGTATTGGCAGTTTAGATATTGGTGATACTGCAATTATTGCTATGGCTTATGCACCGCACCGCCGTGAAGCTTTTGCAGCCTGCGAAGAAGCGGTTGAACGTGTAAAGCATGAAGTGCCTGTTTGGAAAGAAGAGTTTTATATGGATGGCAGCAGTCAATATGTAGAGGGCTGCTGTATTCGTAAGGATCACGCGCCTGAAGTGGCAGATCACGAAACGAAGCATGCTCATGTTCATAGCGAGTCATGCGAACATTCACATCAAAATAGCCAGACCATGCATTTGAACGCCAATATTTACCAATGGCATTTATAAAACCCAAAATTCAATATTTTCAATATTACAGCTGAAAATGAACAAAATAAGGATAGAGCAATGAAAAATGTGGGCATGAAAGCGGAAAGTTACCGTACAGCCATTGCAACTGGAATACTGCATGCGCCGCCACATTGCATTGAACTGCTGCGTAATGGCAATACAGAAAAAGGCGATGCGCTGAAAACCTCACGGATTGCAGGTATATTGGGCGCAAAACGCACGGATGAACTTATTCCGCTCTGTCATCCGCTGCCGATCTACCGTGCAGATGTGGAGTATGAATTATTTGAGGCGCATGTCGAAATTAGTGCAGTGGTTGAAACCATTGGTCCAACGGGTGTGGAAATGGAAGCTTTGACTGCGGTCAGTCTTGCCGGTTTAACGCTGTATGACATGCTGAAACCGCATTGTGAACCTGAAGATTTATGCTTAGATCAAGTGAAACTGCAAAAGAAAAAAGGCGGTAAATCACATTTTACCCGTGTATTAAAAGAAAGCTTATCGGCTTCGATTATTGTGCTTTCAGATACAGTTGCTGCCGGTAAAAAACCAGATACTGCGGGGCAAAATGTCCTCGAAATTTTAGAAGAAGCAAACTTCAGCAACATCAGCTATCAAGTGATACCAGACAGTCCTGAACAGCTGCTTACCTTGATTGAGCAGCAAAAAAATCAATACCCGCTGATATTGACGGTTGGCGGTACGGGTTTAGGGCCAAAAGATTTAACTGTAGAAACGATACAGCCACTGCTAAAACGGGAAATTCCTGGGCTAATGGAAGCATCCCGCAGTTTTGGGCAGAAACGCACGCCTTATGCAGCGCTCAGCCGCGGTGTTGCTGGCTATATTGATGACAGTTTAGTAATTACACTGCCGGGCAGCAGACAAGGCGCAAAAGAATCACTAGTTGCCATTTTACCTGCCTTGGTACATCTCTTTGATGTGCAGAAAAATATTCCCCATGCAGGAGGCTACCAATGAACCAAGCCGTATTGCATACAGGCTGCGGTGCTGAAGCAGGGCTGATTTCAGTGGACGAAGCACTTGCGCTGATTCAGACACATACGCAAAGTTTGGCGCATGAAACTTTGGCGCTTCAGCACGCTTTAGGCCGTTATTTGGCGGCAGATGTACATTCACAAATTCAGCTGCCTTTATTTGCTCAGAGTGCTGTAGACGGCTATGCCATATGCGCAGCGGGTGAAATTAAAGCAGGTACGCAATTTGAGCTCATTGGAGAAATCCGCGCAGGGCAAACGGCTGAAACTATTTTAAAAGCAGGCCAAGCTGTCCGTATATTTACTGGCGCGCCGATTCCTGAAGGCACGACTACAGTAGCGCGGCAAGAAATAGTGAAGGCGGATACACAGCAGATTGAACTGACTGCAGCCTTAAACCCGCATGCGGATATTCGTGATGCAGGTGAGGAATTCTCGGTCGGACAATGTTTGGCTGTCCGTGGTCAAAAGCTAACGGTTGGGGCAATTGCAGCACTGAGCATGGCTGGTATTTCGCATTGTGAGGTCTACGCTTACCCTAAAGTTGCTGTGGTCATTACAGGTGATGAAGTCGCAGAAAATATTAAGGACTATAGAGCAGGTAAGATTTTTGATGCCAATGCGCCACTGATTTCAGCATGGTTTCAGTCACAGCACATCCAAGTTGAAGTGATTCATATTGCAGATGAAAAGCAGGCGGTCTTGGATTTATTCAACCGTTTAAAAGACAGCTTTGATTTAATTTTAACGACTGGCGGCGTATCTGTGGGTGACTATGATTTTGTCCGTCCAGTAGCCTTAGACTTAGGCTTTAAACAAATTTTTTGGAAAGTAAAACAGAAGCCGGGCAAACCGATGCTTTTCGCGGAATATAAGCGAGATGATGCAAGCTCATGTTATTTACTCGGACTGCCGGGGAATCCTGCTGCTGTATATGTGGGCATGCAAATTTATACAGATACATTACTGAAAGCTTTACAAGGTCAAACAACTCCACTGGACTGGTTCAGCGCAGTCATGACACATGACCTAAAAGCAGATGCACGTGAGCGGTTTTTAAGAATGTCGGCGCACTTTGATAAGCAAGGCAAGCTTCAACTAACCAGCCTGTCTAAACAGCAGTCGCATATGTTGAGCAATTTAATGCAAGCCAATTGCATTGTTCGGATTCCTGCAGGGCAGTCTGTGCAAGCAGGACAAATTCTTCAAGGCGTATTTATTCAGCATTAGGAGTTTGCTATGCATTTCAAATACATCTTAGCAGTAGGACTGAGCTTCATTGCTGGCGCATCTCAGGCGGAAATAGTCAAAATTTATGCTGCAGCCAGTTTAAGCAATGCTATCAGCGATATTGCAAAGCAATATCAGGCACAGAATCCAGACATCAAAATTGTACCGGTATTTGGCGCGTCATCTGCTTTAGCCAAACAGATTGAAGCCGGTGCGCCAAGTGATTTGTATTTTTCAGCAGATGTGGACTGGATGAATTATTTGGTGCAAAAACAGAAAATACCTGCAAAGCAAGTATTCAACATGCTAAGCAATGATTTGGTGCTGATTACGCCTAAAGCGGTGAATATGCAATTTAAAGCCGTGCCGCAGTTTAGTTTTGCCAAGGCATTCAAAGGTCACTTATGTACAGGGCAAATGGAGTCTGTACCTGCTGGAAAATATGCCAAACAAAGCCTAACCAAGTTGGGCTGGCTATCAAGTTTGAATGGAAGGATTGTCGGGACAGATGATGTACGATCGGCTTTGGCTTTTGTCGAACGAGGTGAGTGCCAAGCGGGGATTGTTTATCGTACCGATGCGCTGATCAGTTCTAAAGTTAAAATAGCCGGGATTTTTCCAAACCATACCCATCAACCCATCATTTACCCATTGGCTTTAACACAGCAAGGCGCAGCTAAACCTGAGGCCGTGAAGTTTTACCGTTATCTTAAAGACCATGCGCAAAGCAAAATGCTGTTTAAGAATTATGGCTTTGGTGTGAAGGGCTAAAGCATGCTAAGCCCTGAAGAGTGGAGCGCCTTGTATCTGTCGGCTAAGGTTGCCATTTGCGCCACTGTATTTTGCTTACCATTTGCTATAGGGCTGGCATGGGTTTTGGCGCGCTATGAGTTTCATTTAAAATTTTTGGTCGAAGCACTTTTACAAATGCCAATGGTGCTGCCGCCGGTGGTTCTAGGATATTTGCTATTGGTGCTGTTTGGTTCAAATGGCTGGATCGGCAAGATGCTAATTGAATGGGGAATTCAGCTGGTTTTTAATTGGAAAGGCGCCGTTTTAGCATCGATGATTGTGTCATTTCCGCTGATTGTGCAGCCGATCCGTTTGTCTTTTCAAATGATCAATCAACAGCTTGAGCAGGTTGCAGGCTCACTAGGCGCACATCCTTTACGGGTATTTGTCTCAATCAGCCTGCCGCTGGCTTTACCAGGGATTTTAATTGGCAGCATTTTAGGATTTAGCCGAAGTTTAGGCGAATTTGGCGCAACCATTACCTTTGTGGGTAATATTCCTGATGAAACCCGAACCATTCCAATTGCTATCTATTCGCTGATACAGCAGCCCAATGGCGAAGAATCCGCAATGCGTTTAGTGATCCTTTCACTGCTGGCGGCTTTTGGCGCATTGATTGCCAATTATTATATTTTACAGCGCTATCAGCGAAAACTCGGAGCCGGCCATGCTTCAGTGTAATTTTCAGTTTCAATATGCAGATTTTCAATTGCAGGCTCGGCTGCAGATGCAAGAACAGCTGCTTGGCATTATGGGGCCATCAGGCAGCGGCAAGTCTACGCTGCTGAAAAATTTGGTTGGTTTGCTGCAGCCGCAGCAAGGTTATATATCGCTGAATCAGCGTGATGTGTTCGATACGGCGCAGAAGATTAACGTGCCGATGCATCAACGCAGTATTGCGCTGATTTTTCAAAAAGCATGGATTTTTCCGCATATGAATGTGCAGCAAAATCTGCAATATGCGGAGAACTTAGGCGCTCAGGAAAATGCGAAATTTAAATTTGAGCAAGTGACTAATCTGCTTGAGTTACAGCCACTGCTCAAACGGCGGGCGCATGAACTTTCTGGCGGTGAGGCGCAGCGCGTTTCCATAGGACGCGCATTGCTGTCACAGCCTGACTTACTGCTGTTAGATGAACCGCTGACAGGACTGGACCGCAGGCTGAAAGATCAAATATTGCCATTTTTAAACACGGTGAAAGAACAGTTGGCGCTGCCGATGATATATGTTACGCATCATGGCGATGAGTTAGATTATTTAAAAGCCCATATTTTGTATCTAGAAAATGGTCAAATAAGTTTTTAAATAAATATAAATTATATAAGTAATAACAGTGAATTAGATGAAAAAATGGTATTAAGCTGCATCTTAAAGTTTTGATTAGAACTATGAAAAACTCATTTTCTAGATTAAATTGTTACAAAACAAGGGAGAACACAGCGTTTTCCCTTTTTTATTCCTAATGATCTTGGAAATAATGATTTGTACGACTGACCGTGCAAACAGGGAATCTAATCGATGCATGATGATAGCTTAGCCACACATAATTCAACTGCAAAACTGGGTGCAGGGCTATCTAATCGGCATATTACAATGATCAGTATTGGTGGTGTAATTGGTGCTGGACTGTTTGTTGGATCATCTGCTGCGATTGCAAAAGCAGGGCCTGCCGCCGTTCTTGCTTATATAATTACCAGTATATTGGTTTTTTTAGTCATGCGAATGTTGGGAGAAATGGCTGTAGCTCAACCTGACACCGGCTCATTTTCAACCTATGCAAGAAAAGCCATAGGGCCATGGGCTGGCTTTACTATCGGATGGTTATATTGGTGGTTTTGGGTTTTAGTTATTCCTATTGAAGCAATTGCCGGTGCAGAAATTTTGCATGCATGGTTTCCATCAATATCCAGTGCTGTATTTGCAACATTCTTCATTGTGCTTCTCAGTTTAGCCAACTTTTTTAGTACTCGAAGTTTTGGTGAGTTTGAATTTTGGTTTTCTCTGATAAAAGTCTTGGCTATTGTGATTTTTATCGCCATTGGACTCACCGCAATATTTGGATTTTGGCCCTTAGCACCTGACGTGAGTGGTGTAGAAAATCTGTTCAAAAATGATGGATTTATGCCAAATGGCCTGGGTGGTGTACTTTCAGCAATATTGATTTCAGCATTTTCATTCTTTGGTGTAGAAATACTATCGATCGCTGCAGCAGAATCAAAAGATCCTGAACAAAAAATTAAACGTGCAACCAATTTAGTATTGTATCGGGTCATCTTATTTTTTGTGGTTTCAATTTTTATAACGGTTGCACTGGTAGATTGGCGTTCACCGCAATTACAACAATTAGGCACCTTCCAATATGTCTTGGTCAGTTTAAATGTCCCTCAATCAAAATTGATTATTGATAGTGTGGTATTTATTGCAGTTGCAAGTTGTATGAATGCAGCACTTTATAGTTCATCAAGGATGCTATTTTCATTGGGGACACGCAAAGAAGCACCTCAATGGGTCACATCTATTAATGCCTCTGGTGTACCTGCTATTGCTGTATTTGCATCGTCTGTAGTGGGCTTAATTTGCTGTGCAGTCAATTATTTATTTCCAGGCCAAGTATTTGGATTTTTACTGTCTACAACAGGTTCAATTGCCTTATTGGTTTATTTAGTGATTGCATTTTCACAGCTTAAATTGAGAACACAAATCGAAAAAAATGGAACTGAGGTTGCGTTTAAAATGTGGCTATTTCCATGGCTGACATGGGCAGTCATTTTGGTGATCTTAAGTGTGCTGATCTATATGTTTTTATCTCCAGCCTACAGTTATGAAACTTCATTATCTTTAGGTGTTACGACATTGGTGGTTCTCTGCGGCTTAGTTGTGACAAGAAAAGCTAAGTTGAAGAATGATTCCGAACTGAATTAAAAATAAAGGTTTCGCCGATAAAAATCGTAATCATGAACCAATGGATTGTCTTTAGCATGTGCCGTGTCAGGGGATTAAAGCGAATGCCTTACGTTATATCTCTATGGCAATCCATTTTTAAGACAAATTCAAAGATTCACTTGACCTTCGACCGACTCCAAGCTTTATAATCGTTAAAATTTTCTTGATTGATGCAATATGCGTTCTGCGACATGGATAACAGTCTTAGTTGGATTGTTCATGTTCCAAAGCCTTTGGAACGTGGCAGCCGCTTTCTGTGTGCATGAAGAGCAAACTCAAGTTGTTCAAAGCTATCATTTTGGTCATCATCAAAATACCTTATGCGTTAGCAATGAAACGAATCCACAGCATTCGTTGCATCAAGCATCTGATGAATCCAGTAGTAAACCAGTCAAAAATATCGCTAACGATCTGCAACTTGGTGAAGATCATCAAGACCATTTGCCTTCTATGACGCATTTGATTGTACAAAACCAACAATCGATTCTTTTTATTGCACATCAGAGCTTTGAATATTCGCCAAAATTTGTTTGGAAGAATCTTTATCAAGCCCCTGATTTATTACTGCAAACACCTCCTCCTGTTTATGCCCCGCTAATGGCGGGGTAGCCTAAAACATTCCTGCCACTTTTTTTAATAAATGAGTGGGAAAAATCATGTCTTTATATTTTACGGCGTTTATACGTCTAGGCTTAGCTGTCGGTATTTCGACGGCCTTACAAAGTACGTTTGCCGAAAATGTCAGTAGTTTTGAATCTGCATTTGCCAAAGTACAAAACTACCAAGCCCAAACTGATATTTGGCAACAACAACAGCAAATCTCTGATTTTAATGTGCGTCAAAGCAAGCTCTGGCAGAACCCAAGTCTATCGATTGAACAAAATGGTTTTGGTAAAAATCAAGATCAAGAGCTCAGTATCGGAATTAGCCAGCCATTGGATGTATTCGGTCAGCGTAAAATCAATCAAGCACTCGCGAGTACCTCTGCACAGCAAATTCAGTTGCAACAGCAGATTTGGAATGCGCAAAGTCAGCTGATTGTGAAGTTTGCATGGTCACAGCTAGCCATCGCTCAAAATGAGCAATCGATTTACGCTACACAGCTCAAACTCAGTAAATCTAATTTGGACAGTGCGCAAAAACGCTATCAAGCAGGCAGTATCGCTTTGGTGGATGTGGAGCGCGCTCAAATTGAAGCATTGGAAATACAGCGTTTATACCAACAGGCAGTTTTAAAACAGCAAACTGTGGCACGTCAGCTTTCTAATTTATGGGGTGAATCCACGTCGCAAATCGCGTTGAATAACAGCGTTACGCCTTGGCCTGAACAGAGCCAAAGTTTAGTTGAATGTAATTTATCGGAAGGTTGGTTACAAAAATTGTATGCCTTGAATATTCAGCAGGCAAATCAGCAAATTGAACATTTAAAAGTACAGGCACGCCCAAACCCAACCCTAAATATGGGCATGTCACGTACCAAATCTCCAACTGACGCCAATGATACGGCCTTGGTACTTGGTGTGGATATTCCGCTCAATATTTTTAACCGCCAGCAATATGCCATTCCAATGGCGCAAAAACAGCAAATTTTATTAAATCATCAGCAACAGCGCGAGTTAAAACAGCAAGTTTTGGACATTGCCAATAGCATTCACCAGCTTAAAGGTCTGCGTATGCAGTTTGATGCCACAGGCAATCAGATTGGTTTGGCTGAAAAGGTTCAAAACCGAACTTTGCAAGGTTTTCAGGCAGGTAAATTTGCTATTACAGACGTACAGCAAACCACAAAACAACTCCAAGACCTTCGACTTAGCCAAATGCAAATTTTGGCGCAGGCTTGGCAAAGCGCACTCAGTGCTGAAGCCTTAAGTATTGGAACCAGTTATGAAGAAATCAGCCGTTCAGATGCTTATAGCCAACTCAATAAGAAAGCCATTGAGGCATCCCAAAATCTCATCAACAGCGCATCAGCACAATAAGGCAGTTAATCACATGAAAATTAAACAAGATGGAAAAATTTCACAGCCTTTGATGATTGCAGTTTTGGTTGGCCTAACGCTGATGCTGTGTACTGCTATTTGGTTAAGTACAAATAAATCCGATGCGGATAAAACTGAGTCGGAAGGTGAAAATAGCGAAGCCAAAAAGAGTGATACTGAAGCAGAACATGCGGAAGAAGGTGAACTGCAACTCACCACTCAACAAATGGTGGAACAAGGAATTAAAATTGCGACTGTAGAAAATGGTCTGGTCGAAAATATTATTCAATTGCCGGGTAAATTGGCGGTCAATACAGATCAGCAGGCACATATTTCCCCAAACTTCAGCGGTCATGTCGAACAAGTCAGTGTAGCACTCGGTCAAACTGTACAAAAAGGTCAAACTTTAGCTGTGCTGTCAGTACCTGAATTGATTGATCAGCAAGCCAATTTACGTATGGCAGAAGCCAATTTAGATTTAGCCCGTCAAGATTATCAGCGTGAGCAAAAGCTATGGTCTCAAGGAATTTCTGCCAAACAGGACTTCCAGCGTGCTGAAAATGCCTATCGTCAGGCTCAAATTAGCGTACAGTCAGCACAATCGCGCTTACAAGCTTTGGGCGCGAATAGCGGTCAAAACGGACGATTTATTATTCGTGCGCCAATCGCTGGCGTGATTAGTCAAAAAGATATTGTGGTGGGTGAAAATGTGCAATTGGCAGACCAATTGTTCACCATCGAACAGCTTAAAGATTTGTGGCTGGAATTTAACTTAGCTCATCAATATTCCGCACAATTACAAACGGGTCAAATCGTCTCTTTCAAAATCAATAGTTCAGATCAGCTCTATAGCGCAGAGGTACAAAGCCTGACGTCAAAGGCAGATGTGCAAACGGGACGCTTGGTGGTACGTGCCAAATTAAAACAACAATCTGCTGAGCTTCGCCCGAATGTGATGGTCAACGTGCTATTGGCAGATTCAGGTACTAAAAATGTATTACGGGTGCAAAAGTCCGCCGTGCAAAGCATAGAGGGTAAAGACAGTATTTTTATTGTTGAATCTGAACAAAAAGGTCAAGTGCATTTAAAAGCGCAAGCGCTAAAACTTGGACAAGCATCCAGTGATGGGCAATGGCTAGAAGTGATTTCGGGTCTTGATGCAGGGCAAAAGTATATTTCCCAAGGCAGTTTTTTACTGAAATCGGAACTGGAAAAAGACGAGGCTGGCCATGAACACTAATTCAGAGAATCCGAACACAAATTTACCAAAGCCAGCAGGTCTATTCGAACGCATTATTCAGTTTTCAATTCAAAATGCAATTTGGGTGATGCTGTTTGTCTGCACATGGATTGCCGTCGGGATTTACAGTTATCAAAAACTGCCGATTGATGCAGTACCTGATATTACCAACACCCAAGTGCAAATTAATACGCAGGCCAATGGCTTTACAGCGTTAGAAGTTGAACAGCGGATTACTTATCCGATTGAAAATGCGATGGCAGGTATTCCAGATTTGGAGTTGACCCGTTCTATTTCCCGTTATGGCCTGTCACAAGTCACGATTGTCTTTAAAGACGGTACGGATATTTACTGGGCACGTCAGCAAATTAATCAGCGGGTACAGGAAGTTCAGTCGTCATTGCCAGCTCAGGTTTCTCCGACGATGTCGCCAGTTTCGACAGGTTTGGGCGAGATTTATCAATGGGTGCTGAAAGCAGAACCCAATGCAAAAAAAGCAGATGGTACGGCATATAGCGCGATGGATTTGCGTGAAATTCAGGACTGGATTGTGCGTCCGCAATTACAGCGTGTACAAGGTGTTGCCGAGGTCAACAGTATTGGTGGTTTTAATAAAACCTACGTGGTTTCACCTGATTTAAACCGCATGCAACAGCTGAACCTGTCATTAGAACAATTACAGCAAGCGCTTACAGAAAATAATGAAAACCGTGGTGCAGGATTTATTGAGGAAAATGGTCAGCAGTTAACAGTTCGAGTGCCGGGAACCTTAAACACCATTTCAGATATTGAAAACACCATGATTGACAGCCCAAATGGCAGTCCAATTCGGGTGGGTGATATTGCGCAAGTCTCCATTGGGCATGATTTGCGCACAGGTGGTGCAACCTATAACGGAGAAGAAACGGTTTTAGGTATTGCCATGATGGCTATGGGACAAAATAGCCGAACTGTCTCGAAAGCTGTAGATTCCAAAATTAAAGACATTCAAGCCAGCTTACCCAAAGGGGTAAAAATTGAAACAGTGTATGACCGTACCACATTGGTGGAGAAAGCGATTAAAACCGTTCAAAAGAACTTGGTTGAAGGCGCAATTCTAGTCATCATCATTTTATTTATCTTTTTAGGCAATATCCGTGCAGCACTCATTACGGCCTGTGTTATTCCGCTGTCAATGCTGTTTACCTTAACCGGCATGGCACAAAAGAATATCAGCGCGAATTTGATGAGCTTAGGTGCGCTGGATTTCGGGATTATTGTTGATGGTGCTGTGGTCATTGTTGAAAACTGTATCCGCCGCTTGGCGCATGCACAGCAAACATTAAAGCGTCCATTAACGCAAAATGAACGTTTTAAAGAAGTCTTTTTGGCTGCACGTCAGGCGCGCCGTCCGCTGATATTCGGTCAGTTAATTATTTTAGTGGTTTATTTGCCAATTTTTGCTTTAAGTGGTGTAGAAGCAAAAATGTTCCATCCGATGGCATTAACTGTGGTATTGGCACTTGTGGCGGCGATCATTCTGTCTATTACATTTGTACCTGCTGCTGTAGCGCTTTGGGTGAAAGGTGAAATTAAAGAAACAGAAAGCCGTTGGATGAATTGGCTGAAAAAGCAGTATCTTCAAATTTTAAATAAAGCCTTTCATTACAAGGCTGTAGTGATGACTTTTGCACTGTGTTTACTGCTCATTACTGGGCTTTTAAGCACCAAAATTGGCAGTGAGTTTGCACCACAGCTGAGTGAGGGTGATTTTGCAGTTCAGTTGATGCGCTCACCAAGCACAGGCCTAGAAGAATCATTAAAAATGCAGGAGAACGCTGAGAAATTGCTGCTGAAAAAATTTCCAGAGATTCAGGCTGTATTTGCTCGTACAGGTACAGCAGAAGTGGCAACCGATGTAATGCCTCCGAACATTTCCGATGGTTATATTATGCTCAAACCACGTAATGAATGGCCAAACCCTAAAGAAAGTGTGGATGAACTGCGTGGCCGTATGGTGGCTTATGTGGCTACAATTCCAGGTAATAACAGTGAGTTTTCCCAACCTATTGAACTGCGCTTTAATGAGTTGATCTCAGGTGTGCGTAGTGATGTGGGCGTTAAAATATTTGGCGATGATATGCAAGTGCTTAACACAGAAGCCACTAAAATTGCCAAAATTATGCAGCAAGTTGCGGGGAGTAGCGCCGTAAAAGTTGAACAAACCTCAGGTTTGCCTTTATTAAATATTGAAATAGATAAGGCTTTGGCTGCGCAATATGGTTTAAGCGTTAAATCTATACAGGATACTGTGGCAGCCAGTGTCGGTGGACAAAGTGTAGGGGAGATTTTAGAAGGCGATCGCCGTTTTGACTTTGTTATTCGTTTAAATGATCAAGACCGTAATGTAAGCACGATTTCACAACTACCGTTAAAGTTGCCAAATGGTGGCAGTATTGTACTCTCAAATGTTGCCACAGTGTCTAATGTAGATGGGATCAATCAAGTCAGCCGTGAAAATGGTAAACGCCGTATTGTAGTGACTGCCAATGTTGAAGGCCGTGATTTAGGTTCTTTTGTGGCGGATATGCAGACTCAGCTGAAACAATATGCATTACCAAGCGGTTATTGGATTGAATATGGCGGTCAATTTGAAAACCTTGCATCTGCCAAAGCAAGAATGCAAATTGTCATTCCTTTAGCACTACTGACCATCTTTATTTTATTAATGGCAGTATTTCATAATGTGAAAGAAAGTCTGCTGGTCTTTACTGGCGTACCCTTTGCCTTAACGGGCGGTGTATTGTTTCTTTGGTTAAGAGATATTCCGCTTTCGATGTCTGCAGGGATTGGATTTATTGCACTCTCAGGTGTTGCTGTGCTGAATGGCCTGGTCATGCTGACCTTCATTAAAGAACTGGGGGACAAGTATCCATTGCATGAAGCCGTATGGCAGGGCGCTGTACTTCGATTACGCCCAGTACTCATGACTGCCTGTGTTGCCTCTTTAGGTTTTGTACCAATGGCTTTGGCAACAGGTACAGGTGCGGAAGTGCAACGGCCTTTAGCCACGGTTGTGATCGGCGGTATTCTTTCTTCCACCTTGCTGACCTTGGTGCTATTGCCAGTGCTTTACCGCTGGCTTAATACAGCTCGATCTCAATAATCTAGACTAAGCAATTTTGATTAAAACGATATTGCATTAACCCATACGGTTCATTCATTAGACAGAATGGATCGTATGGACTTACGATTTATCAATATTTAAACACAGCTAAAATCAGCAAATCAGTATAAGCCGATATTCACCTACATTTTCTACAGGTGCACGGTGTACACAAGGCAAAACTTGCTGTGTAGGATGATCCACCGCTAAACGCCAAAGATGACCATTGCCTAGATTTACAGGCACAGCATTTTCTTTGAGCTGATAATGTAAATCAAAAAAATATTCCGCTAAAAAATCATCAAATTCTGAGGTAGGGCCATCGTACAAATCTTTAAGTTGTTCTCGTATTTTAGGAATTAAGATTCTTTGTGTCACTTGATCATTTGGCACAATATCACTGGAAGCACCATAATATGTACATAAAAAGGTATCGGTAGCGATAGGTGATCGATCGACATGAAAGGAATAAACATCGGTTGAGATGAAATCGAATTCATCATCTCGTTCATAGCATTTGAGCAAGTTCAACGAAGGTGATGCACCAAATTCTGTTAATTGTTGCAGATCATTTAAAATAACTTCTCTGGCTAAATGGCCTTGCGATGAAAGTGTTAACTTCATCAGATCATCTATAGAAATTTCGGTTATATTTTCAATCAGTTCGAGTTTTTCGACTATTTCTTTAAAGTCGCCTTGTATGCTGCGTTGCCAGCAAAGCGCATTCATTTGACCTTCGAAATGACTATGAATCAATTCAGAAAATGTAGTGACTACACCAATTTGAGGATGCTGGGAAAAAGTATTGCTCATAATAGGGATCAATTTAAATCTGAGGCGAAGATACTGCGTACAAGGAAGTGCTAGAAGGATTAAGCAGTTTTATTCTATCTTAAACCATAAACTGCTATACAAAATTATTCGAGCATAGGCATTCATCGTTACGCTTTCTGTTTGGCTTTTTGGCGTAAGACATACAAATATAAGCTTTCTACTTTTTCACGTGCCCAAGGTGTAGTACGTAAGAATCGTAGTGATGATTTAACGCTTGGATCTATGCAAAAACATCTAATTTCAATTTTGCGGCTTAAGCCTTCAAAACCACCGTAGTAATCCAATAATTCATCCAAGATGTCAGCAAGTTTTTTGCCGTGTAAAGGGTCATTGGAGGTGCTCATATTAGATCAATCATATTTTGGGAGACCATTATTATAACCTGAGCGAGTTGAAAAAATGAGAGGGTTTGAATTTAAACATCAGGAACGTCAGATTCGCCAATTGATAAGATTCTGATTTCGGCATAACGTATATTATGTTCATTAGCGTACTCGGCATCGTGAATGATAATTTTACAGATTCACGATGTCGAGCTGTGGCAACGGATGCGTTGTGTAGGCCACAGTCTTGGATATGCTATTTAACATAATATATATTATACGAAATAGTATTGTAACTCCAAAATAGAAATGTCCGGTTTCTCCAAAGTAAAAATGTCCGCTTTTAGAATATGCACTTTTGCAATTTCGTTAGCGGACGGTTTGATATGTTGGTGTCTATGTCGGATAAAGAACTTAAACGATTGTCGGTCTTGCAGGAAATCTGCGATCAACGCATAACTCAATCCCAGGCTGCTCAGCTACTTCATATTTCAGAACGTCAGATCAGACGCTTACTGCAGAAATACAAAGCTCAAGGTCCCGCTGCATTAGCCCATGCCGGTCGTGGCCAAATCAGCAATTCCAAACTTCCTGAAGAACTCAGACTCAAGTGCCTCAATATTGTTTCTGACCAACTCCATGGTTTCGGACCCACTTTAGCGCATGAAAAGCTCACCACCGTACATGGATTCGATCTTTCAGTAGAAACCCTGCGTTCCTGGATGATTGCAGCTGACTTATGGATTCCTCGATCCAAGCGCCTGAAACGCCCGTATCAGCCTCGTTACAACCGGGATTGCGTTGGTGAACTGATCCAAATTGATGGCTCATATAATGACTGGTTTGAAGGACGCGCTGCTAAATGCTGTCTGCTGTTGTTTATCGATGATGCTACAGGAAAATTGCAGAATTTACGCTTCTGTGAATCAGAATCAGCCTTTGATTATATGATTTCAACACGCTTGTATGTTGAGCAGCATGGTAAGCCGTTGGCATTTTACAGCGACAAACATTCAGTCTTCAGGGTGAATCAAAGCAGCAAGAAAGACACCAAGATTACCCAGTTTGGACGCGTACTCAGTACCCTGAATATCGATATCATCTTCGCCAATTCACCACAGGCCAAAGGCCGTGTGGAACGTGCCAACAGAACCCTTCAGGACCGTCTGATCAAGGAGATGCGTCTGGAAGGTATCAGCTCGATTGAGCAAGCTAATGCCTGGCTACCCTGCTTCATTGAGCAGTTCAATCAGAAGTTCGCCAAGATGGCTTTTAATCCTAAGGATCTACATCGGCCTATCACTGAAACAGCCGAAGAATTAGATGATATTTTTACTTGGCGTGAACCCCGCAGAGTCACGAATAGCCTGACGATTACTTATGATAAATGCGTATATCTCCTGGAAAACACCGAAGAAAATCAAAGGTTGATCGGTAAGTATCTTGAGTTCCTGGAATACCCGGATGGTACTGTAGCCCTCATGCATGATGGCCGAAAGATCAATTACAGCCTCTTCGATAAATTAAGTCAGCTGAATCAGCGAGAGATTGTTGAGAATAAACGGTTGGGTGCTGTTCTGAATCATATCCAACAACAGCATGAAGAACTGGAACAACAAAACAAACGCAATCGTTCTCAAAAGATGCCAAGCAGACGTGCACAGAAAATAGCAATCAAAGAACGAAATCTAAATCCTGTGCTTGACTTGGAATTGTCCATATAGGACATTTCTATTTGGTTATTAGGTAGGACATTTCTACTTAGGAATAACACAAAAATGGGAGCTCTAAGCTCCCATTTTTAGTCTTTAATGCGCTTTTTCGCTTCGTCATAAACTATGCTGTCAGCTCGTTTCCCAACCGTAATGAGCAAGATAACTACCTGATCATCTTTAACTTGATAAACTAGTCGGACTCCAGCCTTTAATAATTTAATTTTGTAGCAACCTGCAAGATCACCTCTAAGCATATTCTTTGGAATATGTGGCTGCTCTATGACCTTGGCAAGTTTTTTCTTAAATTGATCTCTTATAGCACTAGGAAGCTTTTCCCATTCAGCTGTGAAGTCCTTATGACGTAAAAGCTTATAAGTCATCTAAAGTAATTTCCTCAAACATTTCTTTAGGATCATTAATACGTTTACGAACAATCGCTAATAGCTCGGTATCCTCTTCTGAGAGTAAGGCTTTTTGTACAGGGAGTTTCCCAGTCGCTGCAATGTATTCAAGGACATTTGTAAAAAACTCAGTAGGTGCAATACCTTGTTCTCTTAGAACTGAATAAGATTTTTCTTTAAGGGCTTCATCGACCCTGAAGTTAACAGTAGCCATTATTTTTCCCATTTATTGAATGCATAGGAATATTGTAATGCAAGTTGCATTACGTGGCTAGTTCGTATAATCCGTATTATGTTAATTTCAGAGAAACTATTACAAATAGAATATTACTTTTATATTCTCAAATGAGCCGCTATCTTTCTTAAAAAATACTATAAATAACTGTTATTACTGATTATTATTTTTTAAATCAGGGCGAATTTTATAAATATTATTTTGGAGTTCAAAAATATGACTGAGAGCTTTTCCTATCAGTAAGATATTTTCTCTATTTTCTAGTGATGGATCTGATTGAATCTTACTAGGAATACTGTCTAATAATATTGCAGCTTGATACAAATCATCATTTATTTTTTTTAATTGATCCATTTTTCTCTTCTATATATGTTGGTAAGGATCCCAATCATATTACATTGAGATCCTGATTTATTAGGCCGTGGTATATCTTGTTGTAGCTTCTCTAGTTTCTGAACTAAAAAGGTTTAATAATCTATCCGATGATGGTACAGGAAGATTTGGTGGATTCCAATCACCTGTAGTGATGCATGTATTTAAAGAGTTTCCACACTCTGACATTCCACCGCTACCAGCAGACCCATAGACATCAATACAGTCTGCATAATATTCTGCACACATCACAATTCTTTCGTTAAATAATATGAAGGCGTTGTAGGATCATATGCAAGAGCAAGACTACTAGTTATTATTGTACTAATTAGAACTATTTTTTTTAAGAACATAAGAAAATTGCAAAAGTGCATATTCTAAAAGCGGACATTTTTACTTTGGAGAAACCGGACATTTCTACTTTGGGCTTACATCTAAGTTTCGTATAACCGCCATTATGTTAAATGGAGGTTAGATTGGTGGAAAACTCCAGTTTTTGAAACTTCAAATAGAAGCTCTTTCGTTCAATTAGTAATTGTAATTTCTATATAAATTTATATTCTATTGAATAATTATTTCATAAATTCTCCTATCATATTTGGCTGCATATGTAGCTACTTCTTGATTAATCTTTTTATGACTTTTATCTACATATGAAAAGATTATTGAATCCTCATTATGCTGCTCATAGTTGATGGCGTATTTATATTCCGAATAAGGATAAAGAGTACCTAAGCTATAAGTTTTTTGAGCACTGATATAAGTTATTTTAAGATCTGTGATTGGGGCATTGGTCCAATTTTTAATAGAAATATATCCATTCTTTTCTAATGGTTGGCATCCTATAATTAAAACTAATGCAAGACAGTAAAATAGGCTATTCTTCATTTTGGTAGTTCTGTTCAATTGGTCTTATGAGTCGACTAATAACTATAACTTTTGAGGTATCACAGCTAGGATCTACTTCAGTTATCCAAGAATAATTATTTTTTTCTAGAGGATAGGATTCTCCGCCTCCATATGCTGCTTTATCACCTAAAAAATAAGTATCCGAATCTACTTTTAGGCTCTTAGTTTCCATATCCCAATCTAGAGTTTTTGTAGCAAAAATTGGCAGAACTTTAGATCCATCAGCATGTTCTAGGTATAGGCATTTACCTTCCCTAATAAGCTTAGCCTCACTATAACTTGCATTATCTGCTCCCCCCGTATATTGAATACGTGGAACAACTATATTTGATTCAATTTTTTCTGTAACTGGACTACAGGCTGCAAGTAAACTTAATAAAATAAATTCTAATCTTTTCATATTAAAGGAATTTTTTGATAAAATCATAATAGAGAAATTAAAGCAAATTATTCCAAAAGGCTCTGATTAAAAATTGTTAAAATTAATAGATATATGAGATAAAATTATGAAAAAATTTTTATATTTTAATTTCTTAGCAATTATTTTGACCTACGTATCTTTGCTTTATCAAAAAAATATATTAGTTGACCGCATAGTTGTAGATAAGCTTGGAGAAGTTGAAGTCATAGCTGGGGGATTTCCTCTACAGTTCCTTATAGATGGTGAAACCTCTCCAGTCGGAAGTATAAGTATCAATCCTTTATTTATTTTCATCGGCATGGATCAATTTGTTTTTCTCAATTTTTTTATTGATTATTTATTTTGGATAAGTATTTTATTTGCTTTTTCTATGATTGTGAAAAAGTACAGAATTGTATAGATCTCCTAAAATTAACATAATACGCGTTATACGAAATACTGTTTTTTATTCGATATAAATCATAGTTTTATATTGATGTTGAAAGCCCAAGTATGTGTACTTGGGCTTTTTTAATGATTACTCACGTTCCACGCTCAATAAACAAGCAATGTTCCACACTTTTGTTTAGCTAAAAACAACAATAAAACCTTACTCATCTGTAAAAACTGCCCGAGCTAAACGGCCCAATAATCCCCTTTTTTTAGGTTCCGGTTCAACGTGTTTAGGAATAGGTATACGCTTGTTGTCTTCCCCAGGAGTAGTCAATGCGTCATAGTTCGACTCAATCTCTGGCCGAGGATCTGTTGCTATATTTAGATTAGTAGATTCATTTAGCTTATTAGTATTTTCTTGTTTTGGCTGTTCTAAGGTGCCTTTAAACTCAATTCTATGAGTTAGATCTTCAATATGTTGCATCAAAGACTTTTCTCTTTGATTTGCTAAATCTAACTGATTTTTAAGTAAAGTAATCTGATCTTTTAGAACATTTTCGATTTCGGACTGTATGCGTACAGGTGCATCCTTCTGGACTTGTTCAATACGTGTACTGGACTGAACACCAGTTGGATTTCCATAAACTCTTATTAATTCCGATAGGTCTATGAGTCCATCACTATCCCTTGATAATTCACCATTTTTTATAGCTTCATAAATTGTTGTTCTAGACTTTTTAAAGGCTTTACTGGCGTCCATAACGCTGAATTTTGTTGTGTTCAATGGTGTCCCTCAGTACGTGTACAGGGATGTTCATATGAACATCCGATCTAAACATGAAGTTTATTTTGCATTAAAGCCTACTTTCTCTAGATATGGCAGTAGCTCCTCAAATTTTTGTAGATCTTTTAGCATTTCAGAAATTCGAACTGCGAACTGCGAGTAGCTTTCAGTACCTTGAGAATATTTATTCATTTCTGGAAGCTCAGATAGCTTATTAGCAAAAAAATGTCGCTGCGCATCAGTAAATTTTGAGAAAATCTCAAGAGTAGTTTGCTTTTTATTGTTAGCTATAACGACTTTTTTCTGTTTAAAGGTAAATGAAAAGCCAGAAATATTACGTCCCTTTTTATGTTGCTGACATTGGACCTTAATATCTGTATGTTCATTAATTTGAGCAATAGCCAAATTTAATACTCGGTCTTTGAAATTCCCCATTCTTGTATATTCATCATCAAGAACACCTATTTTTTTCCTGAACTCTGCTAGTTCAATAATAGGAGTTTGGCCTGTACTGCGCCAAGCTATTAACAATTCATATAACCGCACAGCATACGCACTGCTGAGATTACTAATTTGTTGTAATTCATATTTAGTAAATTGCTCTTCTAAACGTGTAATAAGTGGGACGATTGCAGGAGCAAATATTAACTTCACGGTTGCTTCATCATCGATATATCTAATCTCGCTGACCCAGCGGCTTAAAACATTTTCTACATTTCCTCTCTTATTGATTTCTTGATAGCTAAATTGGCGTACGAATAGATCTTTACAAGCATCTTTTAACGCTTGGTACGCTGTTTGTCTTGCAACATTAAATTGATTTACATAGCTCTCAGCATGGACTTCTAATGGATCATTGGCATTAATGCCTCGACCACTATCTCTTGCTTCAACAATAGCTAATAAGATTAAACGCTGTTCTACTAAATCTAAGTTATAACTCGCATTAATTAATGCATTATCTTTAACTACTAAATCCCGCACTTTATTTATCTATCTTATTAGTTATGAATATAAGTCTATATTAATAAATCTGTAGATTAATGCAAGGTAAACGTGGTTAAATCTACAAGATAAACAAGGTAGACTTATGGTAGGTAAACGTAGTCATATTGGTAGGTAAACGTAGTCATATTGGTAGGTAAACGTAGTCATATTGGTAGGTAAACGTAGTCATATGAAGTCTAGAAGCCTTTATTTACAAGGCTTTCAGCTTACCTAAAAGCATTTAAAAACTTTAAAAATAATTAAAAGCCCAGGGAATGAAAAATTGCCCTTGGTTTTCGCTACGCTCAAACTCTATTGAACTTCGCTTTCGCTCAGTTCGTAGGGGCAATTTTTGGCTTAAAATTTCGTGACTTTTTAAAAAAGAAAAGCAACTAGGAATTCGCTTCGCTCATAGAACTTTTTCACTCGCTTCGCTCGACATAAAGCCACCGTAATCAGTTCGCACCCATTCGGGATGCTCTGATTCTGAGTTCTTGATACACAGGGGAGCCTGTAATCAGGGAAAAACAAGTGAAAAAATTTAGATCCCTGTAGTTCGCTCGTAGACACTCGCTAAATGCTCTCATTTGCGATTTAAGAGTTTTTTCTTAACTCAACTATAAATCTACTGTGGTTTAGCAAAACATCGCTAAAAACCCTATTTTTTTGCGTTTAAACAGCATTCACCAAGGTCGGTAATCGTTTTTATTTTCATTTTCTGGTTTTTTAGGCTCATTTTTTTGCTGTTTTTCCAATTCTTGCCGTCTTAGAAATGCCAAATGTTCTCGTTCGCGTCTATCTTGTTCATAGCGTTGTTCTCTTTGCTCTCGTTCTTTACGTAATTGCTCTCTAAATTCACTTTCTCTGCGATCATTTTCAATTTTTCGTTGGCGATCCACTTCCGCTTGGCGTACTTGCTGCATTCTTTCTTGTTCAATTTTGAGATCATCTGCCCGTTTTTCGACAAGGATAGGTTTCATATCATCATTAAAATCATGCAGGGTATCGAAAGAGTGAACGTACTCTCGTTTTAGCTTTTGCCAGAAAGTGGGTTTTATCGTTGGTCGTTCAATCCCATTATTTTCCAGTATCTCTGAGCATTGGCCTAAGCGTTTGACGACATTCTCAATATCGTATTCTTTAGCAAGTTGTTCGACCTCGGTTGCGTATTCTCTCCAGTTCTCATTTTTTGCCTGTTCTACTGATTTTTCAGTCGCATAAAAATCAGGTTTTTTTATATCTCTGTAAGTATGATGGTAAGAGTCATAAAACAAATTATCGTTACGTAGGTAAAAATCGCTTTTGTTTTCTGCTAACCATCGTTTTGTCTTGGTGAGATTTGATTCAATCTGTTTTTGATTATTAGCAGCATTGCTTTGAATGGTGTAAAACTGACTAGCAAATTCTGCATAAATATCCTGGCAACGAATGAAGTCATCATATGCGTTGTCAATCTGTTGAACCTGTTGTTCTTGCAGGCGTTCTTCTTCTAGGTTGAGATGTTCTAATTCTGCTAAAAGCTCTTTTTCTTCTGCTTCGGTTAACTGAAGTTCGTTCTCTAGTTGGGTAATCTGATCTTCTAATCGACTTGGAACAATAATTTCTTGATCAAGGCCCTTGATGATCTGTTGGTATTCTCGTGCAGCATCTAAATTTTTGGCTTTGATGGCTTCATTTTCAAGTGCAATTCTTGGTAGCACAATTTCAGTGTTACGTTCGTCAAGCGGTCTTTTTTGTTCCTCATCATATTGTCTGCGAAGTGCTGTAGCTTCATGCCCTTCATGATGAGTGGGTTCAAGAAAGTCTAAGCCCTGATCCTTGTAACTCCGGTGGTCGATGCGTTCGTCTAGTCCGGCATTTTCCAATACTGTGTTTACAACATTGGCAAAAGTTGCTCGGCTGTCCTTCAGGATCTCGGGACCATGGTCGTTGAAGATTCTTTGTTTCTTTCCTAATTCGCCTTTTTCATTGATGAGTCTGGTCGTGAACATCATGTGTACGTGATAGTTTTTATTATTGGTTTCATCGTTATGTTCATGTGGTGCATGGATGCAGGCATCGACAATAACATTGTGCTTGTTCACAAAGTCTCGGCAAAAGTCATCAACGATTTTTATGCGTTCTGCATCTGTTAATTCATGTGGTAAAGCACAGATATATTCTTTGGCGAGTCGTGCATTGGCTTTCATTGAGCCATTGGCATTGAATTCTTTTTTTTCTACTGTATTCCAAAGTGTTTGACGGTCTAAAAGTTTTGTATTGGTATGTTCTGGTGCATAAATATTTTTGTATTCAAGTCCCTTTTTTTTAGTGTAGTCCTGAGTCTTTCCAAAAGTCAGATCCTCTAATTTTTCACAGGCACGATAAGCAGCACAAGCAACGGCTGAACGTCCGTCACTTCGTGAGATGTTGCTTTCATTCAAATGAAAAATTGCCACTTTAAAAACCTAAATTTCTGCATACCGTGGTTTTGATTTTTGCAACTTTGAAAAAGTTGCTGACCATGCTAAAGCGAGGTCATGGGGTACAGGGGTTTCCCCTGTCGCAACGTCCACTTTTGAATGAAATGATAAAAGTGGGTAAGTGCGCCCTTCATTTCATTCCGGGAAAACTCCGCTTCGCTACGTTTGATATTGCTCGCTTTGTTTTTTGACTCTATGATGATGTTTGATTATTGATCATCACGGTTTAATACTATGTCAGATATTCAAGAAAAGAAAGATGCAGTTTTAAAGAAGCTCACTAAAGCACAGCAGAAGAAGTTATCTCTACAAGAGCAAATTGAGTATTTGAAAAAAGAACAAGAGCAGATCTTAGAACAGGCAAAACAGAAACAGAATGAGCTTAAACTTAAGCAGCAAAAACTTTTAAGTGAAGCCAAAGCTCAAGAACGGAAAAATGAAACTAGACGGAAAATTTTGCTTGGCGCTTGGGTTTTGAATAAATTTAAGAATGATGAATCTTTTAAACATCAATGGGCTGATTTTGAGCAGTTTTTAAGTGCGGAAAGTAAGACAGAAGAAAATAGACAGAAAGATAAAGAGCTTTTTAATGATCTTTTTAAGGGATAAGTTCTAAATTTCATATAAGAGATTTTATGTTAAATAAAGGTTAACTACTATGAAATGCTAATGTTTGTATTACAGGAGAGGTAGCTCAATTTGTTTGAACAACTAAAAGCTTATTTAAAGTTGAAATTGGCGTAAAATATATAAAACACTCACTTTGTTGAACTGGTATTTTAAGAATGCGAGATGGTATTTACTTCCTTGAATTTCAAGATAATTTTAATGATTTTGGTAATGGAGTTTTTGTAGTACAAAATAATATAATAAATGGTGGAAACTATGCATTTTCCTTTCAAGGTGAAATCATTAATCAAAAATCGAAAGTTATTATAAAACAACATGATAATAGTATAGAAAAAGCTATAAATGAAACTTTAAATGTATCTATTAAAAAGACGAATTATGATTATGAATTATTAGGGAGTATTACTAATAGACCTAATTTAGTCGTTTATATAAAAGCAAAATTTATAGGTGACTTATTTCTAAAATTAACATAATACACGTTATGCGAAGTCAAAAATGTAACTCCAAAATAGAAATGTCCGGTTTCTCCAAAGTAAAAATGTCCGCTTTTAGAATATGCACTTTTGCAATTTCGTTAGCGGACGGTTTGATATGTTGGTGTCTATGTCGGATAAAGAACTTAAACGATTGTCGGTCTTGCAGGAAATCTGCGATCAACGCATAACTCAATCCCAGGCTGCTCAGCTACTTCATATTTCAGAACGTCAGATCAGACGCTTACTGCAGAAATACAAAGCTCAAGGTCCCGCTGCATTAGCCCATGCCGGTCGTGGCCAAATCAGCAATTCCAAACTTCCTGAAGAACTCAGACTCAAGTGCCTCAATATTGTTTCTGACCAACTCCATGGTTTCGGACCCACTTTAGCGCATGAAAAGCTCACCACCGTACATGGATTCGATCTTTCAGTAGAAACCCTGCGTTCCTGGATGATTGCAGCTGACTTATGGATTCCTCGATCCAAGCGCCTGAAACGCCCGTATCAGCCTCGTTACAACCGGGATTGCTTTGGTGAACTGATCCAAATTGATGGCTCATATCATGACTGGTTTGAAGGACGCGCTGCTAAATGCTGTCTGCTGGTGTTTATCGATGATGCTACAGGAAAATTGCAGCATTTACGCTTCTGTGAATCAGAATCAGCCTTTGATTATATGATTTCAACACGCTTGTATGTTGAGCAGCATGGTAAGCCGTTGGCATTTTACAGCGACAAACATTCAGTCTTCAGGGTGAATCAAAGCAGCAAGAAAGACACCAAGATTACCCAGTTTGGACGCGTACTCAGTACCCTGAATATCGATATCATCTTCGCCAATTCACCACAGGCCAAAGGCCGTGTGGAACGTGCCAACAGAACCCTTCAGGACCGTCTGATCAAGGAGATGCGTCTGGAAGGTATCAGCTCGATTGAGCAAGCTAATGCCTGGCTACCCTGCTTCATTGAGCAGTTCAATCAGAAGTTCGCCAAGATGGCTTTTAATCCTAAGGATCTACATCGGCCTATCACTGAAACAGCCGAAGAATTAGATGATATTTTTACTTGGCGTGAACCCCGCAGAGTCACGAATAGCCTGACGATTACTTATGATAAATGCGTATATCTCCTGGAAAACACCGAAGAAAATCAAAGGTTGATCGGTAAGTATCTTGAGTTCCTGGAATACCCGGATGGTACTGTAGCCCTCATGCATGATGGCCGAAAGATCAATTACAGCCTCTTCGATAAATTAAGTCAGCTGAATCAGCGAGAGATTGTTGAGAATAAACGGTTGGGTGCTGTTCTGAATCATATCCAACAACAGCATGAAGAACTGGAACAACAAAACAAACGCAATCGTTCTCAAAAGATGCCAAGCAGACGTGCACAGAAAATAGCAATCAAAGAACGAAATCTAAATCCTGTGCTTGACTTGGAATTGTCCATATAGGACATTTCTATTTGGTTATTAGGTAGGACATTTCTACTTAGGAATAACAAGTATAATACTGACAATATTATTTGTCCTGCTACAATCCTCAGACAAGAAAAAAGCCATAACAATTGTTGCTATGGCTGTTCACATGTATTTCTATATTTAAATCAGTCTTCTGTTTTCCTGATTGTTAATTTAGGAAGATTTCTTCACTGCTAAATGCTTTTGTCTTTTGCTCTATTTGATCCGGCTTTAAAAATGAAGATGCAATAATCGCAATCACTGCAAAGCCTGAAATATAGGCAATAATTAAATTTGGGCTTCCATCACCAATACTTAGCAATTTCGTCGCGATTAATGGTGCTAAACCGCCACCTAGCACGCCTGCAAATTGAACTGAGATTGAAATACCGCTATAACGTATTTCTGCTGGAAATTGGCGTGAAAATAACTGTGACTGCGGTGCATACATCAAAGGAAAAACTACACCAATACCAATCACAATGGCCGTCCAAACCAATACAGGATCCTTGGTATTTAACATCGCAAAAAATGGATAGCTGTATATAGCCAATACGCATAAACCAAATCTAAACATGTTTTTTTGCCCAACTTTATCAGACAAATGCCCAAAAATTGGCGTAATAACCATGATGACTGCAGCACCACAAATCGTTGCAAACAAAATGTCTTGTCTAGGAATATTCAGCTGTGTGGTAGTATAGGCTAAAGCAAATGTCGATGCTAAATAGAACCAAGCATTTTCAGCAGCTCGAGATAAAATAATCGTAATCAACTGCTTAGGATGATTTTTAAACACTTGTTTTGCTGGAACTTTAATTGTTTCGGTTTGAGCTTTAACTTTTTCAAAGTCTGGTGACTCAGGCACTTTCACTCGAATATACCAACCTACAGCCAGTAAAATAATGCTGGCTAAAAATGGCAGACGCCAACCCCAGCTAAATAGTGCTTCTTCAGGCAACATTGAGACTAAGCCTAAAGCTACCGAAGCGAGCAATAAACCACCACCTGTACTGGCTTGCGGTAAACTTCCCCAAAAGCCTTTTTTACCCGCTGGCGCATGCTCTACCGCCATGAGGACTGCTCCGCCCCATTCTCCACCCATGGCCATGCCCTGTATAAATCTTAATATAATTAAACAGACCGTTGCCCAATAACCAATGGTTTCAAATGTCGGTAACAACCCAATCATCACCGTTGGAATACCCATCAACATTAATGTGACCAATAACATTGATTTACGACCAACTTTATCGCCAAAATGACCAAAAACTATTCCACCGAGTGGTCGACCAATAAAGCCTACAGCATAGGTTGCAAATGCAGCCAACACGCCAGTTAAGGGATCAAGATTTGGGAAAAAAAGTCGATTGAAAATGAGTGCTGCGGCAGCACCATAGATAAAAAAGTCATACCATTCGATGGTTGTACCCACCATACTGGAAATACCCGCTAAACGATGCGAGGACTTAGCTGGTGGAGCTGTGTTTCCCTGTACATTTTGCATTGTTATCTTCCTTATTCTGCAAGATATTTCTACGTTGCATTTTCACGATGCTTGATTTGTATGATGATTTTCTTCATGAAAATCAATATTTTTAGATCTTATATCTGTTTAATTTACGCTGAGTCACTTGTTCATATTGAATAAGAAATTGAATATGAATATTACCCAAGTGTTTGAACCGTGAATGTTTTTAAATTACTGATTAAATAGATATTTCCTCCATTATTTTATCTAAGGTCGGACTAGACTGTTGCCACTTTGGCTGTTTGTCTTTATCCACAATTAATGCGCGCACACCTTCGACAATATCGCCATGTTGAAACCAAACGTCTTGTAAATGTCGTTCAATTTGCATGCATTGCTTCAGTGAAAGACCACGACCTAAATGCTGGAGTTGTAAACTGATTCTTTTCGCGATTGGAGATCGTTGTTCCAAGGTATTGCGTATTTTTAGCGCCCACACTTGAGCATCATTATGCTGTTCATTTTCAAGACTATTTTCAATGGCATCAATGCTCTCAAAACCAAAATGCTTACGAATTAAATCTGCATTTTGACTAAGTTCACTTTCCGCTGGTCGAGTAATATATTTCGCAATCAATTGTTCAATATTTTCCTTGCTTAGTTGCTTGGAATTTCTTAATTCTTCTTCTAATTGAACAAGTTGCTCACTCGGAACATGGTAGTCAATCAAATCTAGATACAACGCATCGCTGGCACTGATTTGATCGCCTGTAGTTGCCATGTACACACCAATATCATCTAAACGTGATAAAAAGTGTGTCGCAGCCACATCTGGGAAAAATCCAATGGCAGTTTCAGGCATGGCAAATCTAGATTTTTCGCTGCTGATAAGCACATGACATGCTTGGGCCAAGCCAAATCCACCGCCAAGTACATAGCCATCAAGTATGACAATAATGGGTTTTTCATACGCACGAATGGTATTCAGCATTTCATACTCAGCTTGAAAATAAGCTTGATGATCTTCTTTACCATTCATATAACTATCATAGAGATAACGAATATCGCCACCTGCACAAAATGCTTTAGGACTATTTGAGCGAATAAGTACAGCATGAATATTAGTTTGATCAGCCCATAGTGCTAATTGCTGTTGAATCCCTTGAATCATTTCCAAAGACAAGGCATTTAAACTTGCCACGCGATCTAAACTGATTTGGCCTAAATGTCCATGTTCTTCAATCATTAAGTTATTTGTACTCATATCCGTATTATCCTTTTTTTATTTTTAATTGTTTTTAAAATTGGCTTGGCGCTTTTCAACAAATGCTTGCATGCCTTCTTTTTGGTCTTGAGTTGCAAAAATCGAATGGAATGTTCTACGTTCAAAGCGTAAACCTTCTTGCAAACTCACTTCAAATGCACGGTTAATTGACTCTTTGATCATTATGGTTGCGACTACAGATTTTTCGGCTATTTTTTCAGCAGCTTTTAAGGTCTTTTCGACTAACTCCTCTTTAGGGAAGACTTGAGCAACTAAACCGCTCTGCTCTGCTTCTACTGCGCCCATTTGTCTCGCAGTCAGACACATTTCCATGGCTTTGGCCTTACCAATAGCAAGCGTTAAGCGCTGTGTCCCACCTATCCCTGGGATTACTCCCAAAGTCACTTCTGGTAAACCGAATTTTGCATTGTCGGCACAGTAAATAAAGTCACACATGAGCGCTAACTCACAGCCTCCACCTAACGCATAACCACTAACAGCGGCGATTAAAGGTTTACGGCGCTGTGCAATTCGATCTGCCAGATGAAAAAAATCATCCAAATAAATATTTGGAAAACTCAGTTCAGCCATTTCTTTAATATCTGCACCAGCGGCAAAGGCTTTTTCAGAACCTGTAATAACCATACAACCGATGGCTGGATCTCGATCTAAATCATCTAAGGCCAAATTAAGGTCTTTAATTATTGTGCTATTCAACGCATTTAAGGCCTGAGGACGATTTAAAATAATGAGTCCAACACCATTGTTCTTTTCAAGCAGAATCGTTTCAAATTGCATGTGAGATCCCTATATATGTTCAATATTCATGAGTAGGCTTCATATCTGAAGCCTTGTCGTTTTAAATGTCTTAAAGACGTTATAAGCTACGGGCAATTACTAAACGTTGAATATCACTCGTACCTTCATAGATTTGGCAAATACGCGCATCACGATATATACGTTCTATCGGGAAATCTTTGAGATAGCCATAACCACCAAAGACTTGTAATGCTGCGGAGCAAACACGCTCAGCCATTTCAGACGAAAAAAGCTTGGCCATAGACGCTTCATTTAAGCAAGGTTGCCCTGCTTCTTTTAAACGTGCCGCGTGATAGACCAATTGGCGTGCGGCTTCTATTTCTGTTGCCATACTTGCCAATCGGAACGCAACTGCCTGATGTTCAAAGATCGGCTTTCCAAAAGTAATACGCTCTTTGGCATATCGCGTTGCTTCTTCTAATGCTGCTCGTGCAAGACCAACTGCTTGCGCCGCTATACCAATACGACCGCCTTCTAGATTTGATAAGGCGATTTTCAAACCTTCACCTTCTTTTCCTAACATCAGGCTTTCATGCACACGCACGTCTGTGAGTGCGATTTGGCAGGTATCTGAGGCATGTAATCCAAGCTTTTCTTCAGTACGAATCACTTCATAGCCAGCTGTTTCACGAGGGACAATAAAAGCACTCATGCCTTTTTTCCCTGCACTTGGGTCAGTCACAGCAAAGACAATAATGACCCCTGCATTATGTCCAGAGGTAATAAACTGCTTAGCACCATTAATCACCCATTCATTACCATCTTTGACTGCACGAGTTTTAATGGCAGCAGCATCTGAACCCGTATGCGGCTCAGTTAATGCAAATGCCCCGATCATTTTGCCTTGTGCTAAAGGCACTAAATATTTCTGCTTTTGTTCTTCTGTGCCAAATTTAGCAATAGGAACACAGCCTACCGAGTTATGTACACTCATAATGGTTGAGGTTGCCCCATCTGCCGCTGCAATCTCTTCTAAAGCCATAACATAGGCAAGATTACCTGTATCTGAACCACCCCATTCATCTGATACCAACATACCCAATAAACCCAGTTCTCCCATCTGCGCTAAAGCCGCTTTGGGAAAGGTACCGTGTTTATCCCATTCAGCTGCTTGAGGTTTAATTTGTTCCTGTGCGAAACTGCGTGCCATGTCCTGAATTAATAATTGTTCTTCGGTAAATTGCATCTTATCTTCCTGTACATCAATCAAATGCTTCCATCCAGTTTGAAAATGATTAGAACTGAATGAAAGCTTGATTTTGATCCTGATTGTTCGGCATTCATTTAGAGTTAATCGTTACGTCATTTAACTTGCATGCTGCGTGGATTGTTTCGCAATCTCTTGATTTCTTAATAAGAAACGCTGAATTTTTCCACTTGGGGTTTTCGGCAGTTCTTGAACAAACTCCACCAATCGTGGATAAGCATGTGCAGATAGGCGCTTTTTCACAAATTGCCCTAGCTGCTCTGCTAATTCTTCGGACGCTGTGACATGCTCAGCTAAAATTACAAAAGCTTTTACGATTTCTGTCCGATCTGGATCAGGCACACCAATGACCGCAGCTTCAATCACTGCATCATGCTCAAGTAAAGCGCTTTCTACATCGAATGGCCCGATACGGTAACCGGATGTTGTAATCACATCATCATTACGACCAACGAAGCTCATACTGCCATCTGCGTGTAATTCTGCGGTATCACCCGTGAGGTAATAATGCTTTACAAAGGGTGACTTACGACTTTCTTTATAGCCACCAAACCACATCATCGGTGATTGACTGATATCAACAGCCAGTACTCCTGGCGTTCCTGCAGCTAGCTCTTGCCCTTGTTCATCAACAACCGCCACGCGATATCCTGGACTGGCATAACCTGCGACACCTGCGCGAATATCATGTTGTAAGCCATGATGATTACACACCACCATACCAACTTCAGTCTGACCATAATGGTCAAAGATCGGTGCATCTAAAACTTGTTTAAACCAGCGGAACACTTCAGGGTTAAGCGGCTCACCAGCGCTACTGACGACTCGAAATTTCCCTTTGAGTTTTGCCATTTGTTCAGGATCAGCTGCCATCATCATCCGATACGCTGTCGGTGCGCCTGCAAGGTTCGTCACTTTGTAGTCATCTACGATCTGACACAAACTATCAATGCTAAAACCACCTTCGTAAAAGAGTGTTGCATGTCCAAGTAAAAGTGGCCCAGTAATTCCGTAATACAAACCATAAGCCCAACCCGGATCGGCAATATTCCAAAACGAATCATCTTCACGCAGTCCTACCGCATTTTTCATATATTGACCAAAAGCGATCAAAGCTTTAAGCGGGACTTCTAAGGGCTTTGCAGGACCTGTAGTACCTGAAGTAAACATCAAAAGAAATGGATCATTGATGCTCTGTAGGACAATTTCACAATCTGTAGACTGTGCGTTTACTTCATCCCAAAAGTTTAAATCTCCCTGTTGAATCCCTTGACCCGCTAGATCTGCAACAGTAACGATTTGGGGACAATGTACAACTTCATCTAATTTACTGCGATTACCAACATCGCTAATCACCAATTTGCTTTGTGCAAGGTGTAAACGATGTTCAATGGCTTTGGGGCCAAAGGCGGTAAACAGCGGTTGATATACAGCACCTATTCGCCAAGCCCCTAAAATCACCACAAGTAATTCAACTGTACGAGGTAATAAACCCGATACACGATCACCTTTTTGCACACCCTGTGACTTTAAAAAATTGGCAAATTGGCTCGACCACTGTTGTAGCTCTGCAAAGGTATATTGTTCTTTCCGCCCATCTTTACCTTGCCAATACAGTGCGATCTTATCTTGATCAATCGCATAACGGTCACAGCATTCATAGCATGCATTTAATTGCTCTAAAGAGCCTGATAACATTTCTTTGGCAGCATGATTTAAGTCAAATGCCTTAGCAACATCTTGATAATTCGACATCTTCTCTACCTCAGTCTCAATTTATTGTTATTCCGACACGAGTGTTTGTATTGTTAGCCATCCCTAGGCCTGATTGGTGTTCAATGCGATTATTCAGCATCCTTAGGTAAATATTGCTGCACGATGCTTGAAAAATCTAAGTGTGCATTACCTTGTAAACACAGCTGTTGATACATCTGCTGAACCAGTCCGCCTAAAATAATCGGCTGTTTGACTTGTCCTGCGGCTTCTACAGCCAGTCCCAAATCTTTCAACATCAACTGCGTTGCAAAACCATCGGTATAGCCACGTCCCGCAGGTGCATTTGCTGAGATACCCGGCCATGGATTACATACATCCGAACTCCAGCAACGTCCGCTCGAACTATTCACCACACCTGCTAAGGCTTGAGGATCAATCCCTAGACGCGCACCGAGCGCCATACCTTCAGCAACGGCTGCCATGGAAATACCAAGAATCAAGTTATTGCAAATTTTCGCAATTTGACCTGCACCCACATCACCACAATGCACAATGTTTTTACCCATGTGGCCCAATACCGCTTTGGTTTTTTCAAAGGTTTGATCATCCGAACCGACCATAAAGGTTAATGTACCTGCCTGAGCACCAATAGTTCCGCCTGAAACAGGTGCATCACAGATTTTTATCTGATGTGCAGCACCCGCCTCGGCTATGTCCTTAATGGTTTGCGGATCAATGGTACTGCTATCGATACATAAGCTTCCTGCTTTCATTACCGCCAATACACCATTTTCTCCCAAGTACACCTCTTTGACATGCTTGGCAGCAGGCAACATGCTAATCACGACATCTGCTTGTTTCGCGGCATCTTGTGGGCTTTGGCAAACGATGCCACCTGCTTCAGTAAAATGCTGAATCGCAATTTCGCTTAAGTCGAAACCGTAAACCGTAAAACCTGCTTTGAGTAGGTTTTGAGCCATTTTTCCGCCCATGTTTCCTAAACCGATAAAGGCAATATTCATCCTTGAACTCCTAAATTAACGTAGGTTAATGGTGGTATTCACTTCACCTTTTTCTTGTGTATCTTCGAACCAACGACTGGTGATGGTTTTGGTTTGTGTATAGAACTGAACTGCTTGCTTACCATATGGACCTAAGTCACCCAGTTTTGAACCACGCGATCCTGTAAAGCTAAAGAAAGGTACAGGTACAGGAATTGGAATGTTGATACCCACTTGACCAATATCGATATCGCTTTGGAATTTACGAGCAACTGCACCACTTTGTGTAAACAGTCCAACACCGTTGCCGAATGGATTAGCATTAATCAATTCAATCGCCTGCTCTAAAGTATCAACATGAATAATGGCTAATACGGGTCCAAAGATCTCTTCGGTATAGATGCGCATATCGGTTGAAACTTGATTAAAAATCGTTGCTCCGACAAAGTTTCCTTGCTCATAGCCAATGACTTGAACATCACGACCATCCAGCAACAGTTCTGCGCCTTGTTCTACACCGCTTTGAATTAAATCCAGTACACGTGCTTTTGCGCGAGGTGAAATAACTGGGCCAATATCGGTATTCGGCTCATGCCCTGCATTGACCTTCAGCGTTTTGGCTTTTTCAACCAGTTCATTGACCCATTCTTTACTTTCACCAACCATGACAGCAACCGACAAAGCCATACAACGCTGACCTGCCGCACCGAATGCTGCACCAACGAGGGCATTTAAAGTTTGTTCTTTATTGGCATCCGGCATTACCACGACATGGTTTTTGGCCCCCATCATCGACTGCACACGTTTTCTATGCTGTCCTGCAAGGTTATATACATGTGTACCAACGGCTGTAGAGCCTACAAATGAAATGGCCTTAATAGCTTGATGTGTACATAAACGATCAACAACGTCTTTACCACCATGCACTACGTTCAATACGCCTGCTGGAATACCGGCTTCAATCGCAAGTTCGACAAGCATCATGGTCGATAATGGATCTTGTTCAGATGGCTTTAAAACAAAGGTATTTCCACTGACAATGGCCATTGGGAACATCCACAGCGGAATCATCGCAGGAAAGTTAAATGGCGTAATTCCTGCACATACACCCAAAGGTTGCTGCAAGGTATAGGTATCCACACCACGTGCAACACCTTCTATATATTCGCCCATTTGAAGTGTGCCAACCGAACACGCATGCTCAACGACTTCTAAACCACGTTGAATATCACCTTCAGCATCTGCAAGTGTCTTTCCTTGCTCAGCAGTCAGTACACGGGCAATCTCTTTCATATTGCTACGGATGAGATCTTGTAGCTTCAGCATAATGCGCATACGTGCTTGAACAGGTGTTAAGCGCCAAGTTTTAAAAGCCTCTTGCGCTGAAGCAATTGCTGCATCCACTTCTTCCATAGTCGCCATTGGCACACGACCCAAAACCTCTTGAGTTGCAGGATTTAGAATGTCTTGCCACTCTGTAGTATTTGACTCTACAAATTTACCGTTAATTAATAATTTAGCCGTTGCTGACTGAATATTTGACATTGTGTTCATGACCTCTCCATAGGCACTTATTGTTTTGTACTGACTTAGAAAATATCCAAAAGCCTTATATTTATATTTTCCAATTCACTTCAAACTAGCAAAGAAAATTTTGACTACCAATAGAGATTCACGCACGATTGATGTGCAAATATGCACAGGGATGACAATAACAATGAAAGTAGATTGGGATCATTTACAGTATTTTTTGGTTTTGGCTCGTGCGAAAACCCTAACCAATACCGCACGTATTATCGGTGTTGAGCACAGTACAGTTTCTCGACGCATACATGCGCTAGAACTGGCTTTAGGCACACCATTATTTAAACGTGAAGCCACAGGTTATGAGCTCACTTTAGAAGGTTTGGCACTGGTTCCTCGCGTTGAACAAATGGAACAGGCCTTTTTACAAATCGAAAAACCCAACCAACCTATGCAAGGTCGTGTGCGAATTGGCACACCCGAAGGGTTTGGAACAGCATTTTTGACACAGCTCTTGGCAGAATTGTCCAAAAAATACCCCTTGCTGACTATCGACCTTATTCCTGTCCCGAAAATGATCAAGCTTTCACATCGTGAAGCAGATATTGTTATTTCCATCGATCGACCGAAATCAGGCCCTTATATCATTACTCGATTGGCAGACTATTGTTTAAAAATTTATGGCAGTAAGGAATACCTAAAAAACACGCAACCCATTCATACCTTAGAAGATTTAAAATCACACATTTTTGTGAATTATATAGATGATTTGGTCTATAGCCCTGAACTGTATTGTTTAGAGCGCTTACCTATTCAGCTCAATGCCAACTTTAGAAGTAGTAGTATTTTGGCGCAACAAATTGCCGTGAGTGCGGGTGCAGGATTGGCAATATTGCCCAAGTTTTTGGCCGAGGAAAAACCCGAATTAGAACAAGTCTTGGCGCAAGATGTTCGTTTTGTGCATACCTTTTGGATGCTAACCTTAGTTGATTTACAGCATGAGCCGCGTATTAAACTGGTTTGGGACTTTTTGAGAAAAAGAACCGACCAATATCATAGTTTATTAATGGATTAAGAAATGAAGCTACCTTCCAAACTATAACTGTTATAGAAATTTAGATGAATGTTGTATCTATGCTTTCAAGTGATATACCCCAATAATCACCTATAACCACTAGGGATTTAGAGTACATCTTATGAGCAATCAAGAGCCTAAAAAACCGCAAAAATATGCAGACAGTGAAATTTCAGATAAGGCCTTTAAACGTGCCATTATTTGGTTCTCGATCTATGTGCTTTTATTCTGTATTGGTGTAGCGTTTGTCGTTGGTGCAGATAATTCCTATCTACCTTAAGCGATAATCTATTCGCTTATTGCAACTTGCTATTGCATGTATATCTTACATTTCATGTTCGCTCATGATCAGCTCATAATGAATTGATCATTAAGCCAAATAATTTGGTTTAAATTTGAATTTTAAAAAAGCTTGTAAGTCTAGATTTACAAGCTTTTTGCATTTTAAAGTAATCAATTCACAGTTATAAAATTACTTACTCATCTGAATCACTTATGCAGGACTCTGTTTTTTAACTTGGTGCTGAAGATGCGTTTGAATGTATTCACCGTAGACCGACATTTTTTCAAAGATATGCTCTGAATAAAACATGTCTTCTACCAAGACTTGCGCACGGTCAAATTCATATAAACCTAATCGTTGTAAAATTTTGGCGTTAATAAACGAAAACTTTTGGCATAAATCGATATATTGCTGATCTTTGTCTTTAAATAGCAGCTTTAACATATTGATTTTATTTAGATCAAAGTCAATCGGTTCAGCTTTATCCGCCAAGACATGGATTTCAACATCTAAATATTCAGCAAGCTGATTTAATTTTTCTAAGTCGATATGTAGATGTGTAATACAAATAATTTTGGAAACTTTCGGATTACATAAGCTATTGATCAAACTAAAATAGAAGTATTCTGCTGGCGATAGTTGTTCATTATGTAGCTCAATGTAGACATTGAGTCCCGATAAAACATCATCAACTTTAAATGCGCTAAGTTTAGCCTCCGCTTGATAATAACGATTTAATATCGCAACATTTTCAGGGCTTTGCGGTGTAGCGTAGATCACCTTCTGATTCAAATTCGCTAAGATAAAGGGTGCAAATAAGAAAGCCGCATTTTCAGCCTTGGCGTGCATATGCTCCTGACAAATACTGACATAGCCCACTTGCTGTACTTGACGCAAAATTCGACTGCGTAAAAGCACCGCTTCTAAATTTGTATGCTGTTGTTGCAACAGATGCAGCGTTGAATCTGTCAATGGAACATCCACCAGTAAATGTTGTAACAGTTCTAATTCACTGGCTTTAAACATACTCAACTCCCTAACTTCCATACCATTTGACGCCACAAGTGTTGTGGTCTATGCACCTTATAAAAAATTCAAGCTTAAAACTAGATACAGTGATTTTGAAAAAACATATAACAGTACAGACTCATCTGTTATAAAAATATAATGCACAATTAATTTTACTGATATATTTATAACAGAATTTTGTCTTGTTGATGACTATGTATAAATCGGAACAGCTTGCTCAGCACCTACGTCAACTGATTGAAAATGGCACTTTAAAAGCGCACGAAAAGCTCCCGTCTTTGCGTGAACAAGTGCAGTTGTCTGGCTTTAGTTTAATCACGGTCATGAATGCTTATCAGGAGTTAGAATCGCGTGGCTTAATCTATGCACGTGAAAAATCTGGCTACTATGTGGCGCAAGGCTTACTCGAAATAGAAGCTGAACAAACTCAAATCGTGTCCTTAAACACACCGGTTGAAATTAACTCTCTGGTCTTTAAGTATTTAAAATCAATACAAGATGAAAAAATCATTCCATTGGGTTCAGCCTTTCCAGCTCAAGATATTGTTTTTTCTAAAAAGTTAACCCAAATCATGGGGCAAATTTCCCGAAATCCCAAAAGTTACGATGCCATTGATAATCTTCCACCCGGAAATTTAGCCCTACGTAAGTTGATTGCACAGCGTTATTGCATGCAAGGCATTGCCACAGATCCCGAGGATATTGTGATTACCTCAGGCTGTATGGATGCACTGAATCTTTCCTTACAGGCCATAGCCTCACCGGGTGACTATATTGTGTTACAGCAAAATATTTTCTATGGCGCCTTGCAAGCTGCAGAGCGCTTAGGCCTTAAAGTGGTGACCTTACCTGAACATCCACAAGACGGTTTTGATTTAACCGCGTTTGAACATATTTTAAAAACTTATCCCGTCAAGATCTGTTGGCTGATGCTAAATTCACATAATCCTGTGGGCTTCACAGTGAGTGATGAAATCAAGCAAAAAATTGCCGTGCTCTTACACCAATATCATGTGCATTTAATTGAGGACGATGTGTATGAAGAAATGCATTATGCGTCTAAGAAACCCGTATCAATGAAATATTTTGACCAAAATAATATGGTCTTACATTGCTCATCTTTTTCTAAAACGTTGGGCGCTGCATTTCGAGTGGGTTGGGTACACGCCGGTAAATACTCTCAAGCGATTCAACACTTACAACTCATGAGCACGATTTCCGTCAATACCTTATTGCAAAATGCCTTGGTGGAATTTATTTCAAATTATCATTATGAAAAACATTTACGGGTCTTAAGAAAAAGTCTACAGCAACATAAATTACAGTTTTACCGTTATTTAGAAAGCCGCCTACCGACTGGATGCAAATTACAATATCATCCAAGTGGTTATTTTCTTTGGTTAAAACTACCAGAAAATATTGAAAGCATGGCGGTCTATGAAGCCTTAATTCAACAGCAGATCGGTGTTGCTCCGGGCCGTTTATTTAACGTATCAGAAGCCAAAACTCAATATATCCGTTTAAATTGTTCCTTTGCATGGAAGGATGAGATTCAACAGGCTTTAGATGCCCTCCTTAGTACAATCTCTGCACTTTCCTCAGATCAGATGAATATTTGACAATTTTTATTGTCATTATTATGCTCAAACAGATATTGTTCAAATACATATATTTGTTGTTGAGATAACACCGAGTTCATTCAACATTTACCAAAATTCAAAAAACAAATGGGTTAGTTCATGGAAGATCAAAAACACAGTCAACGCATACATGCCTTTAGTTCGGATGTACTCACAGATCTAGATGCTGTGGGGATTGCACAGCTCATCAAATCTAAAGAAGCCTCTGTACAGGAAATAACACAAGCGGCTATTGCACGTGCGGAACAAGTCAATCCGTATCTAAATGCCATTGAACTGGACTGTTTTCAACGTGCTTTAGAGAAAAATCAATATGTTGAACATGGTCTATTTGCGGGCGTCCCTTTTTTCTTTAAAGATAATCTAGATTATCAAGGCTTGCCCTCACGCCATGGTTCAAAGGCCATAGGTTCAAAACCAGCCGATCGTAATCCTCAAATTAGCCAACAAATCTTAGATCAAGGTTTTGTCGTATTAGGGAAATCCAAGCTCCCTGAATTTGGTCTAAATGCCAGCACCGAATATAAAGATGGATCAGCCACCTATAACCCTTGGCATTTAAGTTATTCCTGCGGTGCATCTTCAGGCGGCTCCGCAGCTCTCGTTGCAGCCGGGGTAGTGCCGATTGCTCATGCCAATGATGGCGGTGGTTCGATTCGAATCCCTGCTGCATGCTGCGGTTTGATTGGATTAAAGCCTAGCCGTGGCCGTACGTATGACAGTGAAGCAGCAGGCTCTCTTCCGATTAATATCATCAGTGAAGGTGTCCTAACCCGTAGCATACGCGATACTGCGCATTTCTATGCAGGAATGGAGTCAAGTTATTATAATAAAAAGTTGCCACGCATAGGCATGATTCATGGCCCTTCTAAACGTCGACTATGCATCGGTTTAGTCCCACAATCAATTACAGGGCAAATAGATAGCGAAACAACTGCAACCTTAATGCATAGCGCAGCACTCTTAGAAAAATTAGGTCATCATGTTGAAGAACTTCAGTTACCTTTTTCCTTAAGCTTTGTTGAAGATTTTAGTGAATATTGGGGAATGTTGTCCTTTTTACTGAGTACCTTTGGCAAGAAAATCTTTGGCGCTGACTTTAATCCAAAAGAGTTAGATCACTTAACCGTTGGTTTATCGAAGTTGTATAAAAAGAACTTTTATAAAACCCCGCTATTTCTGTATCGATTAAAGAAAATGCAGCAGCAATATCGTGAAATCTTTAAGCATTATGACGTTTTGCTATCGCCGGTACTTGCACATACCACACCTAAAATCGGCTATTTGTCACCTCAATTACCGTTTGACCAGTTATTTGAGCGTATACAGAACTATGTGACATTTACCCCTATCCAAAATGTGGTGGGTGCGCCGGGTATGTCGATTCCTATGGGAGAAACGCAAAACGACGGACTACCGATCAGTATGCAAATATCAGCCGATGTCGGTGATGAAAAAACCTTGATTGAACTGGCGTATGAAATTGAAGAAGCTCAGCCATGGCGACGTATTCAGGATATGCCTCGAACTGCTTAACAAACTAATCAAAGATTTAAAAAAAGGGAGCTGATTGGCTCCCTTTTTTTATTCAAATCCGCAGAATAAGACTTTTTAATTGTTCGCTGTATGGAATACAAGATGCTTAATTAAAATGATACGTTAGTCCTGCATATACCGCTCGGCCTTCACCCGGTGTTAAACGAGCAGGATCTTTGCCGGCATCGTTATAGCCCGGTGTCACGGTAGATGCATATTTTTTATTGGCTATATTTCTGAAATCCAACCACGCCATATATTGTTTTTGTGGTTGCATATAGCCAAACGAAGCTCCCCAAATTTGCCAATCTTTTGCGTAGACACTATTGGCATAGTCGGTTGCGACCTTTGCGGCATAAAGTGTATTCACCGCAGCATAAAAACCTAAAGGATGTTCGTATTTCAGTTCAGCCTGATAGATGTGTTTTGGTATACCTGCAAGCTCATTTTTTCCAAATACCGCATCATTTTTATAGTGAAAATCATTCAAGGTATAGGCTTGTTTTAGTTGAACTTGTCCATATGTATCATTTTGCCAAAGTGAACTGTTTAAACCGACTTCAATCCCTTGATGGATGGTGTCTGAAGCATTTGATTCAGCAATAATCTTTTTAGGCTCTGATTGGATTTCAACGGCCAATAGTTCATTTTTAACCTGTGAATAGTAATATGCAATATTCCACTCACCCAGTGCATGTTGACCACGCCCACCTAGTTCAAGAGTGTTCGCTGTCTGACTATTCAAATGTATCGGAGCACTTTGGCGTCCCGTTGCTGCGCCACTACCATCTGGGAAGTATTGATCCGACCCCCAAATTAAAGCCCATGGATGTGGTGCTTCTAAGCTTCGACTGACATTGGCAAAGAGCTGTGTTTCAGGTTGGATTTGATATCGAAAACCTAGCGATGGCAGGACATTCCATTCACGAATATTTTCTTTATGACTTTGCACAGGCCATGTCACTTCACTTTCACGATGGGTGTACGCCAATGCAACTCGACTATCGAGCCAAAACTGTGGGTGTAGTGCCAAGGCATTGGCATAATGTAAAACATAGTCACCACCTTGGTAGGTATAATGCCGCGTTTCTGTATCCGCAGCATAGGCGCCTTGCGCTACACGCAAGCGTTCAACGACCTGACCATCTGGCAAATGCGTGGTACTACGAAAACCTAAAGTATTTTGGCTTTCATGCCCCCATAGCGTTCGGTCAAATTGGTAGTTAAATAAGGTACTAATATCATCATAGTCAACATCAGTACTATAAAGTCCTTCTTGCAAATCCATCGGATAATGATGATAGGCCAGCCCCAACTGTAAACGATCGCCCGAGTCCAAAGTCATATTGGTTTTATTCGCCAACCAAAGACTTCCCGGCTGCGGACGATTATTATTCAGCGAGATATTTAGGGCTAATGCTTGTTTTGGATCTTGTTCAATCTGTTGTTGGGTTAGTCGTCCCGGTGTTTGGTGTTCAGTCTCTCGGTAACGCAGATAAAATCGTGTATCTAGGTGAGGATTTAATTGATATCCCACATTGGCCGATATACCTTTACTCTGGCTTGAGGAATGATCTTGAAAACCATCATCATCACTTTGCGTTAATGAAACATAATAGTCTAAGTCACCGATTTGTTGTCCTGAGCTGATTTCACTTTTCTGATAACCGTGGCTACCCATTTCATGATGCACTGACAGTTTTGCTGCATTTTTTCCAGTTGGGCTGGCATAGTTAATTAGACCACCCAAGCTTAATGCGCCACGTGTTAAACCATTAGCCCCCCGTAAAACCTCTATATGGTCTACCCACAGCGGCTCAAGCAGTTCATAAGGTGTTCCTCCTGGCCCTGTAAATGGCAAATCATCTAAGGTTACATACAACCCTGAAGCATGCGCCCCCGGTGCACGATTGATCCCCGAGCCACGTATCGACAGTTTCACCCCTTCATTTCCTGAAGATGCCGCGTATATCCCCGGTTGATTTTTAAATAAATCAGCATTTGTTCGCTTGGGTACATCTTGAATGTCTGCTGCAACGATCGCATTGGTTGCACCATTTACTTTAGTCAGTGCTTTTTTTATTTGATCATTCATTGAACTTTGTTCAACGTTAATGGTGATTTCAGGTAATACATTGCTATCTGCAACACTATATGGTGCCATCGCGGTGAGTATCATCAGGCTTAAAAGCTTAAGTGACGTGTTGTTATATTTGGAAAATTGAGGGACATCCATGATTGCGTCTTCTAAGTGAAACGAAATTGACGGCAAGGATTATAGTGTGTTTTATCATCATGTATGTATCAAAATATTTCAAAATTCATGATATTTATCAATATCCTTCTTCGTATTTTTATATTCAAATGATTTGTTAAATGAAATAAAACAGATAATTATATTTTTTAGTCAAAAATAAAAGTTTCTAAATAAGATAAAAGCCCTCAATCGATAAAGATCAAGGGCGTGTATGGATTGAGAGTACGCATTGAAAGATTTTCGGAAAGTTAGATGTCAAATCCTGAACATACTTTCAATCACACTCTCGTTAAATTGATATTGAAATTTCTAAGGCAATTTAAATTAAACAATTCTCTGTAACGGCATTAGAAGTTGTACATCGCGACCGCATTGATTCGGTTATCTTCACCCTTGGTACTGCCATTTGGCGCAGCACCAAAAGCTTCACGTTCACCATAGACATATTCCAGACCTAAACTAATCGGCTTAACAGGGCTGTAAAATACATTTGCCCATGCTTGCCACAAGTTTTTATTGGCCTTGGTTTTATCGACTAATGAGTTGACATAATCAGCATTATTATCTGCTTTCATATAACCATAGCCCAATGTTCCGCGCCATTGTGCTGAAATTTGTTGAGTTAAACCTACTGTAATCGAGTCAAATTCATTGGTGGCGATGATGTCTTTATCCGCATTAGTGACAAAGCCTTGGTTGGTCCATGACACAAAACTACTGTCGCCTTTGACATGGTAATAATCCGCCTTGAGCACTGTTTTATCCGTCAAATCTAGTTTTGCGCCCAGACCAAGCCCCCATGCGGTTTCTGTATCCGTATCCGTTTTCTTTTCAGCACCCATCGCACGTGCGCTTAACATCAGCGTATCTGTCATTTTATGGTTTAAACGCGCTGTTAATGCAGGCAAACGCATGTTTGAACTGTCATCCTTAGAATCTTCGGCAGCGAGTACAAGATTTGTCTCTGGACTAAATTTGTGACTATAGCGAACTTGCGATGTACGTTTAACAGCACCACCGACATAGCCCAATGCATCAATGGTTTCAGGCATATAATCAGGTACAGCAAAGTTAGACCATGTTTGCCCCACCAACCAATCACCATAGGTTAAATAGGCATGACGAATACGTAGTCCATCATTCGCACCCAAAAAGTCGACTTCAATTTTACCACCTACATCTCCCACTTGAGTCGGCGTTTTAAAGTCTAGTCCTAAACGTGTGGCAGCAAGTGTTGCTTTTAAACGATCTGAACTTTCAGCATTCCCTTCTAGCGGAACACTATTCATTTGGTTATACAGGCGAGATAAGCTGCCGCCTTCTGTCTGATAAGATGCATCTGCTCGCACATTGCCATACAAGCTAAACTCAGCGCCCGATTTGGTATTTAAACTCAGGCTCGGTGTTTGAGTCGGTTTTTGATTCTGCGCAGCAACTACAGATCCTTGTTTTACGTCTTTGATTTCACTCGATAAAGTGTTTTGCTGCTGAACATATTGCTGCATCATGGCTTTTAATGCTTTGACTTCATCACGCAACTGTTCAACTTCAGCTTCGCTGACTGCCGCATGTGTCCACATGGGGAACGCGACTGCACAAGCTAGTATCATCGGTTTAATTTTAAAGGTTTTTTTGACTAAATTTAGCTTTTGAGTTTTCATCCTGACCTCGATTTGGGCAATGCCCTTTCCTTATTTTTTGTCACAATTTCCCACTAGCCCTCATGCTGTGCATCAGGGCCTGGAAACTTAAAATTTTGGGGTAATGTTAAATCTTTAAATGACAGCTTAATTTGCTGGATTTTTGATGGCTTGCGTATTGAGCTTTGGCGATTGACCTTGAGTAGACGCCTCTACAGACGCTTGCAAATTCACCATAAAGATTGCTAATGCAGCTATGACACCCGGAATGGCAATCACCAAGAAGTTCATTTGATGCGGTAAATTCATGGTTAAAAGCGCACCAGTAAGTACCGGTCCAACGATTGCACCAATTCGTCCAATCCCCGATGCCCAACCCATACCTGTAGAACGTACTGTGGTTGGGTAGTATTGTGCGACAAAGGTATAAAGTAGGATTTGCGAACCGATGGTAGCTGCACCTGCAACAGCAATTAAGGTATACAGAACCATTTGCGGACTGTTAAAGCCCAGTAAGATTAAAGCCAACGCGCCACACATGAACATGATGCTCAGTACTTTTTTGATATGGAATCGGTCTGCAAAAGCACCACCACCAATAGCACCTACCATTCCACCTATATTCAGTGCAAAGAGGAAAATCATACTTGCACCAAGCGAATAGCCAGCTTGAATCATCAATTTTGGTAACCAGCTTCCAAGTGCATAAACCATCAATAAGCACATGAAAAATGCAATCCAGAACATGAACGTACTGAAACTACGGCCTTGTTGAAATAATGCTTTTAACGGTGCTTTGTCTTCTTCAGAAACTTCATTGAGTACAAATTGCGTATCCGTTGTGAGGACTTGTTCAGGGGCAATTTTAGAGACAATCGTTCGAGTCGTATCTGTTTGATGCTTTGAGGTTAAATACATCAATGACTCAGGGAGGAATTTCCAAATTACAGGCAATGCAAGACATGGAATAATCGCAATATAAAACATGATTTTCCAGCCATATACAGGCACTAACCAAGCACCCAATAATGCTGAAGCCATACCACCAATGGCATAACCACTAAACATTAGTGCAACCAAGGTGCTTCGTATACGTTTTGGCGCGTATTCTGTCATTAATGCCACAACGTTCGGCATAACACCACCGATGCCTAGACCGGCAAGAAAACGTAAAACACCAAACTCGACTGGGGTACTTGCAAAAGCGCCACAGAAGGTAAAACCACTAAAGATACCGACACAGATCATAATGGTTTTTTTACGACCAATTTTATCGGACAGTGTGCCAAAACACATGGCACCAAACATCATGCCAAATAAAGCCGTACTTGCCAGTAAACCGGCTTGTACTGCAGATAAGGACCATTCTTGCATCAACAACGGTAAGGCAACGCCATAGATCACCAAGTCATAACCGTCAAAAATAATAATCAAAAGACACCAAATCAAAACACCCCAATGAAATGGCGTAAATTTGGCTTCATCAACCAAGGTATTAATATTAATTTTCTGGTTTTGCATAGCCCACCTCCTAATTGTGAAGCTTGTAAAATTCGCTTTTCACAATGAATAAGTTGGTGCTTAATGTCCAAAACCGATTAGGCATGTTTGTATACCTAAAAAGTTGAATACAAATTAATCCCTTGATTCCGCTTTATTTAAATAGATCATTTCATATGTGCAGTTCATCTGAACGTCTAGCGACAGCATACTCAAAACACAGCACGATCATAAGGAATCGCTTCTAAATCATATACTTGATAAACACTATCAAATAAACCACGAATATCTTCGCTTTCATCCATATTACGTACAGCCATAAATACAGGGCTAATCGCGGCTTCATCTAAGATAGGAACAAAGGTTAAATGTGTTAATTGCACACTTTGGGCACTCATTGGAGTGATACAAACCCCTTCATTAGCTGCAACAAAGCCTAGAGCCAGTTGTAATTCACGTACTTCGCGTACTTTTTTAGGTTCCAAACCATACTCTGAAAATATGCCACGCACTTGGGTAGAAAAGTTTGGTTTGTTGTGATTTGGGTAAAAAATCAATTGTTGATCGATCAGATCTGCAAGATAGACTCCTTCCTTTTTTTGTGCCAAAGGATGACTAGCGTGTAAGGCAACTACTAAGCGTTCTTCACGCAGTAAAACCCGTTTAATTGCAGGGTCTGAAATACGTAAACGCCCAAAGCCGACATCTATACGGCCTTCTTTTAATGCTTTGATTTGTTCAGTGGTGGCCATTTCCTCCATTTCTATTTTTAAATGTGGATGTTGTTGTTTGAATAAATACAAAATATTCGAGAGTAAACCAAACAATAAAGAGCTCACAAAACCGATTGTCACTGTTCTTTCTGTCAAACCGATTCGTTTCGTCATCGATTTAATTTCTTCTGCATTAGACAAAAGTTTTAAAGCATGATGATAAAAAAATTGGCCTGCTTCTGTGGTCTTAAGCGGACGGCTACCGCGTTCAAATAACTGAATTCCAAGCTCATGTTCCAAATTTTGAATCTGCCGACTCAAAGGTGGTTGAGCTATATATAGTTTTTCTGCCGCTTTGGTAAAACTCTGCTCTTCAACCACCGCGACAAAGTATCTTAAGTGTCTTAGTTCCATAGCTTTCGATACCTATTAAGTATAATAAAATGCAAATTTGATCTTCGACGTGAAGATTTTATTCTTTTAAGGTATATCACATAGACAGGATTAAGCAACTTTAATCCCATCCAACAGATCAAAAACATCGTGTAGCCCATTCCCTGAAAGAAACTTCAGCCGCTACACGAAACAACTTAAAAAGTATTGTTAGACAACCAAACAAGGAACGTGGCAGCCAAAGACCTCTTTTATCGAGTGATAGCCACCCATACTTAAATGCATACTTAAGGAGATATAGTATGAACCGTCAAGAGATTGATGTTCTGGTTAAACAAATGAACGTAGATACAGCGACAGGGCCTGTTGACCAACGTGTACAACAAGTTGTGGTACGTTTATTGGGTGATTTATTCCAAGCGATTGAAGATCTAGATATTACTCAAACTGAACTATGGAAAGGTCTAGAGTATTTTACAGATGCGGGTCAAGCGAACGAATTAGGTCTTTTAGCCGCTGGTTTAGGTTTAGAGCACTATCTAGATTTACGTGCCGATGAAGCTGATGCGAAAGCAGGTATTACAGGTGGTACACCACGTACCATTGAAGGCCCTTTATATGTGGCTGGCGCACCTGAATCAGTGGGCTTTGCTCGTATGGATGATGGTACGGAAACCGATAAAATTCCAACTCTGTTTATTGAAGGTACAGTAACAGATACCGAAGGCAACATCATTGAAGGCGCTAAAGTTGAAATTTGGCATGCCAACAGCCTAGGTAACTATTCTTTCTTTGATAAGTCTCAATCTGACTTCAACCTTCGCCGTACCATTCTTTCTGACCAAGACGGTAAATATGTTGCACAAACTACGATGCCAGTTGGTTATGGCTGTCCTCCAGAAGGCACAACCCAATTTGTTTTAGACAAATTAGGCCGTCATGGTAACCGTCCATCACATGTACATTATTTTATCTCTGCACCGGGTTACCGCAAGTTAACCACTCAATTCAACATCGAAGGTGACAAATACCTTTGGGACGACTTTGCCTTTGCAACTCGTGATGGTCTGGTGGCAACTGCTGTTGATATCACAGACGAAGCTGAAATTGCACGTCGTGGTCTAAACCAGCCGTTTAAACACATTAGCTTTAATGTTGAGTTAGTTAAAGAACAAGCTGCAGCACCAAATACTGAAGTTGATCGTCGACGCGCTAGCGCTTAATTACTCACTCAAAGGAAGCCGAGCTGCCTCATCCTAGTATGACAACTCGGCGACTATCCCCTCATTGGACAGTCGGAGAATGGACATGCCACGTATTCCTGTAATTAACACCAGCCATCTAGATCGTATTGATGAACTTCTTGTCGATAATTTTGACACTGGTGAATTTAAACTGCACCGCTCAGTATTTACCGATCAAGCGTTGTTTGATCTTGAAATGAAATACATTTTTGAAGGTAACTGGGTGTATTTGGCACATGAAAGCCAAATTCCAAATAACAATGATTATTACACGACTCATATTGGTCGCCAGCCGATCATCATTGCACGTAACCGTAATGGTGAACTGAATGCCATGATCAATGCCTGCTCACACCGTGGTGCACAGTTATGTCGTTATAAAAAAGGCAACAAAGCGACGTATACCTGTCCATTCCATGGTTGGACCTTTAATAACTCAGGTAAATTACTCAAAGTTAAAGACCCTGCCGAAGCGGGTTATTCAGATTGCTTTAACCAAGATGGTTCACATGACTTGAAAAAAGTCGCACGCTTTGAAAGTTATAAAGGCTTTTTATTTGGCAGCTTAAATCCTGATGTGCCAAGTCTAGTAGAATTCTTAGGTGAAACCACCAAAATTATAGACATGATCGAAGGTCAGTCGGAAAATGGTTTAGAAGTTTTACGTGGTTCATCTACCTATACCTATGAAGGTAACTGGAAACTGACAGCTGAAAATGGCGCAGATGGCTATCACGTTTCAGCCGTGCATTGGAACTATGCAGCCACCACACAGCACCGTAAAGAAGCACAAGCAGCGGATAATATTCGTGCCATGAGTGCGGGTTCTTGGGGCAAGCAAGGTGGTGGTTCTTATGGTTTTGACAGTGGTCACATGTTGTTATGGACGCAATGGGCTAACCCAGAAGACCGTCCAAACTTTAGCAAAGCCGATGAATATACCGAAAAATTCGGCGCGCCGATGTCGAAATGGATGATCGAACGTTCACGTAACTTATGTCTTTATCCAAACGTTTATTTGATGGATCAATTCGGTTCACAAATTCGAGTTTTACGCCCGATTTCTGTCAATAAAACTGAAGTCACCATTTACTGTATCGCCCCTGTCGGTGAAGAGCCAGAAGCACGTACACGTCGTATTCGTCAATATGAAGACTTCTTTAATGCTTCAGGCATGGCAACACCTGATGATTTAGAAGAATTCCGTGCCTGCCAAGCAGGTTATGCAGGAATTGAGCTGGAATGGAACGACATGTGCCGTGGTTCAAAACACTGGATTCATGGACCAGATGATGCAGCCAATGAAATTGGTTTAAAACCGCTATTAAGTGGCATCAAAACCGAAGATGAAGGTCTTTACCTTGCTCAGCATCAATATTGGTTAAAAACCATGAAACATGCCATCGCTGAAGAAAAAGAACTAGCTGAACAAGTCGCAAATGAACAAGGAGATGTCGCATGAATGCAACTGCACATTTAGACAGCGTAAGCATTGAAGCTGTATCTCAGTTCCTCTACCGCGAAGCGCGTTTTTTAGATGATGAACAGTGGGATGAATGGCTAGAGTGCTATGCCCCATCTGCATCATTTTGGATGCCTGCTTGGGATGACGATGACCGCCTGACAGAAGATCCTCAGTCTGAGATTTCTTTGATTTATTATCCAGACCGTCAAGGTTTAGAAGACCGTGTCTTCCGCATTAAAACAGAGCGTTCATCTGCCACGATGCCAGATACCCGAACCAGCCATAACATTAATAACGTCGAGATTATTGAACGTGATGGCGACAAAGTAACTGTGCGTTTTAACTGGAACACCTTAAGTTTCCGCTACAAAACCAACTATAGCTACTTTGGCATGTCACGTTATGAAATTGATTTTTCAGGTGAGCAGCCAAAAATCCTCAGCAAATATGTTGTTCTGAAAAACGATTATATCAACCAAGTGATTGATATTTATCACCTCTAAAAGCTTATTTCACTAAGCAAGGTTTAACTTTCAGCCAGAAGGATATTTGGCTGAAAGGACACGTTATACCAGATTTTCAAAAGGATATTCAGCCATGTCAAACCATAATGTTGCACTTCAATTTGAAGATGGCGTTACTCGTTTTATTAGTGTTGCTCAAGGTGAAACCCTCTCCGACGCAGCCTATCGTCAAAAAATCAATATCCCACTAGATTGCCGTGATGGCGCCTGTGGGACATGCCGTGCATTTTGTGAGTCGGGTACTTACGACATGCCTGAAGAATCTTATATCGAAGACGCTTTAACCCCCGAAGAAGCTGAGCAAGGTTATATTTTAGCTTGCCAATGTCGTCCAAGTTCAGATGCTGTTTTCCAAATCAGTGCATCATCTGACGTGTGTAAAACTGAAATTCATGAGTTTCAAGGCACATTGTCTCGTGTTGAAAATATGTCGGATTCTACGATTACCTTTGATATTCAACTGGATGAAGGTCAACCGGACATTAACTTCTTGGCAGGTCAATACGTCAATGTCGGCATTCCGGGGACTGAAGAAACTCGTTCATATTCGTTTAGTTCAAAGCCGGGCAATCGCTTAACAGGCTTCGTGGTTCGTAATGTCCCTGAAGGAAAAATGAGTACCTTCCTGAGTGCCGATGCGAAAGCTGGCGACAAAATGACCTTCAAAGGACCTTTTGGTAGTTTTTATCTACGTAATGTTGTCCGTCCTGTGGTCATGCTTGCAGGTGGTACAGGTATTGCGCCGTTTATGTCCATGCTACAAGTGCTTGAAGAAAAAGGGTCTGAGCAACCTGTTCGTCTTGTATTTGGCGTAACCAATGACTTTGACATCGTAGCTAAAGACAAACTCGATGAATTACAAAGCAAACTCCCATGGTTCGAATACCGTACTGTGGTCGCTCACCCTGAGTCACAGCATGAACGTAAAGGCTATGTGACCAGTCATGTTGAAAAAGATTGGTTAAACAATGGCGATGTAGATATTTACCTCTGTGGTCCTGTGCCGATGGTCGAAGCGGTACGTGGCTGGTTAGATACCGAAGGCGTTAAACCTGCAAACTTCTTGTTTGAAAAATTCTCAGCGAATTAAGGGAGAATAGTTTAATGTCAGAACAAGCCAGATTTAACAATAAAGTTGTCATCGTAACCGGTGCCGCTCAAGGTATCGGTCGTGGAGTCGCCCTTCAAGTGGCCCGAGAAGGTGCTCAAGTGGTATTGGCAGATCTCTCAGATTTTGTTGAAGAGACGCTGAACGATATTCAAGCCCACAATGGCGATGCCATTATTGTTAAAGCCAACCTTGAAACATTTGCAGGCGCTCATGCAGTTGCTGCTCAAGCCATTGAAAAATATGGCCGAATTGATATCTTAATCAATAACGTTGGCGGTGCGATTTGGATGAAGCCCTTCCAAGAGTTTTCAGAAGAAGAAATCATTAAGGAAGTTAATCGTTCATTATTTCCAACTATGTGGTGCTGCCGAGCCGTGTTACCTGAAATGATTCAAAATCAGCAAGGGACAATTGTAAATGTATCTTCTATTGCAACCCGTGGTATTAACCGTGTGCCATATTCAGCGTCAAAAGGTGGGGTAAATGGCTTAACCTCTGCACTCGCTTTTGAACATGCCAAAGATGGTATTCGAGTCAATGCCGTAGCTACAGGTGGTACAGAAGCGCCACCACGAAAAGTACCTAGAAACGCCAACCCATTGTCAGATCATGAAAAACAATGGATGCAAGACGTGGTCGATCAAACCATTGACCGCACATTCTTAGGCCGCTATGGCACAATTCAGGAACAAGTCAATGCCATCTTATTTTTGGCATCCGATGATTCATCTTATATGACAGGAACAGTCGTCCCTGTTGGTGGTGGAGATCAAGGTTAATCTCTAAAAATCATTGGTTTAATTCAACAGGCTCATTGACATAGTCGCATGGAGGCAAAAGCGATGGCACCCCTGTTAAAAACATTAAAAGAAGATTGGTCGATTTCAGCGACGGTTGCAGGATTTTTAGCCGTGCTGATCTCATATTCAGGCCCACTAATTATTTTTTTCCAAGCCGCACAAAAAGCCCAAGTCTCCCCAGCCATGATGATTTCATGGATTTGGGGCATTTCTATTGGTGCAGCGCTGGCGGGTATTTATCTCTCAATTAAATATAAAACCCCGGTAATTACCGCGTGGTCAGCGCCTGGTACGGCTCTTTTAGTCACGCTCTTTCCGAATATTTCGCTGAATGAAGCCATAGCGGCTTATATCACATCCGCTATCGTTATTTTTTTGATCGGCATCACTGGCTATTTTGACAAACTTTTAAAATGGATTCCTCAAGATGTCGCTGCGGGGATGATGGCAGGTATTTTATTTCAGTTTGGTCTTGGGCTTTTCACTGCTACAGATAGTATGCCGATCATTGTCTTTGGCATGTTATTGGTCTTTCTTATTTCTAAAAGACTATCGCCACGCTACGCGATGATTTGGGTCTTGCTAACTGGTGTTGTCCTGAGTTTTACATTAGGGAAAATCAATCCTGTTGATGTGAATTTTCAACTCGCTATACCACAGTTTATTGCCCCAATTTGGACTTGGAACTCAACTTTAAATTTGGCGATTCCCTTAATCTTAGTCAGTCTGAGTGGACAATTCCTTCCGGGGATGGCGATCATGAAACTCAGTGGATATGACACGCCAGCCAAGCCGATTATCACAGCGACCAGTATTGCCTCGCTCGCTGTCGCATGTGTCGGCGGCATTACCATTGTTTTAGCGTCAATTACCGCAGCCATGTGTATGGGCAAAGATGCACATGAACTAAAAGAAAAACGTTATATAGCCGGTATTGCCAATGGTATTTTTTATATTTTAGGCGGCTTATTTGCAGGCAGTATTGTCATGTTATTTAGCCTATTACCTAAAGAGTTAGTCGCCGCACTTGCAGGTTTAGCGTTATTAGGTGCGATTGGAACAAACATGTCCGTTGCGATGAAAAATGAGGCCAACCGTGATGCGGCGCTAATCACTTTTTTAGCGACAGCCTCAGGTATGCATTTTTTAGGGCTAAGCTCAGTATTTTGGGGGATTTGTATCGGTGTCGCTGCACATGTCATTTTGACCAAACGAGTAGCCACACAAGCACCGATGACAACGACTCAAGATTCTAAAAGTTCATAATGTCCAAACGCATTGCCAATACAAAGAAGATGGAACACTACATCTTCTTTGTTTAATCGAAAACTCAATTTTTTGATTTTCTTGTCATTTAAACTTAAAAATTCAATATTCGAAATTAAGAGCTCTATAGGATAAAAAAGGGATCATGTTGCATCATCCCTTTTTTACTTATCTTTGAATTATTTACGTTTTTTCTTACCACTAAGTAGATCTATGGCTTGGGCATAACGTGTAGGTGCAATTCGCTGAATTAAATCAATAATTTTGGCATCATTACCAATTAAAACTCGACGTTTATTCTGCTTTACCGCATCTAAAATGACTTTTGCTGCGACTTCAGGCGGTGTTTTTAGCACTTTATTAAATGCTTTCGTGGCTCTATCTGGGTTCATCCCTAACGCACGAATACTGTCACTCATACGCGCGCTATTTGCAATATTGGTTCGAATCCCACCCGGATGCACGCAAGTTGCGCTGACTCCAGCATTTTCCAAGTCTAATTCTTGGCGTAAAGATTCAGTAAAACCTCGTACCGCAAACTTCGTTGCATTATAGGCACTTTGAGTCGGTTGAGCCGTCAAACCAAATAAGCTGGAAATATTAACTATATGTCCATCGCCACTTTGTTTTAAATACGGTAAAAATGCTTTTGTCCCATATACCACGCCCCAGAAATTAATATTCATAATCCACTCAATTTCATCATAATGCATACCTTCTACAGTACTGGCTAACGCGACACCTGCATTATTAAAGATCAAATTGACCTGGCCAAATTCAGCTTGGGTTGCAGCCGCCCATTGCTCGACAGCGGCACGATCAGATACATCTAATTGGGTCTGAATTATTTTCACACCGGTGTGCTTAATCATTTCAGCCGTTTGTGCAAGACCGTCAAGGTTGCGATCACTTAATGCTAGATGCGCACCTGATTGAGCCAGTTGAATGGCTAACTGCTGCCCAATACCTGAACCTGCTCCAGTAATGGCTGCGACTTTGTTGTTAAAATTTTTCATCGTGATTCCTATACACACTTAATCTCGTTCAGTGAACAAGCTGCATTTTCATATTATTCATAACACAAGCTTAACGAGAACTGATCTATGAATGAAATGATTTTATTTAATTGTAAAATATGAATGCTATACATAGCTCTTTAGCGTTATTGCTTCAAATCAAATTAATGTAATTCAACATGATTAGAGCAAAAATTGAAAACTTAAATGAGCCTTTTAGCTCCGGCTTTTTTTGGGATTGTAGCTCTAAATTTTTCAGCTCAAACAGCGTTTGATATTTATAAAAGTGATACAAATCCCAAATGTTATAAACAAAGCTCAACATTTATTCTATTTTTCTACACGATCCAGATTCTACATATTCAAAATCAGTATATAAAATCCACAATATATACTTATTTTTTTGTGAATATAGCCCTTGAAGACAACAAGGCTGATGCTTTGTAATTTTCCAAGTCTTGTGTATCCACCCTTTGGAAGATCAGGGATGCACATCTCTTACTATGTTCAATAGAGGTTCTAAAATGATAAAAACAACTCTTAGCCTAATCGGTTTGTCACTGGTGTCTAGCTTAGCTTTGGCTGCTGATCCATTGCATGGTACTAAATGGAAAACCATCGATGACCAAACCAAAAAACCTTTATCTGTAGTTCAATTTAATGAAACATCAAAGGGCGTTTTATCTGCAAAAATCGTTGATGTACTCACCCCGGGTGAAGCAGAAAACTGCCAAAAATGTGTAGGTAAATTCCACAATAAACCACTACTCGGTGTGCAAATCGTGAATGGTTTGAAAAATACCGGTAAAAATACCTATGACGGCGGTAAAATTACTGACCCGAAAAATGGTAAAACCTATAGTTTCAATGCCAAAATGTCGAATGACGGCAAGACCTTGAATGGTCGTGGCTATATTGGTGTATCTGCGCTTGGACGCAGCCAAACATGGATACGTGTAAACTAATCCTTTATGTACAAAGTCAAAAGCGGCTCGATTGAGTCGCTTTTTTTGTATGAAAACCAAGAATGAAATTATTCGAAAATAAAAATTAAACGGTATAACGTTTGCTTAGCCCCCATTCGGCTAATATTCGACGATAGGTTGTCGATGAGCGATCTGCTTCGAAATGCGCCTCCATACTGATATCCAGTGGCAATTCCTCAGGTTTTTGACTTTCCACCATGTCCTGATCTTCAGCAAAAATTTGTGCATTAAAATCATAGACCGCTTGTAAATCGCCTGTGGTATCAAAATTACGAGTTAAAGGCACAAATAAACGGGTTTTATTATGCGATACAGGACAACAGGCATTTAATATTTTTAACACCCCATTTTCAGGAAAATCGATGGTTAAAATTGCTGAAAATGGTGGATAGACATCAAATGTTCTTTTCCATAAAAAATCTTCTGGCGCTAAATGTTGTAAGCCATGCGGATAATTACTCACATCACTAAGATATTCTGTATGTAGTCCATAGTCCGTGCGTACTGTGGAATATTTTTGTACTTTAGGATTTTCACGGTCTGCAAAGCTCTCATGATGCACCCATGCGAAATGTGCAACATCAATAAAGCCTTCGAGTTGACGTCCACTTGAACCTCCAATATCAACATGAGGTGGCAATATAGATTGGTGCTGCTCGGTATCCCACGTGTCTAAATCGGGAAAATTGGCCGTAGATTCATCGCGGTTAAATAAACTGGTCCACACTAATCCATATTTCAATACAACTGGAAATTTAGTTAATGAAAAACGCTCTGAAATTTGAGTCAGCTCTGGCTGTGCGGGAATTTTTACACACTTTCCTGCGCCGTTATAATGTAGACCATGATATGGACAAATAATGTCTTCACCCTTGACCCAGCCTTTGGTTAATGGCACCCCACGATGTGGACAGATGTCACGAACCAAATGAATTTTTCCACTTTCAGTTTGATATAACGCCATTTTTACATCGAGTAATTGCACTTGTTGCGGTTCAATCGAAACATCTTCTACACGTGCAACGGGATACCAATGCTGCGCCAAAATATTCCAGTCGTTAGCATCAAATGTACTGCACTGAGGTTGGGTAAATAAATTGAGTACAGGAATGGCATTCATAGTTCATCTCGACAATTTCAATATTTCTTCAGCATTTAGCGCTATTTAAATTTTGCTAAATCCTTATTTTCTAAGTCGAAATTAAAATCCAAATACATTTCTGTCTATTAGAATGATTTGCATAGATTGTTCTGTTTTTTAGAACATTAAACATTCATCATTGCTTGATTTGATAAAGCTGGCATGAATATCGCTTAAAATGCATAACATTATGATTCGCTAATCACGCGATAGAGATTGAAGCCTGTATGTCGATTACTTTTTCTAGATTTTCTGAATATTTTATGGCGGTTGCACGGACTGGGAGTCTGCGCAAAGCTGCTGAACAACTTTTTATTTCAGTCTCGGCAGTTCATCGACAAATCGTTTTGGCAGAGGAAGAACTCGGGGTTGCCCTATTTGAACGACTACCTCAGGGCTTAAAACTGACGCTTGCAGGTGAATTACTGTATGCCGATTTATTAAAATGGCAAAAAGAGTATCAACTGACGCGAACTCGATTTGATGAAATCCAAGGTTTGAACCGTGGAAACATTGAAATGGGCTTTATTGCGGCTTTGAATGACAGTTTTGTCGTCGACTGCATTCAAAAGATGGCTGAAACCTATCCGTGGATCAACCTCAACATCAGCATGAATAGCAGTGAAGATATTTCCAGAAAAATCGTCGATGCAGAATTAGATTTTGGCATTATTTTAAATCCCAAAAGCCATAGCCAATTAGAAATTTTATCCTTTATAGAAATTCCGTTGGGCTTTGTGATGTCGCCGCATCATACCTTGGGTGGAATGGATAAAATTTATCTTTCAGATACGTTAAATGAACGACATATTTTACCGAGTGATCCACTCATTATTAGTGAATATGTACAGACTTTATATAAACATCATAAGTTTAGTCCGATTCAAAAGATCGAATGTAATGACATTAGAATGATATTGTCATTGGTTCAGCAACAATTAGGCATCAGTTTGATGTCATATATGGATGCTTTGCCACTGCTTGAGAATAATAAGATTATTTTTAAACCGATCCGTGAAAAAGGTTTACACAGTTTAACCATCGCTTTATGTGTCGCATCGAAGCGCCAAACCTCCCGAATTTCTCAGATCATGATTAATCTTTTGGTGGAAAAAATGGAAGAAATTAAGATCAATTTAAAATCTTTGAACCCCTAAAACCATTATTTAGGCTTTTTTTGTCACTTATTTTTTTGTAAAAAAAAGCCAGTGCGAATAACCCGTACTGGCTGCTGAAAGCTAAAGTTTTATCTGTTTATTTTTTAATCCAATGGATTACCTACAATATTACTAATAATGCCTTTCATAATATGATTGCCTTGTTCTTTACGCAGTTCTGCATACCATTCACGCGTCACACTTTCATCTTTCATATGGGTCACATCACAACGCTTACGCGCTCGCAGTACCAATTCATTGGCACGTTCATTACGTTTATTTTGATAACGACGCAATGAATCTTGTAAGCCTAAAGTATTGATTTGCAGAGAACGGGCTAAATAAATTGCATCTTCCATTGCTTGGCAGCCACCTTGTCCAATATCCGGCGTTGTACTGTGTGCTGCATCACCCACGATCACCACACGACCTTTGTAGAAATCTGCAAAAGGTTCAATATCATGAATTTCTACCCGATTGGTTTTTTGGGCATCTACAGCATCAATCAGCTTTTGCACCGGTTCACACCAACCTTTAAAGTATTCTTTAAATAAAGCCTTATATTGTGTGCGGTCATTTTCTAAGCCTGCTGCTAAAGGGACATCAAAGAAGAAATAGAATCGGTTGTCGGCAACGGGCATCAGCGAAACACGTTTACCTTCTCCTACAAATGTCGTCCATTGATCTGCCGCAGCAAATTCTTCTGAAATGTCGACTAACCCGTTCCAATTGACATAACCTGCATAGCGGCGCTCAACTTGTTCCCCCAATACATACGCCCGTGTCAATGAATGTGTACCATCGGCGCCAACCAATAAATCAGCCTGAACCTCACTTCCATCGGCAAAACATGTGATCACTTGATCATCTTGTTCTGAGAAGCTCACCATTTTTTTTCCTAGATGAATATTTTCGCGGCCAAACTCATTCATAAGCATATTTTGTAAGTCTGCACGTGAAACTGGATAAGGTCGCTGACCAACTTCTTCGATTAAAGGAAACAGACTAAACTGCGTCATAACATCGCCCGTTAAGCCATCGATATAGGCTAAGTGATCCATCTTGCCACCGAGCTTTTCGACTTGTTCGGTTAGCCCCAAATAGTTCAAACATTTGACACCGTTAGACCATAAAGAAATAGCGGCTCCAACAGGTAAAATTTGTTCTGCCTGTTCATAGATGGTTACTTGGTGTCCAAATTTTTTCAAAGCGATCCCTGTCGTTAGGCCCGCCATACCTGCACCAATAATTCTAATGTCCATCTATAACTCCCCTGTGTTTTTTTAAATATCTTTCTCCTAAAAAGCGAAAAGCATGCCATTTTTTCAAACAAACAATAAAAAAATCTAAAGTTGGCACACGCTGTGCTTCTAAACACGTGTAAATGCTAGTTTTTATCAAATGTTAAATTTTTAACACTAAAAACAAAATGCATATGTTTTAAATGAAAATAGTGAATGGATTTTATATATGGCGACTTTACTCGCACCAAGTTTTGATATTCCTGCACAATTACAGACACTTACAAATTTAGCAGATGACCGTATTGGTGCAAAAATACTTGAATGTTCAGATGATTTTTTTGCAGAAGCAAAACGCATGCTTCAATTTAATGCACCTATCTTCGTCGAAGATAAATTTGATGATCATGGCAAATGGATGGATGGTTGGGAAACGCGTCGTAAACGCCATGCAGGTTATGATTGGGCAATCATCCAACTCGGTGTTGCTGGACGAATTCAAGCCTTAGATATTGATACAACATTCTTTACAGGGAATTATCCAGCTTCCGCATCAGTTGAAGCCTGTTTTGCACCAAGTGGTGAGCTAGCACAGGCAGCATGGGTCAATATCTTAGACAATACCGTATTGGGCCCGAGCCAACACCATATATTGAAGGTCTCAAATGATCAGGTGTTTACCCATGTACGTTTAAATATATATCCAGACGGTGGTATTGCACGATTTAAAGTCTATGGTGAAGTTCAGGTTCAAATTCAAGACAGTACGAGCACATTAGACCTTGTTGCACTGGAAAATGGTGGACGCGTAATTGCTTATAGTGATGCTCATTTTGGACATCCACGAAACTTAATTAACCCTGGTCGTGGTATCAATATGGGAGATGGTTGGGAAACTAAACGTCGCCGTGCACCAGGTTTTGACTGGTGTATTTTGGCTTTGGGTCAATCTGGTGCAATAGAGAAAATTGATATTGATACTGCCCATTTTAAAGGCAACTTCCCTGCGCAGGTTTCCATACAAGCGATCTATGTGGAAGATGCCACTGACCCTCAACTGATTCCGCAAAGTATGTTCTGGCCGTTTTTGCTCGACGCACAAGACATGCAGATGGATCACATTCATAGCTTCGTCAGTGAGATTTTAAAGCATGAAAAAATATCGCATATCCGCATCAATATGATTCCTGACGGGGGGATTAGTCGCATACGGTTATGGGGAAAAATACATCCTTAATTGCAATATTGATAAAATAGGAAGCCTTCGTGCTTCCTATGTGTATGGTTTCAATTTTTTTAATTAAATGCCTTACTAAGATATCTAAACATGACACATAGCATAAAAATACAAGCTCTAAGTATTGAAGGCTTTGCGCCTTTTGGAGAGGTCATTTGCACGACTGGACATGATTTTTTCCACATCAATGACACACATACAGAGCGATATCATGCCCTCGTGGAAACAGAAATTTCAGGTGATGCGGTTGCTGGAATTAGCATCTTTAGAAATATCAAAACCACTGAATTGCCTTTTACGATTTCGATGTTGGAGCGTCATCCCAACGGCTCACAAGCGTTTATTCCAATGCAAGCGCAGGCTTTTTTAGTGGTAGTTGCACCTGCGTTGGATGATCACAGCCCTGATCTTACACAGCTATGTGCTTTCATCACTGATGGGAGCCAAGGAGTCAACTATCGTGCAGGAACATGGCATCATCCTCTCCTGACACTCGAAGCACCCAGTAGCTTTGCCGTCATCGATCGTATTGGCATTGGACATAATTGTGATGTGTTCCAGTTCCAAACGCCTATTCACATTTCAAATTAATGTATTTTTAGCTTAAACACTTACAGTTAAATAGACTAAAAATCACTTAACCAATTGTTAATACATAATTAATTTCATCTTTTGATATTATTTAATTTAAACATAACGCATTAAAAAAGCCCTCAATTCAAAGGGCTTTATTTATTCTATACAAACTATATTCTATGAATCATCGTGTGGTTCAAGACCCAAGATTGCCAATGATTAATGTTGTACATCTATCGCCATGCTTGGTTTTTTAACCTGATCTTTGCTCATAGTCACTTCTTTATTTTTAAATAAATTCAAATGATTGAACACAATATTTAAAATAATCGCCATCAAACAAGTTGAACTAATGCCTGAATGAAAGAGTGTTTGCACCCATTTCGGGAAGTTTGCGTAGAAAGAATGATCGATAATTGGAATCATCCCTGCTGCAATCGCAGTCGCAACAATGATGAGGTTCTTTTGCTCGTTATAGTCAATTTTCGCCAAGGTACGAATACCACTTGCCGCAACCGTTCCAAACAAAACTAAACCAGCACCACCTAATACAGGGACAGGAATCGCTGCAATCAGTCGCCCCATAATTGGTAGAACGCCTAATACGACTAAAATCATTCCACCCGCAGCGACAACAAAGCGACTTTTCACGCCTGTAATCGCGACTAAACCGACATTTTGTGCAAAAGCACTTTGCATGAATGAACCGAAAATTGGCGCTGCTGCACTAGATAACATATCTGCACGTAAGCCATTGGTAATACGCTCAGCATCCACTTTAGTACCAACAATCTCCCCAACGGCAATAATATCTGCTGTCGTTTCAGTCATAATCACTAAAGTCACGATCAACATAGCAATAATGGCACTTAACTCAAAAGTTGGCATACCGAAAGCAAAGAAGCTTGGAAATTGAATCCAGTTACCATTTGCAACTTTAGAAAAATCGCCAAAACCAAAGGCATAAGCCAGCACCGTACCGAAGACAATGGCCAACAAAATTGATAAACGTCGGATAGTTGCATTACGGGTTAAGTTCAGCGCAATCACGATACCCAAAGTTAAAAATGCCAAACTGATGTTCTCAGCACTTCCCCAGTCTGGTGCTTTATTGTTCCCCCCCCATCATCCAGCGTACCGCTACAGGCAGCAATGAAAGACCAATCACAGTGATCACACAGCCAGTCACAATCGGTGGGAAAAAACGAATAATTTTTGAAAAATATGGAGCTAGAAAAAAGCCAATTAGAGATGCAACAATCACTGCGCCATAAACAGCAGAAAGCCCACCGCCTGCGGTTACTATGGCAATCATCGTCGCCACACCTGCAAATGAAACACCTTGTACTAAGGGTAATTTTGCACCGATATATTTCACACCTACGGTTTGTAGGATGGTCGCCAAGCCACCGACAAAAAGCGCCGCCGCAATCAATAAACCGATCTGCGCAGGTTCAAGTCCCGCGGCTGTACCAATAATCAATGGCGGAGCGATAATACCGCCATACATGGTTAATACATGCTGTAGTCCATAGGCAAGGCTTTTCCCTGCGCCTAAATATTCATGTTCTGGTGAAACTGTTTTATCTTGTTCTGTCATTTTTATATCCCCTATTTTTAAACTTTGCTCTTAGCTTCCGCGATACGTTGAATATGCAAATGGGCTGATGAGTAAAGGAATATGAAAATGCTGTGAGGCATCTTTTACATAAAAATGAATCACAGCTTTTGGAAAAAAGGTTTCGGTATTTAAAGTCTGAAAATATTCAGCAGTCGCAAATTCAAGGCTATAAGCACCTGCTGTAAAGTCCTTCAGCGCAAAATCATTGACGCGACCATCTGCATTGGTTTGGGCTGAACCTAGTAACTCTCCGTGTGCATTAAATAATTGAATGTGGACATTCGCTGCAGGTTTACCCAGATTGGTATCTAAAATATGTGAGCTAATCATGCGCTAAGCTCCTGTTTTAATCTTAATAAGGCAATTTCAGCCAATTGATGATGAACAATTCGTTTTTCAGTTTCAGGATCATTCAATAATCGATATTGCAGTGCCTGTAGTACATCTTCACTACTAAGGCCAGAGGCTTTGATTAAAAAGAGATAACCATACTTTTTCTCATACGCGATATTGCCTTTGAGCAATGCAAATTGAGTTTCTTCATCTGCTGAAATTTCAGACTGTTCTCGATTAGAAAATTGTTGTTCCAAACAACTTAATTCTGCCTGTGCCTTTTTTTCACCAATCCGTGGATGGTTATCTAGAGCATTTTTGATTTCATCCCAAGTCCAAGCATTTGCAGCTTTTACTGCTTGCTCTATGATTTGTGTGACACAGGTATAAGGACGCTGCGCTACAATATGTTCTGCCCAGCCTTCAATTTGCACACAGTGCTTTAAAAAAGTTTTTACATCTGCTTCGGATGCTTTATTAAATTCAACAAGTTGCACTATAAAATCGCCTAAAATTATTGAATGATTGTTCAAATTTAGTTTTGCAATATCAGTGCCAACCTAGGTCTATGATGTCAGTTACCTAAGTACAGGCCTAAAAAAAGAGGAGCTAAGCTCCTCTTTATCCAAATATTTTTTTACTAGACTGCATGATGTGTATACCAATGTTCCGCGATATCACCACGGCGACAGATCCAGACTTTTTCATGTGATTGCACATAATCTAAGAATCGTTGTAGTGCTTTAAAACGGCCTGGTCGCCCTAAAATACGACAATGCATCCCTATCGATAACATTTTTGGCGCGCTTTCACCTTCTGCATATAGCACATCAAAAGCGTCTTTAAGATATTGATAAAACTGTTCACCACTGTTGAAACCACCCGGTGAACAAAACTTCATATCATTGCTTTCGAGTGTATAAGGAATAATTAAATGAGGACGGGTTAGACCATTTTCATTCGTCAAATGACTCCAAAAAGGTAAATCATCACCATAGTGATCACAGTCATATTTGATTTGCGGGAATTCAGCCAATAGCTGACGTGTATTGGGACTGTCACGCCCTGTGTACCAACCAATAGGCATCTTTCCAAATAAAGCTTCAAGCACACTAATTGCCTGATCCATGTGCTGATGTTCCAACTCTATCGGCATATCCTGATAATGTAACCAGCGTTGACCATGTGAAACGACATCATAATTGGCTTGTTTGATCGCATCGACGATATAAGGATTGCGCGCTAAAGCCATACCGACACCAAAGACCGTCATGGGTAAATCACGTTTTTTAAACTCTTCATGAATCCGCCAAAAACCTGCTCTGGAGCCATATTCATACATCGAGTCCATCGACATATGTTTGGCAGGAAAACTGGCCGCTCCAATAATATCGGATAAGAATTGTTCTGATCCTGCATCCCCATGTTCGATGTGGTTTTCCCCACCTTCTTCATAGTTCAACACAAACTGCACAGCAATCCGTGCCTGATTAGGCCATACGACTTGAGGTACATTACCATGATATCCAATTAAGTCTCTGGAATAATCCTGTTGTTGGATCTGGTCAATTAAGTCTTGTCCACGTAAGTAGCCTGTAGTCACTTCAACTTCCTAATTTGTTATATCAAACAGTAAAAAATTAGGTAGAAACAAGCAAATTATGCGCCAATGTCGTAGACGGCTAAATAGCTTTTCATATCAATGACCATTGCCTTTTTTTAAAATATTGAATGGTTGTCCTGAATCATCTGCAATGATTGAAATTTGCCAAATTTCATCTATTTCTGGAAAATTCTGATGCAGTTGATCAATGAAATAGTAATAACCCGGTGTATTTTCGGCAATATAAATGATTGTATTTGAACACAATATATAGAGTTGAATCTCATCAATGGTTCCAATATTTTGGCGTACGACATCTATACTTTGAATATCTTTCCATAATATAGTTTTTGTGCTTATTTCAGGCCCAATTATAGTATATGTGAAACCATCATTAAAATATTCAAAATCACCTTTATCCTGTCTTAGACTCTCAAATTCAATTGTTTTATTCTTTATATCTTGTTTTAAATCAATTGAATCTACAAACCAAATATGAGGATGACAAATTATTGCATTCCAAATAATAAAAATACAAAGTGTAAAAAACCATATATTAGCTGTAATTACTATCGTAAGCACTGCCAATATAAATAAGATAAAACCCAAATTTAGGTTTAAAAATAATATAGTTGAAGTTCTTATTGGTAGTTGTACTTTCATTGGCAACTGCTTGAATAAAATATTACCATCATTCAATTTTTCGTTATATTTAAAGTAAAAACAAATTGCCAGTATTAAGAATGATATTAAACTAATGAATGTAAAATGTTTTTCCCATATTTGCCAATTAGATAAAAAATATATAAAAATGACCATAAATATTGAAATTGAACAATACATCGTAAGTAAGGAATTTAAAAAAATATGCATTCTCATTGTTTGTTTAATCTAGTAATTTTTTAATGGTATAACTATACTTAATTATTGATAAATTTAAAGCGTCATGATGAAATGTCTTTGTAAAACTATCTCATCATGCTCTGGAAAATTAATTTTTATTTAATGATTTTTAAATAAGATTTAATATTTTTCAATATTTTATAGGTTTAGTTACCTGCTTTCTCATAGGTATGTAGTGAATTCCCCATTGCTGAGTTAATTCACCTACAATCTCAAAGCCAAATTTTTTATAAATTTCTAAAGCATAGAAACTCGAATTTACCGTAATATGTTCAGGCTTATGCTGCATTATTTCGCGTTCTATAAACTTCCACATTTGACGCCCAAAACCTTGGCCATGATATTCAGGTTTCAAGAAAAAATGCATGAGATGTGAAGGATGCACATAAGCTACATTGCCAACGATTTCTTGATTTATTTCTGCAACAAAATAATGAATTAAATCACGCTCAAAAATATGTTTGAGCATGTGAGGCCTAAAGCGCTCACGGCCTTCTTCACTGCAAATAACGTCATCGACAAATGGCCCAATGACTGCTGCGATTGCATCAACATCCTCTACACAGGCTGGGCGTATGATCATTTTTAGCATGTTGTTCTCTTTATAAAAGTAATCCTTCAATTTCCTCCGTCAAAGAAAATAAACTTTCTCAAAAGAGTCATTTAATGAATTATCGATTTTAGCTGTTATTTTTCAATAGGTTTAAAAAGTTACTTCAGCTAAATTTAAAATAGATGTTGTACATCCAATATGCAATTGTCATTCGAATATTTTTTAGCACAGTTTTAAAAATATGCTAAGTATAAACGCTGAATGAATTCTAAAAACATAAAAAAATCCCCCACGTTTGGAGGATTTTTTACTTTATTTATTGAATAGCCGTCAATTATTTAATACACATCACGGCGGTAACGACCTGCTTTACGCAGTGTATGCAATTGTTCAATGCCCAGTATCTCTTGCAAAGTGGCATCTAGCGCTTTAGCCATATTCAAACTGCCGCAGATATAGAGACAAGCCCCTTGCTCTAGCCAATCAATCAATTCAGCTTTTTTTACAACTAGGACATCTTGCACATACTTTTCAGCAAATCCATCACGAGAAAATACCCGATCGATTTCTGCAATTTTACCTTGGTTTTGTAATTCATGCAGTTCATCAGCAAAAATTGCATCGAAAGCTTGTTGACGTTCACCATAAATAAACCAGTTTTGATAGTGCACCGTTGCGACGCGTTGCCTTAGATGTGAAAGCAAACTCGCCATTCCTGAGCCATTGCAAATCAAAATCGCAGAGTGAACGCCTTCTGCTAAGTGAAAATTTGGATTCGCACGAATACAGGTATGAATATATTGACCAAGTTTTAAATCTTGTGTTAATAAACCAGAACCTAAACCTAGTTCATCGCCATGCTGCTCTTGACGTACGACGAGCTCTAAATCTTTTTAATTAAATAGAGTTTGATAATTTCACGCTTATACTAAAGACTAGGGTGTGTTGACATTTACAGCCGATAAATTGAGCTAAAGAGGCAACCATATAAATATACAAGCTAAAGCAACAGCGCTTTGATAGTTACGTTTTAGCTTATCGTATCTTGTGGCAATTCCTCTAA
>NZ_VOZS01000041.1:0-6820 GCF_013419675.1 Acinetobacter sp. YH12069 | reverse complement strand
CCGAATGGGTGCGAACTTTGGAGCTTTTGCTTTTCAAAAAGTATGAGCGAAGCGAATACATTACCAATATTTTTGCTTTTAGATTTCACAAATAGGATTACCCAAAAACTGCCCCACGAAGCGAGGAACGAGCTTCAATAGAGTACGAGCTTTAGCGAGTACCTAGGGCAGTTTGCACTCCCCTCTCGAAAGGCTTTTAATTATTTTTAAAGCTTTTAAATGCTTTTAGATAAGCTGAAAACATTGATATTAGAGGACTACAGCTTATATAAGCACACAAATTCTCTTGTATAAGCACACAAATTCTCTTGTATAAGCACACAAATTCTCTTGTATAAGCACACAAATTCTCTTGATTTACACACATAAAATATATAGTGTGTAAATACACATTAATAATAACGTGTATTTAATATGAAGAATGGTTTAGTTGTGAAAGATAATGCATTAATAAACGCCAGTTATAATTTAGAACTAACGGAACAGCGTTTAGTCATGCTTGCAATCATTAATGCAAGGGAATTAGGGCGGGGTATTACGGCAGATAGCAAACTAGAAATACATGCTAGTGACTATGCAAAACTATTTAATGTATCACCTGATGCATCCTACAAAGCCCTGAAAGATGCCGTAAATAATCTATTTAACAGGCAGTTTAGCTATACAGCCGAATATAAAAAAACAGGGAAGGTAGGTATCGTTCGCTCTCGCTGGGTAAGCCGTATTTTTTATGTAGATGATTTGGCATTACTAGAAATTACTTTCGCACCTGATGTAGTTCCTTTAATCACTAGATTAGAAGAACACTTTACAAAATATGAAGCCAAACAAGTTGCACACCTAACCAGTAAGTATGCTACTAGACTTTATGAGTTATTAATCGCTTGGCGTGAAGTTGGTAAAACACCTGTTTTTGAACTACAACAATTACGTAAAAATTTAGGTGTTGAAGATGATGAATATCAACGTATGCACCATTTTAAAAGCCGTGTATTAGAAACTGCCATTACTCAAATCAATGAACATACAGACATAAAAGCCACTTATGAGCAACACAAGAAAGGGCGTACAATTACTGGGTTTTCATTCAAGTTTAAGCAGAAACAACAACCGAAAAAATTAGATTCTAAGCGTGACCCAAACACACCTGACTTTTTTATCAAAATGACCGATGCACAACGCCATTTATTTGCAAAAAAAATGTCAGAAATGCCTGAAATGGGGAAATATTCACAAGGTACAGAAAGCTACCAACAATTTGCTATTCGTATCGCTGATATGCTTTTAGAGCCTGAAAAATTCAGAGAGCTTTATCCAATTTTAGAAAAATCAGGATTTCAGCCATGATTAAATTAAATAACCTATCAACCGATCTAAAGCATGTGACCGTTGAATACCTCGACATCGTAAATTATGAAATTGCGAGGGAAAATATATGCGGTTATATCTTCCTATTATCCCGACTATCCAAAGATGCCGAACCCACCGAAAAAATGCAGATGGAAAGCAAAATACAGAACTTAATTTACTATCGGGATAATTTACAAATCGAGGACAAGGACAATATTCAAAAGGTTTTAAATACGCTCATTCCAGAGTATCAAGCCGAACAAAACAACCAAACAGCTAAGAAAAATTAGGCTTCAATATCGGGCAAATCAAAAAGCTGTCGATCTCTATTTTCTGTTAAATATTCGTTGAGTTCAGCGAGTATTTTTTCTTTATTGGCTTCATTTGCCTGCATTTTCTTAATCAAGTAAGAACCGAGCAAAATTTTACGCCTAGTATCATCCTTGCGCTCCTGTTCTTTCTTTTTGGTACGTTCTCTTGCTTCAATAGCCTGTTTCTGTGCTTTTAACTGTTTCAGCTTCTCTAACTGGGCTTCAATTTTCTTTTCGATATTTTCAGCAGATTTAGTCATAACGGTTAATTTCGGAATATAGAAAACCACTCAAGCATAAGACCCTATGAATTGAAATTCAAGCGGGTAATATGCTATCGTGTTTTTCATGAAATGCGCACTTACGACTTGAATTTCATTCAAGTCAAAAGATGCGTAAGGGGGACACCCCTTAACCCCAAAAGCAAAAGCAAGAGCGGTAAAGCAAATGAAGAAATACAATATTGATGAACAGCATATTTTTATATGCTCAAACTGTGGGAATGAATTTTTATACAAATTACCTAAAATTCTTATAGAGCAAATGAATGGAGTATCCATTCAAACTATTAGAAAAGAATGCCCGAAATGTAATCAATACGTGGATGCCACAAGGAAAATTTAATGGCGATTTACCACTGTACAACCAAAACCGTTAACCGCAGTTCGGGAAGAACTGCCGTTGCATCTATGGCTTATCGTGCAGGGGAAAAACTCAAAGATGAACGAACAGGACTAACCCACGATTTTACGAGAAAGGATGGTGTCGCCCATAGCGAAATTGTGTCTAACCTTGATATAGAAATAGACCGTAGCGAATTGTGGAACTTGGCGGAACAGTCCGAAAACCGCAAAGATGCTCGAACTGCTAGAGAATGGGTCATTGCCCTACCTGATGAATTAGACGCTGATCAACGTAAGGACTTGGCAAAAGAGTTTGCTCAATCACTTGTTGATCGCTATGGCGTGATCGCAGATTTAGCCATTCACGAACCCAGCAAAGGCGGAAATGATAAAAACCATCACGCCCATATCATGCTGACCACCCGAAAAGCTGAATTAGACCCTGACAATAAACTCACTTTGACGACAAAAACCGATATTGAGTTAAGTAATGCCAAACGCAAAAGCCTAAATATGGGAACAACCCAAGACGACATCAAACAGATTCGGGAAACATGGGCGGACTTAGCCAATCACGCACTGGAGCGAGCAGGCTACCGAGAAAAAATAGACCACCGCAGCTATGCCGATCAGAACAATGGACTACAAGCCACCATTCATGAGGGGACTTCGGTCACTCAACTCCGTAGACAAGGCATAGACACCGAAATCAGCCGTTATAACGACCATGTGAAGCAACACAACGCCCAACACCTCAAACAACAGCAACAGCGCACAGACAGCGTTTTACAGCGTGGTTTAAACCGTGCCGAGCAAGGCTTCGAGCAATGGCAGAAAAACCAAGAAGCTAAACGCCTAGAACAAGAACGCCAAGCCGAAATACAACGACAGCAAAAACTAGAGCAACAGCAAGCCGAGCGAGCCAACCGTAAAGCATCACAAGACTTAGATCAGGGCGGAATGTACCGATGAGCAACCAAAACGACCTAGATGACCAGCTCTATATTTTACTGGCATCTATGAAAGAGTATCGAGAAGCCATAGCAGACGATAACAAGCGATTAGAAGCGTTTTACAAGGAAGTGGCTAGCGGAGTACTCAATAAGACCGAAAAACACCTAAAAAACGCCAATCAGAAGCAAATAGACGCACTCAACAACAGTATTCGGGAATTAAACAATGCAACCAATCAACTTGACTGGCGATTCATGGCAATCTACGCCAGTGCTTTTGTTAGCTTGCTGATCGTTTTCTTTTTAGCATTATTTTTATATGTGCCGAGCATGGACGAAATCAAACAGCGTAGAGCAGACGTTGCATGGCTAGAACAAAAATACAGCCTAGATATTAAAAATTGCAATGGGAAGTCTTGCGTTCGCATCATGAAAAATGACTGTCACGGAGCGAATAAGGATTATTGTGTGATTGACCCAAAATAATGATTAGACAGTACTTTGCTCGGCTCTTGCCATCACCGAATCAATGACAGCAGTCGCAAAGTTGCCCGACTTTGAAACATGGCTAAAGCCATCTTTCAAAGCATCGAGCGATAGTCATCCAAAAATTTCGGAATGGCTATCCAACTGATGCAGTTCTAAAATATCGTCACCAACAAGCCTATAGATCAAGACTAAATCAGGCTTCACATGACAATCACGACAATTTTTAAACTCTGCACCACCTTTCAAGGGATGATCTAAATACTTTTCAGGCAAAGGATTATTTGCGACTAAACAATCTAATACTTCTGCCCATTCAGCCGTAACCAGTTCTAAATAACGTCTTTTAATATCACGTTTAAAAGAACTGGTTACGATAATCTTACGTTTAGCCATGTGCTTCTTCCGACATAGCTTTAATCGCTTCTTCTACCGTTTCGTACTCGGTGTACTCGCCATTTTCAATCTCTTTTAAAGATTGAAGTAACTTGGCTGCTGCTTTAGGAGTTAAAGCAGGTTCTCGTGCATAGTCAAAAGACAAAGGAATCGCTTTAGTTTTAACGATTTGATTCAAGAACAGTTTGAATGCTTGAGGCATAGTCAAACCATAGTCTTCCAAAATTGGGGTGACTTGTTCTTTTAACTCTGCTTCTAAGCGCATATTGAAATTGACTGCGGACATGATTCCCTCACTCAAAAACCATTAAAGTAAAGATAATATAAGTCATATTCTTTACTTTTTCATTACTTTTGATGTAATAAATGGTTTCTGACAACTGAATTTCGTATAACAGCCATTATGTTAAATAACTTTTAGAAGCTTTAGTACAAGCTTGACAGATTGTCTTATCATTATAAAATAACCTTATTCAAATCATCCTCCCAAGAGTAACGCCAATGAAGTAAGTCATTTTCTCATCATTATTTTTAAACTTTTGATGTGCAAAATAGATTCTACTTGTGGCTATATATTCTTGGTCTCTACTTTATATCCTAAATAATATATTGTTTTTTATAAGTTAATCTTCACTATTTTGCATATCCTCTACATGAGGAATTTTTTATGCAACATGCATGTATTGCTTCAAACTTAAATTTAGAATTTTCTACACAGAAAATGTTTGATCAGCTAAACATTACGCTTTTATCAGGACAGGTTTCTGCATTAATTGGACGTAATGGTTTAGGTAAATCCCTATTGTTCAGAATATTAGATCAAAGCCAAGCTTTAGATATTCATTATAGTGGTCAAGTTTCATGGAATATCCAACATGATTATTTGGCACAATTAGAACGCCTTAATGCTGAAAATATTGCACAAGCATTAGAGGTAGATCATTTACATCATGCTTTTCGGCGTATAGAGAACAATACAGCTAGTTTTGATGATTATGAGTTAGTTGAAAATACCTGGGATTTACCACAAAAATGGCAAAATATACTTGAAAATGCTGACTTACCTACGGATTTGAACTTTCCAACAGAAAAACTGAGTGAAGGACAAAAAACAAAGCTGGCTTTATGTCGTTTGTTTTTAAAAAAGGATCACTATCTACTTTTAGATGAACCAAGCAACCATTTAGACTCAACATCTAGACAATGGTTAATTGAGAGTATTTTGGCACACCCTAGTGGTGTATGCCTGATTAGTCATGATCGCCAATTACTCAATCAAGTCCAACATATTTATGCTTTAACTGAATTAGGCTTACAACACTACAAAGGTAATTATGAGCATTACATTCAACAGCATCAGCTACACATGGATGCATTAACTCAGTCTATTAATAATGAGAAAAAAGAATTAAAGCAGTTAAAACAACGGCAACATGATAGCTTAATGAAAGCGAATAAACGTCAATCTAAAGGCAATGAACTTCGTGATTCTAATTCTCAAGCAAAGATTTTTCTAGATTTCAAAAAGGAAAATGCTGGACAAAGCTTAGGTAAGCTACGTGCCCAACAAACTCGACAAACTGATGATTTGAAAAATAGTCTGATTAATAGGCAGACCATTGTAGAAAAAATCAAAGCTCAGAAGTTTGAATTCCACTTACAGAGTACGAAGCAAGGAGAGATTTTAAGAATTCATGATTTAAAGCTACCCCATACAGCAACAAATAAAATTAATTTTGCATTGAAAGCTGGCGAAAAAATCCATCTTAAAGGTGCTAATGGAATTGGTAAATCAACCTTATTGAAATTGATTTCTACCCATCAACGTGATGATATTTTCTTTAGTGGAACATGTTTGTATTTAGATCAAAACTTTAGTTTATTAAATAATGATTTATCCGTAATCGAAAACCTTGCACTTTATAACTCCAATCTTACTGAAGTTGAGTGGAGAAATTTGTTAGGTCAGTTACGTATTCGTCGTGAAAAAGCTTTATTAAAACTATCAGAACTGAGTGGTGGTGAAAAATTGAAAGTCGCATTATTAGCAATGAGTCACTATCCTGATGGTATTGATTTATTATTGCTTGATGAACCAGAAAATCATTTAGATATTGAGTCTAGAGAGCTTCTATCGCAGGCTATTAGCCAATATCAGGGCGCTGTAATTTTAGTTTCACATGATCATTTTTTTGTTGAACAGTGTGAAATATCTGAAGAGTATTTAATTGAGTAAAATGACATTTTCAAATATATAGATTTATTAGTTCTACTAAAATTAACATAATACACCTTATACGAAATGCTTTATAATTATCCTTATAATTCAACGCTGTAGTTTCTAGTTGATAGCCCGAACATCACTGTTCGGGCTTTTTTAATGATTTGTCACGTTCCACGCCTACTATTTAATCAATGTTTCACAACTTTGATTAGCTCAATTAAATAATTAAAACCTAGATAATAAGAACCGAGCGAGTGTCTACGAGCGATTGAGCATCATCAAAATTTCGCCCTCGCCTTTTCTCTGATTACAAGCTCCCTTTCGATTTTAAACGGTAGGTACAGAGCATCCCGAATGGGTGCGAACTTTGGAGCTTTTGCTTTTCAAAAAGTATGAGCGAAGCGAATACATTACCAATATTTTTGCTTTTAGATTTCACAAATAGGATTACCCAAAAACTGCCCCACGAAGCGAGGA
>NZ_VOZS01000040.1:0-7279 GCF_013419675.1 Acinetobacter sp. YH12069 | reverse complement strand
TATTCCGTAATTTTACCGTCTTTTAACTCCCATATCTTGTCTACAACCATATCAAGAAAATATCGGTCATGACTGATAACAAGTAATGCTCCATCAAATGCTTTAAGTTGACCAATAAGTAGATCTATTCCATTGAGATCAAGGTGGCTGGTTGGTTCATCCGCTAGAATGCCATGTACTTGTTGGGAAAATGCGGCAGCAATTTTTGCACGAGTTTCCTCTCCGCCACTCATTGTGTCGTTTTGTACATTGGAAACACCAAGGCGAGATAACATTGCCCGGTCTTCGACCGTTTCTATTTCGATTCCGCCCAGTTGGCTGATATGTGCAAAATCACCAAAACGCTGTAATGTCGCTTCGGCTAAAACAATTTCGCCATTAAGTACTTTGAGTAAACTACTCTTTCCTGCTCCGTTATCACCCACAAGACCAATACGGTCATAAGAGTGAATTTCCAATTCATCAATATCCAAAACATCACGCCCAGCATAATCCAAGCGTATGTTTCTCGCTTTAATAATTAAACTCATTTTTATTTACTCCTGTTTAGCTCTTGAAATTTTTTATGCAGCAAACAGGATTTAGGTGAAAACAAAAGCTAGCATCACAGTGTCCTCCCAAAAAAAAAGCTATTCATCCACAGGGTGGACAAATAGCTAGTCAATTAAGTTATAACTGGAAACTATGCACTAAAAGCATACTTATAAATTAAGCATACTTTTACTTTATATATCCGCATATATTCTTAAAGACACAACAAAAGCCCACCATTATAAAATAGTGTCACTATGCAAATAGTTGTGTCTTAACGAATGCGGATAGAATGCATAAACTTACCTAAAAAATAAAATTCAGTTTTATGATAACTTTACTGTTAAAAGAAGTCTAGACAACCTTGTTTTATGCTTGGATATAAGGCTTATTTTAAAATAATAGTAGTGAAGATTTTCTAAAATTAACATAATACACCTTATCCGAAATGCTTAGATATTTTCATTATCTTTCAATGTTATAGTCAATACTTAATAGCCCGAAACGTCATGCTCGGGCTTTTTTTATGATTCTTCACGTTCCACGACTAATATTTCATCAATGTTTCACAACTTTGATTAGCTCCAGTAAATAATTAAAACCTAGATAATAAGAACCGAGCGAGTGTCTACGAGCGATTGAGCATCATCAAAATTTCGACCTCGCTTTTTCTCTGATTACAAGCTCCCTTTCGATTTTAAACGGTAGTTACAGAGCATCCCGAATGGGTGCGAACTTTGGAGCTTTTGCTTTTCAAAAAGTATGAGCGAAGCGAATACATTACCAATGCTTTTGCTTTTAGATTTCATAAACAGGATTAACCAAAAACTGCCCCATGAAGCGAGGAACGAGCTTCAATAGAGTACGAGCTTTAGCGAGTACATAGGGCAGTTTTAAGCACTCCCCTCTTTTTAATATTTTTTAATTTTTTAATTTTTAGCCTCTACAATTAATTGATATATAAGAATAAAAATAGCAATAAGTACACCTTTATCTTGCAATAAGTACACCTTTATCTTGCAATAAGTACACCTTTATCTTGCAATAAGTACACCTTTATCTTGCAAAGTGACACTCAATAAAATAGAGTGTACTTATATATTTAAAAAACATGTGTGCTTATGAAAAAGGAACTAGTCGTTAAAGATAATGCACTAATAAATGCCAGTTATAATTTAGACCTATCAGAACAACGTTTAATACTGTTAGCCATACTTGAAGCTAGGCAATCAAATACACCCAATGATAAAGATTTGACGATTCATGCTGAAAGCTATATCAACCATTTCAATGTTCATAGAAATACAGCCTATAAAGTTCTTAAAGATGCTTGCAAAAGCCTATTTGATCGTAGATTTAGCTATCAAAAGCTGACTCAAAAGGGCAACATTGAGAATGTAATAAGTCGATGGGTACAACGAATATCTTATGTAGAAAATGAAGCTCTTGTTCGTATTAAGTTTTCTGATGATGTTGTACCGTTGATTACAAATTTAGAAAAACACTTCACCAGTTATGAACTAGAGCAAGTCAGCAGTTTAACTAGTGTTTACGCTATACGCTTGTATGAGTTGCTTATCGCATGGCGTAGTACAGGCAAAGTGACTATGGTAGAGCTAGAAGAGCTAAGATTAAAATTAGGCATAGAACCCAACGAATACAAGAGAATGGGGCAATTTAAAGAAAAAGTTTTACACCTTGCCATTGATCAAATTAATGAGTACACAGATATAAAAGCAGAGTATGAACAACACAAACGTGGTCGTTCAATTATTGGTTTTTCATTTAAGTTTAAGCAAAAATCACAGCCGAAAAAATTAGATTCTAAGCGTGACCCAAACACACCTGACTTTTTTGTCAAAATGACCGATGCACAACGCCATTTATTTGCCAATAAAATGTCAGAAATGCCTGAAATGGGGAAATATTCACAAGGTACAGAAAGCTACCAACAATTTGCTATCCGTATAGCAGATATGCTTTTAGAGCCTGAAAAATTCAGAGAGCTTTATCCAATATTAGAAAAATCAGGATTTCAGCCATGATTAAATTAAACAACCTATCAACTGATCTAAAACATGTGACCGTTGAATACCTCGACATCGTAAATTATGAAATTGCGAGGGAAAATATATGCGGTTATATCTTCCTATTATCTCGAATATCCAAAAATGCAGAACCCACCAAAAAAATGCAGATGGAAAGCAAAATACAGGACTTAATTTACTATCGAGATAATTTGCAGATAGAGGACAAAGACAATATTCAAAAGGTTTTAAATACGCTCATTCCCGAGTATCAAGCCGAACAGAACAACCAAACAGCTAAGAAAAATTAGGCTTCAATATCGGGCAAATCAAAAAGCTGTCTATCTCTATTTTCTGTTAAATATTCGTTGAGTTCAGCGAGTATTTTTTCTTTATTGGCTTCATTAGATTGCATCTTTTTAATTAAGTAAGAACCGAGCAAAATTTTACGTCTTGTATCGTCCTTTCTTTCTTGTTCCTTTTGCTTGGTTTTTTCTCTTGCATCAATAGCCTGTTTTTGAGCTTTTAACTGTTTCAACTTTTCTAATTGGGCTTCAATTTTCTTTTCGATATTTTCAGCAGATTTTGTCATAACGGTTAATTTCGGGATATAGAAAACCACTCAAGCATAAAACCCTATGAATTGAAATTCAAGCGGGCTATATGCTATCGTGTTTTTCATGAAATGCGCACTTACGACTTGGATTTCATCCAAGTCAAAGTTTGCGTAAGGGGTATCCCCTTAACCCCAAAAAACTGCTACGCAATTTTTTAAAAGCAAAAGCATCTCAAGGCGACTGCATGGCAATCTATCATTGTTCAACTAAAACAGTTAACCGAAGTTCAGGACGAACTGCGGTTGCATCAAGTGCTTATCGTGCAGGTGAAAAACTAGAAGATGAACGCACAGGGCTGACCCATGACTTTACGAGAAAAGACGGTGTCGCCCATTCTGAAATTATCTCTAATTTAGATATTGAAATTGACCGTGGCGAACTTTGGAACTTGGCAGAAAAAACCGAGAACCGCAAAGATGCCCGAACCGCTAGAGAATGGGTGATTGCCCTGCCTGATGAATTAGACGCTGATCAACGTAAGGACTTGGCAAAAGACTTTGCCAGGTCCTTAGTTGATCGCTATGACGTAATCGCAGATTTAGCCATCCATGAACCGAGTAAAGGCGGTAATGATAAAAACCATCACGCCCATATCATGCTCACAACCCGAAAAGCCGAATTGGACGCAGACAAAAAACTCACTCTGACCACCAAAACCGATATTGAACTCAGCAACGCCAAACGAAAAAGCCTTGGTATGGGGACAACCCAAGAAGACATTAAGCAAATTAGAGAAACATGGGCAGAGTTAGCCAATAAAGCATTGGAACGTGCAGGCTACCGAGAAAAAATAGATCACCGCAGCTATGCCGATCAGAACAACGGACTACAAGCCACCATCCATGAAGGCACCAAAGTCACTCAATTACGCAGACAAGGCATAGACACTGAAATTAGCCGTTTCAATGACAACGTCAAACAGCAGAATACCCAACAACTTGACCAACAGAAACAGCAGAAAGAGAGCGTTTTACAGCGTGGTTTAAACCGTGTCGATCAAGGTTTTGAGCAATGGCAGAAGAACCAAGAAAGCAAACGCCTAGAACTGGAACGCCAAGCGGAAATGAAGCGACAGCAAGAATTAGATAAACAACGAGCCGAACAAGCAAATCGTAAGGCATCACGAGATTTAGATAATGATGGATGGTCACGATGAGTAACCAAAATGATGATTTAGACCTAGACGATCAGTTATATATTCTATTGGCATCTATGAAGGAATACAGAGAAGCCATAGCAGACGATAACAAGCGATTAGAGACGTTTTACAACGAAGTGGCTAGCGGAGTGCTCAATAAGGCTGAAAAGTCGCTAGAAAACGCAAATAAGAAGCATACAGGCGCATTGAACAACAGTATTCAGCATTTAAACCAAGTTACAGCTAAACTAAATGCAAAATTTATCCTGTTTTTTGCCAGTACTTTTGTGGCTTTGGTTCTCGTATTGCTTTTGGCTATATTTTTGTATGTTCCAAGCCTTGATGAAATTCAACAGCGCAGAGCAGATAAGAAAGCATTAGAACAATATGCACTTCAAATCAAAGTTGATGATGGAGAAACACTCGTCAGAATCATGACGAAAAAGCCGTGTTACTCATTCCAACCAAATAACGTCAAAGAAAAAACCTATGACTGGTGTCAGATCGACCCTAAAAAATACTAGATGATCGGTACTTTGCTTGGTTTTTCTCATTACTGATCAGATTACAGCAAGCGCAAAGTTGCCCGACTTTGAAACATGGCTAAAGCCATGTTTCAAAGCATCGAGCTGAAATTTCGTATAAGAGATTTTATGTTAAATTTTTTATATCAAAATTTCAAAGTGTACTGATGAGTACACTTTGAATGGGTTCTAACACCCGAATTTCGTATATGAGATTTTATGTTAAATTTTTTATATCAAAATTTCAAAGTGTACTGATGAGTACACTTTGAATGGGTTCTAACACCCGAATTTCGTATATGAAATTTTATGTTAAATGATTGTTAGAAATGCCCCTTGATCGAGGCATTTTCTATAAAGAATACTAAAAACTAATTAAAGCCAACCAAGTTTCAAAACAAGGCAGTTCTCAGCAATCATATTTTTAAATTATATAACTCCCAACTGAGCTTTTGCTCCAACGATAAGGCTTTCATTTTGAGTTTCTAAGGCAAATAAACCATACATCAAAGGAGAGGCCGCTGCTCTTTCTAAAGTCTGTTCATATAGTTTATTCCAAACTTTACCCCCTAGTTTTTCATACTCGATGATTAGAGTTTTGAGGCTTTCTTCTCCAAACAAAGTTACATGCCCAGCAAAATCAATCGCTGGGTCATCTATATGGGCTGTTGACCAATCAATAACGCCTGAAACAGCTCCATCCTTTGAAGCTAGTACATGCCCAGCATATAAATCGCCATGTATAAATTGGGTGAAATCTGCCCATAGAACATCATTATCCAACCATTTTCTGTAGCGGGTTTCCAATTGCTCACTTATACCAATTTCAGATTTTACTAACTGCAAATTGTTTGCTATTTCAGGTCTTAAATCTGAAGGTTTCATAATTTTCAAATCATTTTCCCGAACTTCTTTTTCAGGAATACTATGGATTTCAAATAAGGTTTTTGCCAAAGATGTTATGTATTTCGGGCTATCTTTGTCCATATTCCAAATTATTTCATAGGTTTCAGCATCCAAATTTAAAACAGGATTATCTTTAAGTATGGGATAAGCCACTAATTCTGTAGATGAAATTCTCCAATCAGGAACCTCTACAGAAAGATGTTTTTTTACCAATTCTAAAATGCGTTTTTCTTTCTTGATTTGTTCCCTCATGCCATCACGACGAGGAATACGCAGCAACCATTGTTGCCCCTTTGTATCAAGAGCAAAAACGACCTTAAAATCAATGCCCATTTCATTGAAATTCATTTTGTCCGTAAGCAACAAGCCGTGTGCTTCAGCAAGTGATTGAATATCTTGAATTGTCATTTTTAATTTCCTTTAAAGAGTTCAATAATTAATGTTCGGATTAGATTGGCTATCATTAACAATCTCTCTCAAAAGTCTTGATGATTTTGTGGTCTTTGATCTCGTAGATAATGTCAGCAATATTATCGACCAATTGCTTGTCATGAGATACGAAGATAATAGTTCCTGCATAGGACTTCATCATTGTTTCTAATGCGGCAATACTTTTTAGGTCAAGATAGTTTCCTGGTTCATCCATAAGCAAAATATTATATTTTCCTAAAAGCATTTTGGATAAAAGCAGTTTGATGATTTCACCTCCCGATAAGTCGGATAAGTTTTTTTGAATATCATTCGCTCCGATCCCCATTGAAGCCAATACTGCACGAATTTCCGCAACTGTGTACTCGCACTCTTCCTGCATAAAGGAGAGCACAGATTTATGCGTGTTAAATTTATATCCTGTTTGTGTAAAGTAGCCAATTTCAGCTTTTGGAGATATGGTTAATCCATCAGCACGTTCTGATATCATTTTTAACAAGGACGTTTTCCCTGTTCCATTCGATCCAGTTATAGCGACTTTAGCGCCAAGCGGTATTATAAAGTTAGCGTCATCAAAGATAGTACGGCTACCAAATTTTAAGCTCAGACCATCTGCCGTAATCGGGAACTTATTGTGCAGTTCTAGGGCTGAACTTTGACGAAAACGAATAGAACGCAAATGCTCTGGTGCTTGAATATCTTCTAATGCAGCCAAACGCTTTTCCATACTCTTAGCTGCCTGATACAGTTTTCTTTGCTTGGTGCCAGTCATTTTTGCATGCCCAAGTCGTCCAGCACTTTCGGTAGAGTTTTTGGATTTTTCTCCTTTTTTCTTATTGTCTAATCGATTAGCTTGCTGGCGTTTTTCTTGCACAGCAGATTCTAATCGCTCCCGTTCCTTCATCATCAGCTCATATTCTACGGCTTGGTGTTGTCGCTCTTCTTCTTTTTGACGCAAGTAATCCGAGTAACCACCCCAATATTCCGTAATTTTACCGTCTTTTAACTCCCATATCTTGTCTACAACCATATCAAGAAAATATCGGTCATGACTGATAACAAGTAATGCTCCATCAAATGCTTTAAGTTGACCAATAAGTAGATCTA
>NZ_VOZS01000039.1:0-7722 GCF_013419675.1 Acinetobacter sp. YH12069 | reverse complement strand
GAGAGGCTTCCTGAGCCGTTTTTTCCTTCCTTATGGTTAGCCAGGACTCCAATTTTTTGATGAGCCAATTTCAGTGCAAGCACATGAAATAATGACTCATCAAAAAACCGGATGAGGTTTATTAAAACTGAATAAAACCGTGGAACATTGCTTACTTATTGAGCGTGGAACAAGAAAAATTGCTAAAACAGCCTAAGAGAGCGTGCTTAGGCTGTTTTTACAGATATAAAACATTGTTTTAAAAGGAAATTTTTTGGACGTTTCGTATAAGGTGTATTATGTTAATTTTAGATAAACTATAGAATCCATTAGTTTTTAAACCAATAAATTAAATATTTTATGGAACTCCAGAATATTTATTCAGGCGATACTTAAGCAATAAGGGTAGGGTGATTACATAAAGTATTGCAGCTAATGCCCATACCATTCCAGGAGCTGATGCCTGAGTCATAAAATAGAGGCTAGTAACTAATACAGGACCAATTATAGCCCCCAGACTATTAAAACTGCTTAATAGCCCTTGTAATTCACCTTGTCTTTCATCACTAATACCTCTGGACATCATTGCTTGCAAAGCAGGAACGGCTACTCCACCAAGGGCAAACAATGGTAACAACGCAAAAGGCACCCATTCTTCAACAGCAATAGATAAAAGAAGTAAACCAATTGCATCGCAAGCTATTCCACATAACAACGTATTTTTCTCTCCAAACCTCTTTACCATAGGGGCGATAGCAAAAGCCTGTGCAATAGAATGGCATATTCCATAACTAGCAAGGGAAACACCTGCAATAAATATACTCCAGCCATAACGATCCTGCCCATAGATAACCCATAAAGTTGCGGGGACTTGTGAAACCAATGTGATAATTAAAAAGATACCAAGCAATGGAGCCATATTAGGTTGAGTGATCAAATAGGATAATTTCTTTAATATTGATTGCTCCTGAACCTTCTCAGTCATTTTATTGCTGTGTTTTGATTCTTTTAATAAGACTGCTGTCATTATTAAATTAATCCCATTCATAAAAGCAGCAGCAAAGAACGGTGCATGTAAGTTCCATTCACCCAAAACTCCACCTATTACCGGACCCGCTATAAACCCAATACCAAAGACAGCTCCAAGGAGACCAAACCTTTTTGCACGCTCATGGGCTGGAGTAATATCTGAAACATAAGCTGTTGCAACAGCCATGTTGGCACCTGTAATTCCCGCAAAAATACGACCAATATATAGCCACAATAGAGAAGGAGCAGCAGCCATTAGGAGATAATCAGCCGTTGCACCAGCAATTGAAATAATTAATACAGGTCGACGTCCAAATCGGTCACTCAACGCTCCAAGGATAGGTGCAAAAATGAACTGCATCAGAGCATACACAGCTAATAAAGCACCATAGTGAACACCGCCTGCTTCAGCTCCAGCCAATGACCGTAATAATTCAGGCAAGATCGGCATAATTAAACCAATCCCAACAGCATCCAGAAATATAGTGATTAAAATCACGCTCAATGATTTCTTCACAAATGCCTTCTCTAGCAATGATAGAATTAATATTCTCTCACACACTCCCTATCAGTGATAGATTTATGAGTAAAAAAGATATTGCACCTCAACGTCTGACACGTGAAATAGTCCTGCGTACCGCATTGGATATGTTGAATGAAGAAGGCATAGATTCAATAACCACACGCAAGCTAGCTCAACGATTGGGTATTAAATCTCCAACTCTATATTGGCATTTCAAGAATAAATCCTTGTTAATGGAAGCAATGGCGGAAACCATTATAAATGAACACCATTTAGTTTCTTTACCCATCGATGGGATGACATGGCAAGATTGGTTGCTCGCTAATTCTGTAAGCTTTCGTCGAGCACTACTAGCTTACCGTGATGGTGCTCGTCTACATGCAAGAACTAGCCCCAGTCAAGGACATTTCAACACGATTGAGGCCCAAGTTGCGCTGTTATCTCATGCTGGGTTTTCTCCTGTTGAAGCAGTTGCATTACTTATGACATTAGGAAGGTTTATTGTTGGGTGGGTCCTTGAGGAGCAGCAAGAAGAAATAAGATCAGACCCACCATTCGAAGCCGATCCAACTATATATCCACTCATGCTCCAAGGAGTGAATACCTTACAAAATATGAATGCGGATGACATTTTTGAAAATGGGATTCGTATGGTGATTATCGGTGCTGAAAGACAACTTGATATTAAAATGCAAACTTAACTCTATACTGCTTTAAGCAACTGTTCTATTTAGTAATAAAGCTTTTATCCTTAATTATTTAACATAATAGAGCTTATACGAAACGCAATTTAAAATATTATTGTTTTTCATATAGTTATAAAATTTTGACTGACTTCAAAAACAGTAAAAAGCCGACTTAGAAACAAGTCGGCTTTTTTATGAGCAGGTTTGATACCTTTTGCCAAGAACATAGGTTATTAAATAATCAATTGATAAAATATATTCTTATTATTTCATTTACTCATAAAATATATTCATTATAATGTTGTGTATTCGATCGAATACAATAAAGAGGAACTTTCATGACCGAGATTAAACGTCTCCCTGAATTTGATGAATGGCTAGATAGCATTAAAGACAGTATGACCCGTCTTAAACTGAATCGAAGATTAGATAAGGTTCAGCGTGGTAATTGGGGCGATGTAAAGCATCTTCAAGAAGGTGTTTGGGAAATGCGAGAGTTCTTCGGACCAGGTTGGCGCATGTATTACATCAAACATGGTGATGTAATCATTGTGATGCTTGGAGGTGGTGATAAATCTACACAGCAAAAGGATATAGAACGAGCTGTTGATTTATCAAAATCTTTAGAGGATTGAAAAATGGTTAAAATAGCTGATCTACCTAGCTTTGACATGGCAGAAGCACTTAAGAGTGAAGAAGATATTGTAATGTATCTTAATATGGTTCTTGAAGAGAATGACCCTGCTGAACTAGCTCATGCACTTGGTGTAATTGCTAAAGCTCGTGGTATGACTCAAATCGCTAAAGAAGCAGGAATTGGACGTGAAGCACTTTACAAAGCACTCCGTCAAGATTCAGCACCTCGTTTTGATACGATTAATCGTGTAGTAAATGCTTTAGGTCTAAAACTAACTGTGCAGAATGCATAACTATTAATAAAATTTTGTCTAAGTTCCATCTTATTTAACATAAAATCTCTTATGCGAAATTACATACCAACTTTAACCACATTGTGGACAGGTTGGATTTTAGAGATAAGAAAAACTTCTAGGGCATTTGCTAAATAAGCCGTATCACGCTCAAAGCCTATTGTAATGATGGATCCAGCATCTTTCAGTCTTGGATCTATCGCAATATATTCAGTTTTATCTTCATTCCATCGGCAATATTTCATTACCCTGGCGCTTAAGCCATTACCACGATAACGGCCAGCACCTCTAGAAGTCCCAACACCGATATAAGTCACTAAATCCCCTTTGACAAACGCATATACACCTTGTTTATCGTAATTAGGAATTTTTCCAAAATTAAAATGTACTGGTGACCATTCAGGAGGCTTTCCTAATAGGTCTACATTCCAGTGATGTTCGAAGAATAATTCTGTATTACGTATTAACTTATTAAGTGTTGGATCTTCCACTACTTATCCCTCAAAATTTATAAATTAAAAAGCTTTCGGTCACGCTCATCTGTTAAATACTTATCCATCTGAGCAATTAATTTAGCTCTGGCTTGTTCATCATCTTCAGTGATCTTTAGCATACAGGATCCAATTAAAATTTTGCGTCTGGTATCATCCTTTCGAGCTTGTTCTTTCTCTTTAGCACGTTCTCTTGCCAGTGCTGCCTGTCTTTGAGCCTTTAACTGCTTTAGCTTTTCTTCCTGTGCTTTGATTTTGCTGTCTAGTGTTTCAGTAACGCTCATTAATCCAATACCATCATCCTGGGAAACCATCCCTAACATAAGCGCACTTGAATATGCATTCAAGGTGCTATATGTATAGTAATGTTTTCCTCGAAGAGCGCACTTATGCAAACTTTGTTTGCAAGTACGATTGGGGTCTCCCCCAATACCCCGACAACCGTATTCACGGTTGTATTTCACTACGTGAAAATTTAAAAGCGAAAAACAGACATGGCGATTTACCACTTTTCAGTTAAAACCGTAGCAAGATCAGCAGGGCGTTCCGCCACTGCTGCGATTGCCTATCGGGCAGGTGAAAAGATCTATTGCGAACGTGAAGGCCGAGAACATGACTACAGCCGAAAAACTGGTGTGGAATACAAAGAAATTTATTTACCCGAAGGCGCACCAGAGTATTTAAAAAACCGGGGAAAACTCTGGAACGAAGTGGAACAACGAGAAACCAGAAAAAACTCGACAGTCGCCCGGGAATTTGAAATTGCTTTTCCAAGTGAGTTGAACCAGGAACAACGCCTGGCCATGCTCGAAGAACTATGCGCCAGTATCGTAGACAGACATCAGGTGGCCGTCGATGCCTGTATCCATGCACCGCATACCGGATCCGGCAGTGATGAACGCAATTATCACGCCCATATCCTGATGAGCACACGCAAGCTCACTCCCGAAGGTTTTACCGAGAAAACCCGGGAACTGGATCAGAAACACAGTGGAGAAATCGAACATTGGCGCGAACACTTTGCCAATATCTGCAATATGCACCTGGATCTGGCCGGGTCCACCGCCCGGGTTGACCACCGCAGCTACAAAGACCAGGAGAATGGCCTGGAAGCCACCCTGCACGAAGGACCGAAAGTCACCGAGCTGCGCCGAAAAGGGATTGAGACCGAAATCAGCCGAAGCAATGATGAAATCAAACAGAGAAATCAGGCTCAGCTGCAATACGGCAAAAATATGGACCTGCTGATTGCTGAAAATGAGATAAAACTCAGAAAACTGAAAACTGAACAGCAGATCCAAATCAAAAATAGCGCTAAAACGCCACCAATTGACGAAAAAGCCCTGTTTGAGGAAAAACAGAGAGAAACCCTAGTCAAATTGCTACAAGGCGAAATAAGCGCAAAAGAGGCGAATCTAGACCTGCATTTTATGCAGGATGTTTTTAAAAAGGCAGAAAACACCCTGGGCAAGATGCAAAAGCATAAAAACGAGTTCAATCAGCAGCTCGCCCAGGAGATCGTGAAAAGCGGACTCAAGCAAAGTCATGACAAATTGCAAAGCCTGGTGGATCAACACAACCAATTAACCCAGAACAAACCCTTACTGTTTGGAAAAAAAGCCTGGGAAGCCCAACGTGATGCGATTTACCAAGAACACAAAAAACTGAAAGGTCAGCATGAACACCAGAAAAAACATGGTGTGAAGGATTTATTGGAAAATGAAAAGTTTAAAGAACATGCCTGGAAGCAGTACCAACAACAACATCCGGCCAAAGCCAAGCAATACCAGAATCTATACTCAACCTATCAAGTCATTAAAAAATGTGTGAATGAGATCAAAGCAGAACAACAGCTGAAACTCAGACAAGAACAACAACTCAAAGCACAGCAACATGCGCCTAAAATGAAATCTCGTGGCATGAGTCGTTAAACAGAGCGAGTGTCTACGAGCGAACTGAGAAAATTTGCCCTTTCCTTTCCCTGATTACAAGCTCCCTATCCATTAATCACCTACCCTACAGAGCATCCCGAATGGGTGCGAACTTTCCAAGTTTTATTCCTAGACCGAGCGAAGCGAGAAAAAAAGCTTATGAGCGAAGCGAATTCCGAGTTGCTTTTGCTTTTTATTGAAGTTACCTAGGGATTAACCAAAAATTGCCCCAACGAATCGAGCGAGAGCGAGATTCAATAGAGTTTGAGCGAAGCGAAAACCAAGGGCAATTTTTCATGAAATATGCTTTTAATTATTTTTAAAGTTTTTAAATGTTTTTAACTCGACTGAATCCTTTTATTTATAAGGATTTCAAGCTTTATATAGCAACGTTTCCTCGGTTATATAGCAACGTTTCCTCGGTTATATAGCAACGTTTCCTCGGTTATATAGCAACGTTTCCTCGGTATTTGACAACAAATATTTATTATGTTGTTATAGCAACACAATAAAATTGTTGCTAAATAGAATGACATGACAGACTTAGTCGTAAAATCTAATAAACTTGTACAAGCTTTACAGACACTTACTTTAAGCGAAACCCGTTTACTTCAGCTCGCAATTGTAGACGCTCGTGAGACTGGACAAGGATTATCAACAGATGAACCTTTAGAATTAAATGCTCTTAGATATGCTAAAGCATTTAACGTTTCTCCAGATGCAGCTTATTTAGCATTAATTGAAGCAGAAGATTCTCTTTTTAAAAGACAATTTACGATTACCAATGAAGATGGAACTTTAACAAAAAGTCGCTGGATTCAAGATGCTAATTATCGGAAAGGTGAAGGAAGAATTTTAGTTACCTTAACTCGTGTGGTAATTGAACATGTCACTAAAATAGATGGGTTTGAACAGTATTTTACTAGTTATCATTTGAAAAAAACTGCTGACTTCAAAAGCGTTTATGCAGTACGTCTTTATGAGCTCTTAATGCAATGGAAGTCTGTAGGGAAAACGCCTGTTTATGAATTAAATAAATTTCGTAGCCAACTTGGTATAGGTGTTAACGAATACACTCGAATGGAAGCATTTAAGAGACGTGTTTTAGATATTGCAGTAGATCAAATCAACGAATTTTCAGATATAACTGTTAAATACGAACAGCATAAAAAAGGTCGTTCAATCTCAGGATTTTCTTTTAGCTTTAAGCCAAAGAAAGCAACTATTCGATCTATAGAAACTAATAGAGACCCTAATACAACTGATCTGTTCTCGAGAATGACAGATAAGCAACGCCACTTATTCGCTACTAAACTTTCCGAACTACCAGAAATGGGTAAGTATTCTCAGGGTACAGAAAGCTATCCACAATTCGCTATACGTATTGCTGAAATGCTTCAAGATAGTGAAAAATTCCAAGAATTATTCCCTTATCTTCAAAAAGTTGGCTATCAAGCTGCCTAAAATTTATACTTGATCATTTGTCTATTAGGCAGTCTAATAGACAACAACTTTTGACAGAGTTAGGCATAGATTTACAGCATGAAAAGCCTTACAGTTCTTGAGCTTTCTAAGCTTTACAATATCAATAGACAAACGATTTACAACAACATAAAGAAAGGAATTTTAAGTAAAAATTCTGATAATAAAATTGATCTGGCTGAAGCTATCCGTGTTTTTGGCGAACCTTCAAAAAAACTAGATGTAAAAGAATCTGTAAAAATAGACAGTCCAAATTCGGCAGAAGTTTTACTACTTAGGCAACAGATAGACATGCTGAAAAATCAGCTTGATGATGCAAAAGAGCGTGAATCCTTTTATCAAAATCAAATTGAGACGATGCAACGTCTACTGGAAGCACCCAAACCAAAGATTCAAGACCCTAGTGAACTCGAACTCCCTCAATCAGCTCCCATTGTAGAAATGAAGGAAGAGGTAATAGTCGTTCCACCTAAAGATGACGGATTGACTACTCCAGAGAACAAACGTATCCCTGTCCCAGAACACGTTGAGCCTGAACCTAAAAAGAGAGGCTTCCTGAGCCGTTTTTTCCTTCCTTATGGTTAGCCAGGACTCCAATTTTTTGATGAGCCAATTTCAGTGCAAGCACATGAAATAATGACTCATCAAAAAACCGGATGAGGTTTATTAAAA
>NZ_VOZS01000038.1:0-9639 GCF_013419675.1 Acinetobacter sp. YH12069 | reverse complement strand
TGATGAAATACGGTATTCTGATGTGACAAAACCTGAATCCTTTATAGTTGAAGTCTTTGTTAGCACTTACATTTTAACTATTTTGGACTCAGGTTTTTTATTTAAGTCAAACTATGGGACAGCAGTGACCCGAGGGTTCCTTTTTTATGTGGTACTAAAAAGCAAATTCTATTGTAGATTAAGCTGTTTTTTGAATGCGGCAGTAGAAGAAGCCATCGCCATAACCCACTTTCGGGAACAATTGACGACCATGGATTTGTTCAACACCCCAATCCGCTTCAATTTTAATTTCTTGGGCATCGGCATGATTGGCAAAGAACTCAACCATTTGCTGTTCATTTTCAGCTTTTAAAATCGAGCATGTGATATAAAGCAGCGTGCCGCCGACTTTAAGCTGCTTCCACATGTTTTCCAAAATTTGTTTTTGTAACACTACAGTTTTTGCAATGTCGCCCGATTGACGTAGTAAACGTATATCAGGATGACGACGCATTACACCGACAGCAGTACATGGGGCATCGAGCACGATACAATCAGCAAGTTCAGGAGCAGTATAGGTGATGGCATCGGCAGTCTGAATTTCAACATGTTTACCATCGAGATCCAAACGATCAAGGTTTTCAACCACACGTTTTAGACGCTTTTCATCTTGATCCAGTGCAATGAGTTTCTTCGGTTGGAAAGTCTCTAAAATATGTGCGGTTTTACCACCCGGCGCAGCACAAGCATCAATCACAAATTTACCATCGAGATTTGGTAATAGTGTTGCACACAGCTGAGCATGTTCATCTTGTACTGAAAAACCACCAGCTTCAAAGCCCGGTAAACTTGGAATATGTAAACTTTCATCCATCACAATACCGACATTAGAGAGTTCACAGCGATGTGCATCGATGCCTTCATCTTGCAAAATATCGAGGTATTCGTCACGGCTCACTTGGCGTGTATTGACACGTAACGTCAGTGGCGCAATTTGTTTAAGCTCATAGCTGAGCTCGTCAAATTGTTCGCCCCAGTCTTTTTTCAGGCGTTTGGTTAACCAACTTGGTAAATTGGTGGCTTGTTCAAGCACGTCGTAGAACTGTTCTGTTTCACGTGTTGCACGGCGCAAAATTGCGTTGATGAGGCCACTCAGACTTCCCATACCCAATTGTTTTGCAGCTTCCACCGTTTCAGAAATTGCAGCATGAGCTGCGACACGGGTACACAATAATTGATACAAACCAAGGTATAAACAGGTTTCAACCACTTGGTTATCTACCGGTTTAGACAGTAATGGTAAAGTCAATTGTTTCAATGCATACCATTGACGTAAACAACCGAGCACCAATTCATGGAATAACGCACGGTCTTTATCTGACACGATATTCATTTGCTGCGCGAGTACCGATTGCAGCGATTGACCATTTTGGACAGCCAATAACGTCTTCACTACCTGAGCACGTAAATTAAGGTCTCGGGTCGAGGCGTTGGGAGATTGCTTCATTATAAAATTTGTCCAATAGTCAATTTTTGGGTTTGTAAAATTTGTACAGGGTTGAGTGGTTTAGCACCTGGCCATTGTAAAGAGGTCAAAATAATCACGCTACCATTGGCACAGGCAACGTGTATGCCTTTTTTGTCGATGGCAATGATTTCACCTGCTTGAGCGTTCGGTGCAGACACAGCAGAAAGTTCAGAATGCCAAACACGTAAGTTGTTTTGTTCATCCAACTGAATAAATGCTACCGGCCACGGATTAAAGGCGCGAATATTACGATCGATTTGTACGGCATCGATGGACCAATCAATTTTTGCTTCAGCTTTTGATAGCTTATGTGCATAAACTGTTAATGCTTCGTCTTGAACTTCACGGCTGTCTAAATATTGCTGCAATGTTTGTTCAGTGTCTAAAACGGCAGTAATTGCAGTTGCACCTTGCTCTGCAAGTTTGTCATGCAAAGTTGCAGAGGTATCCGTTGCTTCAATCGGGCAGATGGTTTTATACATCATGTCGCCAGTATCTAGTCCGGCTGCCATTTTCATAATGGTGACACCTGTTTCAATATCACCTGTTGCGATGGCACGTTGAATCGGTGCTGCACCACGCCAACGTGGCAGCAATGAACCATGAATATTCAGACAGCCATATTTCGGGGTATCTAGCACCACTTGCGGCAAGATCAAACCATAGGCTGCAACCACCATAACATCGGCATTTAAAGCTTTTAATTCCGCTTGTGCGGCTAAACCTTCTTCAGTCGATGATTTGAAATGAAGGGGTTGGTAAACAGGAATATGGTGCTCTAAAGCCAATTGCTTTACGGCAGAAGCTGTGAGTTTTTGTCCACGTCCAGCTTTGCGGTCAGGTTGAGTGTATACCGCAACAATTTCATGTTGTGTGTTGAGCAAAGCAGCTAGTGCTGTTGCGGCAAATTCTGGCGTACCGGCAAAGATGATTTTCAAAATGAATGAACCGAATCTGTGTTGAATATGTGGATTATAGCAAATGATTAATGCGTAATTTAGAACATTAGAAATTGATTTTTGCAACTTTGAAGCTGTCCAAGCTCAATGATTTCATAACCCAAAATCGCAAATTTGCAATTTTTAAATAAATTATATTTATATAAAATTTAAAAATTATTCATGAAAGTTTTGTATTGTGCAGCCATTGATGGCGGTATAGTAGATTTCAGTTAAAAGATTTTTGTCGTCAAATCACTCGTTTTTATTGATAGACACATCTGCCCAAATCTCAGCTTAAAAAGCCATCTTTAAAAACAATGGCTTGGTGTATGATAGGTTTAAAATTCGACTGATTTTACATCATTGTCAGTATGATTTAGCCAGAGTGAATCTGTAGGATTCATTTCAAGCTCAAACTTTGTTGGAAATATAAAATGCCTGACTATCGTTCAAAAACATCGACACACGGAAGAAATATGGCGGGTGCGCGCGGCTTATGGCGCGCAACTGGTATGAAAGATGAAGACTTCGGTAAACCAATTATTGCCGTCGTGAACTCATTTACTCAATTTGTACCGGGTCACGTTCATCTTAAAGACCTTGGTCAACTCGTGGCGCGTCAAATTGAGCAAGCAGGCGGTGTAGCCAAAGAGTTCAATACTATCGCAGTCGATGACGGTATTGCGATGGGCCATGACGGTATGCTGTATTCATTGCCTTCACGAGACTTAATTGCAGACTCAGTAGAATACATGGTGAGCGCGCACTGTGCCGATGCGATGGTATGTATTTCCAACTGTGACAAAATTACCCCAGGGATGTTGATGGCGGCAATGCGCTTGAACATTCCAGTGGTATTTGTCTCTGGCGGTCCAATGGAAGCGGGTAAAGTTAAAATTCGTGGCAATGACAAAGCGATCGACTTGATTGATGCCATGATTGTAGCTGCAGATGACAACTATACCGATGAAGAAGTTGCTGAATACGAACGTTCTGCATGCCCAACTTGCGGCTCATGTTCAGGTATGTTCACCGCAAACTCAATGAACTGCTTAACAGAAGCATTGGGTCTGTCCTTACCGGGTAATGGTTCTACGCTTGCAACCCATGCCAACCGTAAAAAATTATTTGAAAAAGCTGGTCAATTGATCGTAGAAATTACCAAACGTCACTACGAACAAGATGATTACAGTGTATTGCCACGTGAAATGGTAACCAAAGCATCGTATGAAAATGCCATGACTTTAGACATCGCAATGGGTGGGTCAACCAACACCGTTCTGCATTTATTAGCAGCTGCCAATGAAGCTGGTGTTGATTTCACGATGGACGACATTGACCGTTTGTCTCGCAAAGTGCCTGTACTCTGTAAAGTTGCACCTGCGAAAAACGACGTGCATATGGAAGATGTACACCGTGCAGGCGGCATCATGTCGATTTTGGGTGAATTAGACCGTGCAGGCTTGCTCGATACTTCGGTTGGTACCGTTCATGAAGCTTCACTAAAAGATGCTTTGGATAAATGGGACATCATCCGTACTGAAAATGAAGACGTATATCAATTCTTCCGTTCAGCACCGGGCGGTGTACCAACGCAAACAGCATTCTCTCAAGATCGTTATTACCAACGTCTTGATGGTGACCGTGAAGCGGGTGTAATCCGTAATGCAGAACATGCATTCTCTAAAGATGGTGGTTTGGCTGTGCTTTATGGCAACATCGCGCTAGATGGCTGTATTGTAAAAACTGCAGGTGTGGATGATTCCATCCTGAAATTTAACGGTACTGCACGTGTATTTGAAAGCCAAGATTCTGCAGTAGAATCGATTTTGGGTAATGAAATCAAAGCGGGCGATGTAGTTGTAATTCGCTACGAAGGTCCACGCGGCGGTCCGGGCATGCAAGAAATGCTGTACCCAACCAGCTACCTGAAATCGAAAGGTTTAGGTAAAGAATGTGCACTATTAACGGATGGTCGTTTCTCTGGCGGTTCATCAGGCCTTTCTATTGGTCACGTGTCTCCAGAAGCAGCAGAAGGCGGTGCAATTGGTTTGGTGGAAGATGGCGATTTAATCGAAATTGATATTCCAAACCGTACCATCAACTTAGCTGTTGATGAAGCGACTATGGCAGCTCGCCGTGCAGCGCAAGAAGCCAAAGGTTGGCATCCAGTTGAAGAGCGTCCACGCAAAATTTCGAAAGCATTGAAAGCGTATGCAATGCATACCACGAGTGCGGCGAAAGGCGCAGTACGTGAAATCTAAATTTTAGATCTCCAAATAAAAAAGCACTCCACATGGGGTGCTTTTTTAATTTACATCTACATAACTTGCATTGGATACGAGGAAATGTCATCCGCAACTGTCTGAGGCAAACGGTAATTTAAAAGTGAATGTTTCTGCGATCATTTTTTTAGTTGCAAACAGTTGCCGAGTTTTGCGGATGACAAATGGTTTTGGTTACTTTTGCCGAAACAAAAGTAACATACGAGCTCCGAAAATTTGCTTTTATAGAGGTAAGACTCCGCTGTAATCAGCTTTTAAATGAAATAATGAGACAATAATTCTAAGTTATAGATTTCTTAATTTGATTAAAAATAATGTTTCTTGAAGCAACTAAATAAAATTTAATAATTAGTGGATGTCATTAAAATTCTAAAAAGACAGCCTCGAATAGTAGCTATAATTTATATGGCTTTGTGTAGGCAATCCCTTACTTTTGAAAGATCAAAAGTAACAAAAATCTTTTGTTCTCCTGATATGGCATCCCTGCCATATAGGAAAACAGCGACATCCATGTCGCTTTGTCATGTGATTGAATGGTATTGCATGCGCTAAAAATCTTTTTTGTTGAGATCTAATTTCTTTTACATGCCGAGCGCTTTCTATACAATAAATTTAAAAGAATCCGCCAAAACTGAGGCACAAAATCAGCGATCGCCAAGGAAGAACAATGAGTAAAAATAATATCCGCGAACATTCAGCACCTGTTTATGACGGCATAGAGAATGCGCCTGCACGTTCCATGATGCGTGCCACGGGCTTCCAAAATGCAGACTTTAAACGCCCATTTATTGGTATTGCTTCGACTTGGGCCAACGTCACGCCGTGTAATATGCATATTGATGGCTTGGCGCGTGAAGCTGAGAACGGGGTCAATGCTGCAGGCGGAAAAGGCATTATTTTCAATACCATTACGATTTCTGACGGCATTTCCAATGGTACTGAAGGTATGAAGTATTCACTGCTGTCGCGGGAAATCATTGCCGACTCTATTGAAGCTGTGGTGGGTTGTCAGGCCTATGATGGCGTAATTGCCATAGGCGGCTGTGACAAGAACATGCCGGGTTGCATCATGGGCTTGGCGCGTTTAAACCGTCCGGGTCTGTTTATTTATGGTGGCACCATTAAACCCGGAGCAGGTCATACCGACATGATCTCGGTATTTGAAGCAGTGGGTCAGCATGCCAAAGGCGAAATCAATGAAATTCAAGTGAAGCAGATTGAAGAAGTCGCGCTGCCGGGGCCGGGTTCGTGCGGCGGTATGTATACGGCCAATTCGATGGCTTCAGCGATTGAAGCCTTAGGCATGAGCTTGCCAGGTTCATCGGCGCAGGAAGCAGTTTCAGCAGATAAAATTGAAGATTGCCAACGCGCAGGTGAAGCCGTGATGAACCTGCTGCGTCTCGATATTAAGCCGCGCGACATTATGACCAAAGCCGCTTTTGAAAACTCGATTAAAGTGCTGATTGCTTTAGGCGGGTCAACCAATGGCGTACTGCATTTGATTGCCATGGCGCATACCGCAGGCGTGGAACTGTCTTTGGATGATTTTGTGCGCATCGGTAAAGATATTCCTGTGGTGGCCGATGTGCGGCCATCGGGTAAATATTTAATGTCGGAACTGATCGCCATTGGTGGTATTCAGCCGCTGATGAAGCGCATGCTGAAGGCAGGTATGCTCGATGGTTCTTGCCTGACTGTCACTGGCAAAACTTTGGCGGAAAACTTAGCCAAGGTAGAGGATTATCCTGAAGGTCAGCAAATTATTCTGCCGTTTGATGCACCGATCAAAAAGGATTCGCACTTAGTAGTGCTCAAAGGCAATTTATCACCGACAGGTGCTGTGGCTAAAATTACCGGTAAAGAAGGGCTATATTTTGAAGGGCCTGCGCGGGTATTTGAGGGAGAGCAGGGCGCCATGCGCGGTATTTTAGATGGCGAAGTACAAGAAGGTGAAGTGGTGGTGATCCGCGGTGTTGGGCCGAAAGGCGGGCCGGGTATGCCGGAAATGTTAAAACCGACTTCAGCGATTATTGGTAAAGGTCTAGGCCAATCTGTTGCACTGTTGACTGATGGGCGTTTCTCGGGCGGCAGCCATGGTTTTGTGATTGGGCATGTGACACCAGAAGCCTATGAAGGAGGCCCAATTGGCTTGGTTAAAAACGGCGATAAAATATCAATTAACGCTGAAACCCGTGAAATGACTTGGCATGTGGCTGAGGATGAACTTGCTGCACGTCGTGCGGCCTGGGTCAAACCGAAACCGAATTATACCCATGGCGCTTTGGCTAAATTTGCCAAGTTGACCTCTGGTGCGGAAAAAGGTGCGGTGACTGACCTAAATCTAGACGTCTAATCCATTGTTAAACATTGAACATTCAGCCCTGACTTGATATAAGTTTTGCACAAGGCTTATATCTCATTTAAAACAGCTTCATAATAGAAGTTGAATTTTAAGCATGTGCTGGCAGGTTCGGCACAATTCATCATTTTGAGGCAAAAAACGCATGTCACTGTTACGCCGTTGGTTCGATCCAATCCGATCGAGTTGGTTTTATCAGAAACCGACCCGACAAGCGGTGTTACCCACGGAACAAGGTCTGAGTGTTTATCTTCGACTGGATGATGTCTATAGCTATTTGGCTGCGCAGCAACTGCCTCAATTAGAAGAAATTCTCAGTGATGAAATTAAACCACTGAAAGTGATTATTTGTCGTCAGAGTGCAGAACCTCCCAATCAAATGTCATCGATAGAATGGCAACAATATTGTCTGAATGATGCCCAAATTTTAGCGCGGCAGCATCGTTTTAGTTTTCATGAAACACCTGAACAGCCTACCGATGAAGCCTTAGAACAAGCCGAAATTATTCTAAAAAATACCCCATTACGCGGCCAAGACTTTCTCTATTTACTTGAAGATGTATTCCACATGCTGTGGCAAAAACAGTATGGCAAGCTGAGAACACTGTACGCGATGGCCAGCCGTCATCATAAAGCGCAAGATTTTCCAGAACGGATTTTTTCTGACTTAGCAATTTTGACGGGGTATTTTGAGTTTGGTGAACGTAAGTACCATGCTGTAGATGATTTACTGCGTTTAACGCGCCGTTTAAAACAACAAAAACTCCTGACAGATAACCCGATCTTTATGATCAATCATATTGAATGGCGTGAGCACCTGATTAGTGATGCAGAGGAGTTGAATGAAATTCAGGGACTCGATCCTGAGCTTGATCTCTACATCGCGATGGAAGATCCGATATCATGGTTATTGCTAGCCTATATTCGTGAGGAATTGGCGGACTATTACAATATCCAGTTGAATGTGTATCCATTGTCGTATCACGGTCGAGATTTGTTTGACTGGAGTTTGGCAACACGTCTGTCTAAACGTACAGAAGTTAAGTTCACGCCATTTTGCCGACCTACAGAAGCTGCGACTTTAGCTATGTCACAGCTGTACTACAGTGCGCCTGAAGAGCAGCGTATTGATGTGATGTATCGCATTTTGGAAGCCGTATGGACTAAAGGGCGTGATTTATCCTTCAAAGCACATTTTCAGGCTTTACAGTATGAGTTAGAGATTTCTGAACTGACTACTGACGATATTGCTGAAAAATTAAAAGAAAATGATATGCACTGTGAGATGAAGTCACAGCCCGATTTTCCTGTTTTAGAATTACGTATTGCAGGTCAAAGCTATGTATTTAATAGCTTATACCGCGTATGGATGATTGAAAGTATTTTCAGTAATGTGTTAGAAGAGAAGTATAAAAGTGAAAACACCGCTGAAAGTGAAGCCAGAGAAGATGAAGAAAGAAAAAGTTGAGTCATTAGAGCAAGCCCGCGCACAGATTGATGTGATTGATCAGGGAATTATTGAGCTCATTGCTGCACGTCAGTTTTATGTTGATCAAGCGGTGCGTTTTAAGCGTTCAGTACAGGATGTTCAATCACCAGAACGTGTCGAAGCGGTGATTAGTAAAATTCGTCTACAAGCCACAGAGCACGGTGTAAATGCAGATATTGTGGAACGTTTATACCGCGATATGATTCAGCATTTTATTCAACGTGAGTTGAAAGAGATTCGACCATAGTTAGGGCGGATTTGATGTTATTCCCAAGTAGAAATGTCCTACCTAATAACCAAATAGAAATGTCCTATATGGACATTTCCAAGTCAAGCACAGGATTTAGATTTCGTTGTTCAATCGCTGTTTTCTGTGCTTGTCTACGTGGCATCTTTTGAGAACGATTGCGTTTGTTTTGGTGTTCCAGTTGTTCATGCTGTTGTTGAATATGTGCCAGCACAGAACCCAAACGTTTATTCTCAACGATCTCTCTCTGGTTGAGCTGACTTAATTTATCAAAGATGCTGTAATTGATTTTTCTTCCCTGATATTCAATGGCTACAGTACCATCCGGATATTCCAGGAACTCAAGATACTTGCCGCCCAATCTTTGATTTTCTTCGCTGTTTTCCAAGATATATACGCATTTATCATAAGTAATCGTCAAGCTGTTCGTGACCCTGCGGGGTTCACGCCAGGTAAAAACATCATCTAATTCTTCGGCTGTTTCAGCGATAGGCCGATGTAGATCCTTGGAATTAAAAGCCATCTTGGCGAATTTACGATTAAATTGCTCAATAAAGCACGGCAGCCACTTATTGGCATCTGCAATTGAACTTGATGCCTTCTAGACGCATCTCCTTAATCAGACGATCCTGAAGTGTTCTATTCGCTCGTTCTACACGACCTTTGGCTTGAGGGGAGTTAGCAAAAATGATATCGATATTGAGAGTGCTCAGAACACGTCCAAACTGGGTAATCTTGGTGTCTTTCTTGCTACTTTGATTCACCCTAAAAACTGAATGTTTGTCACTGTAAAATGCCAATGGCTTACCAT
>NZ_VOZS01000037.1:0-14424 GCF_013419675.1 Acinetobacter sp. YH12069 | reverse complement strand
TAATAAAACATAGGCAATATATTCTTATCCAAACCCCATTTCTTCATGGGGTTTTTGCTATTCAACTTCTTTCAAACAATCCCGACAAACCTTTATCTCATCGCCATCAATCGTGTGGTCAATCTCAGTCGCACCGTGAAAGCTGAATAGGCATTTTAAAAATTGGAGCATGTGAATCTCCTGAATAGGGTGGCGGTAATCAATTTAAAAACCACTAGAAATTAATAGGAACCGCCAAAACGCAAAAAGCCCACATTTCTGTGAGCCTTTACGGTAACTACCAGTCTTTCCTGATTGTCATTTGCTTTCAAGTGGCTTGCGTATAGTTTTGCCACTATACAAAAAATATAGCTTAGCGACGGCTACGTGTCAATTCCTTTCTGTACTCATCTACATAAAAATCAATTTCTTCCATGAATCCTTCAAGGATATTTTCAGCCATATAGCTTAGGTACTTGTATCGCTTTCCGTAAGTATCAGCATTAACCTCCGTAATCCCAAAAAAATTAAGCTGACCTTGTGCTGTACGCTCACCTTTAAGTCGTGGTCGCAAGTTATAAAATACCGCCATTTTTGCCAATTTCAGACAAAATGCCTCAAGGTTGAACTTTTGGCGCTGCACCTTTTCCTCTGCTGCATAATGTAGAATTTTGGCAATGTAGCTGCACAGAATTTTAAACGCCTCTGTATTATCCCGATAATCACCCCACACCAATAATTCACAGTATGCTTTGCATGCTGGGCATTCGATTGAAGCAATTGCAGCACAGCGATCTTCCCATGACGGTCCTTTTTCACCAGTACCCTTTGGCTCCTCAGTGTAATCAATTGCTTTAAGCCCGATTTGAGTAAGCCATTCAAGATTTGTCATTTTTTCCGTTACTGCATTCATCCCTATTCCCCTAAAACCTTAATTGCTTGCTCTGCGGACTCGACCACCGCAACATGACCACGCCATTCCTGATGCCACTCGACCTGATCAGGCGTAAGCTTACGTGCTGACTTAACCTTGCCACCGTCTTTTACTTCGAGAAGCAGATTCTTGCCCCTAAAACCAACCAGTAAATCAGGCACACCCTTTCCAGTTGCAGCAAGTGATTGAACACTTGCCCCTACCTGACGTAACGCCTTTACAATTTCAGTTTGATTTGCATCAACCTTTGCGGCTCTACGCATTGTCACCTCGCATGGCTTCCAAAATCGCTTCAGGTGCACCAGATTGCTGATTATCAAACCACCACAAAAACATCCCGCAACAAATCGCATGAGCTAAATGATGCTCTCCAGTTTCAGGGTCTTTCTGCTCACCATGCCACCATGCGTCTATGTGACGTTGCATTGCATCGTAATATCGCACCTTAGCGTCAGGAACATGCTTCCAGTTGTTTTCCTGATACTTATTAGCTCCAAACTCCAAAACTCGAATTACAGCGTTTAGAGCGCCTTTTGGAAGCAGCGACATACGCGGCTTATTTTTGTCAAACTTTTGACCCTGCTCACTCATCCCTCAATCACCCTCGTCGTCGGCACAATATGATTGCGAATGTCTGATACATGGTCGGTTCTTTCGTGGTCTGCTATTGCTGCTCGTAATGTTTCTAAATCAACCCAAGTTGGATCAAAGTAAAGTGTTTGCCACTTACCTTCATGCCACTGCTCAACGAAATAACCAACCTGCCGAAAGTAGGCCTTGAACCCTAAACCCCATTTAACTGGAAAGTTAGATTCCGGTGCCCCATCCACAATTTCCCGCATTTGTTCGATTGTTAGGTTCATGCTGCCTGCTCCCGTTGTTCAATCGTTTTCATTGCTAACTTAATTTGCTCATAACGCTCTTTTGAGCATGGCCTAACCTGATTTGTAATCTGTGAGATAAAGCCATGCGCCACACCTATGTGCTTGCATAACTCGCCACCACGGCCTTTGCGAGCCTTGCACCATTCGCTAAGAACTTTAATCTCTGCAAGCGCTGCCTGATCCTCTTTTTGACGAGCACGCTTTTTATCTGTCTGCACAACAGAATTCGCCATCACTTGACGCATAGTCTTTTGAGATTTTGGTTTTGAGCCATTCCACCCTTTGCTGCATTCACCCGAAAAGCCTTGAGGTAATTGCTCAACAGCTCCACCATTTTTTAAGAAAGCCTCAAGGTCACTATCAAGTTGCTCACGTAGACTGCGCTTAGCTTCAAGTTGAGCATGGGTTATATTTCGACCTGCTTGCACGGATTCGATACGCTGTTGTAGTAATTCGTTCATGCTGCACCCCCTTTCTCATAATATGAACGAATTGCTTTTTTAGGTCTTTGCAAGCGTTGAGGCTTATATCGAATGTAGTAGCAGCTCTTGCATGCAGCTTCATAACAAGTGCTTTTAGTTCCATCTTTCTTCAGCTTCCCTGAGTATGTGAACCAAAATTCATCATCTAAAGGCCAATATTCACCACACTGAATACAGAGTTTTTCTCGACCTAATTCGGTTTCGATATATTTAGGTTTATTCACATCCACCCAATCCGTGGTTTTATTGTCATATTGATCTTTCACACCCCACCCCCTACTTGCTTATCCATAAAACGCACCGCATTCGGCAATGGCTTTTGCTCAGCCTGCAAAGTCGCCTTGTATTTTTCAAAATCATCAAAAGGGTCGATATGTGGCATCTCAAAAGACTCCCAAGGCTGAGGCTCTTTCACTTCCTCTGTCATCTTGTTTACATTTGGCTTAATTAAGTCTTTGATTTTTGCTAAAGCTTCTTGAGCTACAGTCTTATACTTCAATGCTTCACTCTGGATCTCAGCTTTGGTCTGCTTGTGTTCAAGTAAAGCCTTTGCTTCAGGTGCTGGTAAGAAACCATCAACCTCAGCTTGCTTGATAGCAGCAATCGCCTGATCTTTGTCTGTACCCAGCGAAGCTACATAAATCGGCTTTAAGCCCTGATCTTTGGCTTGAATCACAAGGCGGTCATACGCATCACAAAAGATTTTCTTGGCTTCGGCGCGTTGGTATTTATCACCAGTCTTAACCAAGTCTTCACAACGACTGAATGCTTGAGCCATTTGTTCAGTCCAGATCACTGTCAGCTCTTGACCATCAAAACCAATCGACTTTTCAGCAATCGCCCATGCTTCGTGTGAGCCGAGCCAGTCATCGGTCTTTGGTTCGCACCAAGAACGGAATTCAGGGATGGTTGGGCAGAAAGTTGAGCGCTGCATCCGCATATAACCGCGCTTAAAATCCTCTTGGCTCAACCCTTGCAGACATTCAACCATTGCATCCGCAATATCTGCAGCAGGAATATCACCCCACTGTTCAGCGTACTTCTTGCCATAAAACGCCTTCATCTTGTTCATCAGGCGAGCCGCGTGTTCAGTTGTAAAAATGCTCATTGCTCGCCCTCCCAAGTAACTGCAGCAAACACAGGATTCACATCAATGATTTCCTGCTGTTCAGATCCGATGCCATACTTTGCGAAAAATGCATCATGGTCATTCATGGTCTTACTGTTTTTTGCTGCAGACGACTGGTAGACGGTTGCTGCAGTCTGCTTAGTTTGCTTTGGCTCAAATAAGCCTTGGTAGTTTCCAGTGATTGAAGTTTTCAAAGACTCGTTGCTGCCATCAAATCCCCATTTCTGGAAATCTTTGTAAATCGCATTTAAGGCATTTTTGGTCAGCTTGGTTTTTGCTGTCATTGAGCGACTAGAAACGTATTGTTCCCAAAGAGAGAAATCACAGAGTTGCGCAAAGGTTGATGCAGTTAATTTAATAACTTCGTCATAAGATAATTTACGAGCCTTGTCTTTGCGCTCAGCTTCGGCTTTTGCTTTTTGTTGTTTTACAAAGATTGGGTAACCGTAAAAATTGGCTTCCAATGGTTTTTTTGAGCGAAGCGACTTAATTAATAATTCTATAGATAGAGTTCTATAAATTAATTCTATTGTGTCTACAGTTTTTGTAGTACCTAGCGCTACAGTTTTTGTAGTGGTGCACTCCAAATTTTGTAGTGCTACAGTTTTTGTAGTGGTACTACAGTTTTTGAAGTGGTCAGCTAGTGAGACCTCATTGATCTGGTACTCATTACCCTTTCGACTGTTCTCGCTAACCAGTGTAATAACGCCCAAATTAAGCAACTCTTTAAGGCCTTTGCGGACGGTCATGGCACTTATTTTTTTAGAGCCTTCGAGCTTCCCGCCTTGCAATTGAGAGTAGCTAACATGGTCAGTCACCTTGTCCTTAAAGCCATTAATGCGATCCTCAAGTTCTGCATAGACATTTTTCGCTGCATCACTTAAAAATGGACGAACCTCTTGGCGATATAATCGACTAGACATGACATAGCCTTTTTCAAACTTGTCAGCCATTTTTTTACCTTTGTTGAATTGGACAATGTTGTCCTCGTGTTTTTTGACTGCACTCATGCGGCTACTCCCTTCTCCAACCACTTCGCAATGCGAGTAATTAATTTTTGAGTGAGTTTTACCTGTGTGAATACCTTTTCACCCGATTCAGTTAAGCGAGGCGCGGAAGTCACAACATGCACAAGCTTCTGATCTATAGATTTTTGATAAGCTTGAATTTTTGAAAAGTTGTCGCGATATACGACTTTGTGGTCCAGTAGGTATTGCGTTAATTGGTTTTGACCAACCTTGAGAACTTTAGCGGCCTCACGAATCCCTAAAACATTGGTGCAGTCAGCAATGCGATCTAGGCCTTTTGCTTTTGGTTCGAGGATTGCTACTTTTTGAGTAAGCTCAATATTAAGCTTGGCTTGAACTTCAATTGCTTGGAGTAGATGTGCTGGGTTTGTGATGTCGAAAGGCTTTTGCTTTTCTTTTAAAATTGCCAATACATTCTTGCGAACACCTTTCGATTCGCGCATACCGATCAAAATGCATTGATCGATTGTTAATTCAAAAACAACTGACTCAGTATTGTTGAAATTTTGAACTACACTTTTAGTGTAGTTCTCTCCATCAAGTTCATCTTCAATTTTTTCATTGAACTTATTTAACCGAACTTGTGGTTCACCAAATTGAGCGCGAACCTGATTAATCAAATCAAGTAGGTCTTTGCTCAACATTTTTTGTTCAGAACTTCCGAACTGTGGTAAAATTGGCATGTTCATATTGACTAGACTCCTTATCGAACATCAGGCTCATCTGTTCCAGCAGATGGGCTTTCTTTTTGGTGTACCAAAGTGCCCAAAGTACACTTTGACCGATTACGCGCTCTTGCCATACGCTCGTACTTAGCATCTTCAGCAAGTAGAGCTTTCGCTATGACCTCACGCACCCAGTTACAAAAATCTTGCTCATTGGTTTCACTGGCAACAGCGATTGCATCAAGCATTTCATGTGTAAATTTAATGGTTTTCGGAACGGTGTATTTCCCGCCCAAATACCCTTTTTCGATTGCTTCTTTCAAATCATCGACTCCCATGTGTAATGCTCGTCCTTATGCGCATAGTTGTTTGCGATCAGCCTTTACTTTGCCTTTTGTTAAAAGCTCAAGGACTGCTTGGGTTTTTGGTGGAATGCCATCAATTTCCCAACCGTGAATTGTTGACCGACCACGATTAATTTCTTTTGCGAGTTGGGAGTTGTTTTTAACCCCGTAAAATTCTCGCAAGTCTTTAACTTGCATATTCAATTACCCGAACGAAATGAGTTCGACTTATTGAACCACTTGTTCGAGTAACTGTCAATAAAATTGTTCATAATTCCGAACACAATATGAGGGATTGATATGGAAAATTTTACGGATCGCCTAAACAGAAGAAGCTCGGAGTTAAATGTGAGCCAAGCTGATATTGTTCGCGCTACAGGTGCTGGGCGTGGCACGGTGTCAGGATGGTTTAATGGTGCGAACGCTCCAAGTGCAAAATATTTAGAATCTCTTGCGGTTGTTTTAAGAACATCTACAACTTGGTTGCTATCGGGTAAAGATAGCGACACAAATAGTCGCATTGACTCAAATATTGATATAAGTCCAATTGCAACAGTGGGTTATGCGCCAGTAATATCTTGGGTGCAGGCAGGTAGTTGGACTGATATGGAATCAATTAGTAATTTAGAAGAGTGTGAGAAACTCCCTCTGGTGCCAGGCGCAGGGAAACGAAGTTTTTATTTAAGTGTTCGCGGCTTGAGTAATGCCCCGTACTTTGAGGAAGGTGAGAAAATTTGCATCGACCCTGATTGGTGTTTAAGTGATATTCAAACAGGCGAAATGGTTGTGGTTAGCTGTGATGGTGAAGCTACATTTAAAGCATTAATTGTTGAATCTAATGGATATTATTTAAAGCCACTAAACCCAAACTGGAGTGAGCAAATAATTCCATTAAAAGATAACTGCACCCTTGTTGGTAAATATGTTGGGTCATTCAGACCAGCCAAAAAATTCAACCTATCAAATTAAAATAAAATTACTTTACAGCCCGCTTTAATGGCGGGTTTTATTTTGTCTACCAAAAGCCAAAAGTTCGTATAACCGAATTATTTTTTATATTTTCCGAACAAAAGTATTGACTTTATTGTTCGATTAACCGAACATAAGCCCCGTAAACACAAAAAAGCCCCGAACAATCTTGGCGGATGCGGGGCATGAACTACGGGGACTATTATGGATAGTAACAAGAAACAAATCAAGTTTGCTGGTGGTGCTATTGCACTTGCAGCATTCATTGTCGGTGCATTTTCAATATCACCTGCCTCCACAACCGCACCGATTGACGACAATCAAGTTGTCGTTACAGGTGAAGTAAAGCTTAAGCAAAAACTTAAATTTTGTGCTGAACAATGCCCTGTGCTAATCACTATCGGTGATTACGAAGTATTTGTTGAATATGGGCTTGATGGTGAGTCAATTCGCTATATGGAACCAATGAGCGTTTCCAAAGACGGTATCGAAGTAAATGCATACATCGATCAGGTAGATATTCAAAAAATTAACGCTGCGATTGTTGGGGGTGTGAAGTGATGGAAGATTTAACTTTGACTATCACCGCTCCAATCACTGAATGGTGTAGTGATTGCAACTACCAGGCAAGTAAAAGCCTAATTGGCTATTCGGGTAAGTGTCGTGAGTGTGGATCAAACCATATTTATAGCCATGTGAAAAAAGAAAAAGTGTTTTCTGTTCGGGTGTCACAAGGTCGATTTGCGATGTACTTAAGCGGTGCTTTAGCAGAGCCTCAGTATCGATACTCATTTACAAACACTCCTATTGGAGATATTCATGTTATTTCAGATGAGGATTATGACCATGGATGCCCTTTCCAAACTCTTGATGCGCTGATGTATGCGAATGATGTAAGCAGCTCAGGAAAAGCAAAAATTAAGGCTCTAGGTGATGCTGTTTTTGCTAATAGCGACTGGAAGGAAGATCAAGAACGCAAGATTGCAAACAATCGACGCCTTGAATTGGAGCGCGAGCTTTACACCCTAAATAGCCAATTTGGTTTTTATAAAAATAAAGCCGAGGTGCCAGCATGAACATCAAAACTAATACTTTAATCCTTGCCCCTGTCTTCCCTGATTTTGAAGTGGCAGAGGACATTGTTATTCACGACGACAAGGTTGAATTCACGCTCCAGTATCGCTTCGATTTTATCACTGATGCGTCAATCAAATGCAGTATGCCATTACTTGAATGCACACAAGGTTTTGCAGTTGGTGATTCAGATCCACAGAACTGTCATGAAATTGATATCCCTGCTTTTAAAGCAATTGAAAACACACTGGTAACTGTAATGAAAACTGATGCCGTAGCAACCAAAGAAGGCAATGAATTTATCTTACTTCCTGAGCAGTTGCGTGCGTTGAATGTGTTGATTGTGGATTGGTGTGAAGATCAATTTTTAAAGGAATCCGAACAGCAAGCTACTTATGTTGCGGAAGATATGGCAGAGGAGATTTACGGATGAATGCGAAATTAGAATTAGAAATCGCGGATCAAAACATTGTTGTATCTGCATTTCGCAAACCAGGCGGTACTGCTGAATTATTCGAGCGCATTGCTCAAGAAGCGCGTTCACATGTGCCTGATGTGACCACTAAAAAAGGACGAGATCAGATTGGCTCGCTCGCTCTAAAAATTAGTAAATCCAAGACATTTATTGAGAAGTGTGGCAAGGAATTGGTTGCTGATCAAAAAGCTAAAATCAAGTTAATTGATGATGATCGAATTGCTGTAGTTAAGAAATTTGACGATCTTCGCAATGAAATTTTAGCTCCCCGTGATGCATGGGAACAAGCTGAAAAAGATCGTGTGGTGAAGCATGAAGAAGCTGTTCAATTTATTAAAGATCACACACCTGCAGCTGATGCTACTTCGTTAAAGTTAAAAGGCGATATTGAGTTTTTAGAAAACCTTGAGATTGGTTCGCAGTATGAGGAATACGAAGAACAAGCCAAGCTTACCAAATTTGAAACACTTGAAGCCCTGCGCAAAGCGTTAGCCGACCGTGAAAAATACGAAGCTGAACAGGCTGAACTAGAGCGTTTACGTCAAGCTGAACAGGCTCGTTTACAGTGTGAACATGAAGAGCGTATTGCTCGCGAAGCTGCTGAAAAAGCTACTCGTGAAGCAGAAGAAAAAGCACGTTTTGAAGCTGAGCGTGTTCAGCGTGAAAAGCTTGAAGCGGAACAGCGTGAAGCTCGATTAAAAGCGGAAAAAGAAGCCGCTCTTTTACGCGAAGAGCAGTTAAAACAGCAAGCCATTGAGCGTGAAAAACAAGCTGAAATTGACCGTCAAAATGCGATTGAGGCTGAACGTAAACGCATTGAAGCAGAACAATTTGCCCAAGCTGAGGCTGCACGTAAAGCGGAAGAGGCTCGATTGGCTGATGTTGAGCACAGAAAGCAAATCTGTGGCGAAGCGCTTAAAGGCTTGACTGATCTTGGTGTGAGTGTTGAGCAAGGTAAAGCCATTCTGAACGCAATCAATAAAGGCTTAGTTCCTCACGTATCGATCAAATTTTAAGGAATAAGAATATGAATGCAGTAGCTCAAACAAATCCAGTATTGCCAGTAAATTCACAAACTTCAAACCTTGTGCTTGATCCAGTGGCGATGCAAAACATGGTGTCTTTTGCGGACTTTATGAGTAAAGCAACTATCACTGTGCCAAAACATTTACAGGGACAACCTGGTGATTGTCTAGCGGTAACCATGCAAGCTATGCAGTGGGATATGAATCCTTTTGCAGTGGCTCAAAAAACCCATATTGTGAACGGAAATCTCGGTTATGAAGCTCAGTTAATTAATGCGGTCATTATCTCTAAGGGACCTATTGTTGGTCGTCCTGATTACGAATGGTATGGCGACTGGTCGAAGGTAGATGGTAAGACTTGCAAGGCTCATGACATCGGCGTCCGCACATGGGTAACTATTAAGGGTGACTCAAATCCACGTGTACTTGATGTGTCATTTGCTCAGGTTGGGAGTGTTCGCAACTCACCTTTATGGGTGAATGACCCAAAGCAACAAATTGCATATTTAGCAACTAAAAAGTTGGCACGCCTTCACTTCCCTGATGTGATTTTGGGTGTTTATTCAGAGGATGAATTGCAAGATTGCGCGCCAATGATGGATGTAAGTCCTGCTGAAAACAATGCTGAATATTTGAAATTTGAAGCAGACCACTTGCCGCATTTTCAAAATGAGGCTCAGTATGGTTCAGAAAGATTACAGTCTGCATATATGGGTTTGTTAAAAGGTGAATATAAGCGCATCTTTTGGACCACTCACTCAGCAAGCTTAAAGCAAATCGCTGAACTAGCTGATCAAGCTTTAGCACGCCAAGGAGAAACTTATGACCATTCTCCAGCGTAGTGAAGGTTGGTTTGCAGATCGCTGCGGCAAAGTGACTGCAAGCCGCATTAAAGATATCGGTGCAAAACCAGTTAAAGGCAAGAAATACAACGCCCTAACATTAACAATTCTTTCTGAGCGCATTACTGGCGTTCAGGAGGAAACTCCAACATCAAAAGCAATGCAATGGGGTATTGATCAGGAAGAAAATGCGATTGCCGCTTATGAAAATGAGACGGGTAATTTTGTTAAAGGCACAGCGTTAATTGATCATCCAGTCATTAAATTAAGCGGTGCATCGCCTGATGGATTAATCAATTTAGATGGTCAAATTGAGGTTAAGTGCCCTGCTACAACAACTCATTTGAACACACTACTCACCAAAGAAGTGCCTGCTGAATACATTCCACAGATTACTTGGCAATTGGCGTGTACTCGTCGCAAATGGTGTGACTTTATTAGCTTTGACCCTCGCCTGCCTGAGCATCTGCAAATTGTGATTATTCGGGTATTTGCAAAAGATTTAGACATCGCAGGAGTTGAGCAAGCAGTCATTAATTTCAACATTGTCGTCGATAAAGCAATGACTGAGTTGAATGCAGAGTATGAGGTGGCAGCATGATCTTCCGCATCAAAAATAAACATGCCGACGGCTTCAAAATTTGGTTAGAGAAGCTCGGTTATGTGAAGAAAGTCCTTGCAGATGGTAGTTGCACTTTTAGTGGAAAAGGCACACGTAAGGCTTTGAGCTATGTATTTGTAAAGAATGATTTAACGGGCAATGCGGCATGCCAAGTGTTATTTGATGAATATGAAATGCACTTGCGCAGCCCTGCTATATCAGATGAGGCGAATGAAAATTTAGCGCGTGTCGTGGCTAATCAAATAATGAAGGTGGCGTGATGAGCACATTAAAAGATTTAAACAAGCATCTGTTTGATCAGTTGGGTCGTTTAGCTAAGGCTGACAAAGATGAGCTTGAAACTGAGGTCAAACGTGCTCAAACAATTCAAGGCATTAGTGCTGAGATTATCAAGGCACACGCCACTCAGTTGGATGCGGTTAGGTTGGTCGCTCAACACAAAGGCTTAAATCAGGATCAGCAAGCACCACGCATTGCGCTTGGCGATATGGATGTCGAGGTTTAAATGAAAGTTAAATACACACCTGAAATGGATGCTTTTTTGATTAAGCACACAACTATGCCTCGCAAGGAATTAACCGAGCTTTTTAATGCTGAGTTTGGTGTGAGTGTCAATGTGGATCAGATTAAGGCTCACTGCCTCAGGATTGGTGCTAAAACTGGCCGTACTGGTCGCTTGGAAAAGGGCCATGTTACTTGGAATAAAGGCATGAAAGGCTATAAACCAAGTCCAGAAACATTGTGGAAAAAAGGCAATATTCCTCACACTTCAGCACCAGTTGGTTATGAGTACATCACTAAAGATGGCTACATCGAGCGCAAGTTTGAGGGTGAGCGTCAAATGAAGCTCAAGCATAAGTACCTATGGGAGAAAGCCAATGGTCCGATTCCTAAAGGTCATGCGCTGATCTTTAAAAACGGCATTAAAACCGATTGTCGCTTGGATAACTTAATGTTGGTGAGCCGTGCGGAATTGCTTGCAATGAACCGTGAATTTAAAGAATTGCAGCGACCTGAAACAAAGGAAACCGTTGCGCTTTTAGCAAAACTTTATGTGCAAAGTCAGAATATTGGAAAGGTGGCGTGATGGATATTCATAAAGAAAGAGAAGCGTTTGAAAAACATGCCAGTAAATTTTTTACTGATTCTAAAGAAGCTTTCAAAACTAATGGTGATCAGTATTTGTATGATGAAGTTATCTGGATGTGGGATTGTTGGATAGAAAGAGCCAAAGCGAACACGGTGCCGGAAGTGGCACAACGTCAAGGTGGTTATTACATCCGCGACTTACGCAGTCAACCAGGTAACTGTATGAAGTTCTGGTATCAAGCAGGCTATGGCACGAAACATAAAAACTTTTTTTGGTGTGCGACGCTAGAAGAAGCAAAAGAATACAAGGATGGCTGTGACTGGTTTGAAATTTGGCATGCACCTTATATTGATTCGCTTGTTGAATACACTGTTGATTTTCAATTAGCAGATCGAGGTGTTGGTTTAGTTGATTTAAAAGCACAGGAGCCAGCCAATGACTAGTACCTACAAAATTGGCGATACCATCACTGCTAAATTTACCCCTGCTTTTCAGGATGAAGTTGTTGTTACTGGTGTGATACGTGAATTCAAAGGCAGTATGATTTGCTGCAATCAAGTTGACACAAATGCGCCTTTCTTCTGTCTTGTTGAAGAGATTGTTCAGGAGCCAGCCAATGACTGAAATTCAATTAACCAATGTGCAGTTCGCCCAACTCCAGATCGACAACCTTGTGGCCAAAGACAAGCCCTACTTTGAAAATTGGGATGCACAAGAAATTGGACTGTTTAATGCGATTGTGAATGCAGTCGATTACGACAATGAGTTTACTTTCAATATGCGTGGTTGGTCACGTCAGCGTGTAGTAAATGGCACAGGCGGAATGATCGAAGTAAATGAAATGAACGCGGATGAGCTTTACCACTTGTTTAGTTGTTATTTGAGTGGGTTGCCTAGAAATGTGATGGAAAGTTTGAAGGAGGTGTCTTGATGGAAATTGATCGTCGAGTCAGAGCAAAGGAATTTATGGACCTTATGTCGATTGGTCGAGAAAAGTTTTACTCGCTTATAAATTCAGGAGACATTCAACAACCAATCCGTGTTACTGATAGAGATGTTTTCTGGTATGCATCTTATGTAAAAAATAAGGTCGAAGAATATAAGCCGCAAACCTGATACAATAGCCCACATATTCGTGGGCTTTGTTTTTATTATTGGGCCTAACTCTCTTAAAACGGGTAATTAAACGGGTAACTTTCAAACCCTATTTTATTTACTCTTTATATTTTAGATATTTAGTATGAAAATTGTCATCTTAAACAAGCCATATGACGTGCTCTCCCAATTCCGTAAAGACGAAGCGCATATGACCATATCTGACTTCGTGGACGATCCTAGTCTACGTATTGCAGGTCGTTTAGATATGGACTCTGAAGGTTTGGTATTTTTAACTGATCATGGTGGTTTAAATCAGTACATTACCAACCCTGAAAATAAAAAGTTCAAAACCTACTTAGTGCAAGTCGATGGTGACATCACAGAAGAAGCACTTGAGCAATTACGTAAAGGCGTTGAGCTGAAAGATGGTATGACTTTGCCAGCCAAAGCCCTCAAAGTACAACAACCAGAATGGTTATGGGAACGTGATCCTCCTGTACGTTTCCGTGCAAACATTCCAACCTCTTGGGTTGAAATCCAAATTTGTGAAGGCCGTAACCGCCAAGTTCGTCGTATGACTTCAGCAGTGGGTTTCCCAACTTTACGTTTAATTCGTACACGTATTGGTGCAATTGATTTAGTTCAATTGGCTTTAGAGCCAGGTGAAACCAAAGAAATTGAACCTTTACTTTACCCTGACTTTCAAAATGTACCTGCTGAAGAACCTTACCGTTCACGCTCTTATGTGAAAAAACCAGGCGGTATAGGTGGTAAGCCAATGGTTCGTAAGAATAAAGATGGCTCAGTGAAAAAGTCTGGTACAAAACGTATCTGGCAAATGGATGAGAGCGAAAAACCTAAACGCCGTACCAATGGTACAACTCGTCCGAATACCAAAGCTCCACGTGGCCGCGGTCGTAATGGGCGTTGATATTATTTCTTAAAAATCAGTTTGAAAAAAAGCTTACGCCAGTGAGCTTTTTTTTCAATAAATATGTATCTTTGAAGCATAATTTATACAACTTTACTTGCTACTAACGAATCTCTCAGTGATGGCTTTAATACTTGAACCTCACCTGTTTCATGTCTTAATATTCTATATGAATAAATATTTTCAGTTTCTAATCCGTAAATATTCTGAAATCTCATCTTAAATTTAAAATCCAAATCATTGATTTTTGCTGATAAAAAATCATTAGTATAAGTGTCATTCAAACAATCTAGCCTTAATTTAAATTCAATAGACTCATCAACTAATATTTTCATTTCACGCTGATAAATTGTGTCATCCAAAGTCATTAATAAAACAATTCTTGATTCATTAATTCTCGAATAAACACTAAAAATTAATGAGCATAACTTTTCAGGCTTATTAGTTAATAGATCTCTAATATCAACAATTTCTAATTTTGGAGTGCATAATTCTAAGTAAGGTTGGCATGAATTATGATTCATTCTCAATTGTTCTGACTGTAGCTGAGCAAGATACCCTTGCTGTTTAACGCTCTCCTTCATCTCATCAATTTGCAATTGAAGCGCTCTTTCTTGCTGTTCCAAAGCTTTGGTATTTTGATCCAACTGTTTACCTTGTTGTATATACCCCATAATCAGCCAAAAGAATGCAATTGGCGCAAAAATGCCTGCAAGAGCATCTCCTTGATGTGTGCTTAAAAAACAGGAGGGTTTAACTTGGTAAACTATACATACTCATTAGGAGTTTACCATGAGCAAGAAACAGAAGACTTACACCGCAGAATTTAAAGCTGAAGCCATAAAAGCCATTG
>NZ_VOZS01000036.1:0-14719 GCF_013419675.1 Acinetobacter sp. YH12069 | reverse complement strand
TTGAAAACCTTCAAAATTCTTGCTGAGCGATATCGCAATCGAGGCAAAAGACTAGCATTAAGATTCAATCTAATTGCTGGAATTTATAACTTGGAGCTGAGTGAAAAATGACTTATGAAAGAAATCTTGTGTAGTTAATCATCAATGCCTGCGTTGCATATTCACAACACAGTGTCCCGATTTTAAACGACGCATATTTTGTGGTCTGTATTAGAATCTGCATAAGATTGGACGCTTAAATAATCAACATGAGCAATAACACACAATACTACACTCGAACAGCTCAGGTCTTACATTGGCTGATGGCGATCATATTCATCGTGGCATGGTTCATTGGCTTTTATAGTGGCAATTTTCTGAGTTATGACGTCGATGGCAGCTTTAAAGGACAAGTCATTACCCTCCATAAAAATATTGCGACTACGATTATTTTTTTGGTGGTGCTACGAATCTTTTGGCGCTATACCCACCCCGCACCAGAATTACCTGACAGTATGTCATCCGGCATGAAAACCTTGGCACATTTGGGTCATTTAGCACTGTATTTTGTACTGCTGGCTTTACCAATCACAGGTTGCTTATTTAGCTGGAGCGCAGGTCACCCTGCCCCTGTCTTGTATTTGTTTGAAATACCACGCTTGGCACAAGATAATTCTGAATTATTAGCCATCGTGAAACCGCTACATATTTGGATTTCTTGGGCAGCAGGCTTGCTCTTAGTGGGTCATATTTTGGCAGCACTGAAACATCATTTTATTGATAAAGACCATGTGCTCAAAAGCATGACACGACAACCAAAACCCTAATAAAGACAAAATAAAAGCCACATCATGTGGCTTTTATTTTAAGCATTATCTTTTAATTCAGTACTTGCTGAGCACAACCGCGCATACTATTTAAAACCGCTTTAGAAATCAGTTTATTCTTTTCAGTTTCATTCACTGCAGCAGTCATCAGATCTTTCGCACCGATATCATCCATAGCATGCTCACTCACGCACTGACAAATCGCAGCTTGATTGTCTTTTTTCTGTTGAGCACTCATAAACAACGCAGCACCTTTCCAAATTTTAGAAGTATTTAATTCTTGCGAGCATTGATATTCAATCACAGGCTTTAGCATACGCTGACTTAAACTTGATTTATCTGCAATAGCAGCGGATGAAATCAATACTGCGGCTAAAAATGTAATCGATGAGGCAAATATAGAGCGATTTGAATGAGATAAAAGCATGATTTAAACATAAAAAAGGCAGTGAATATTCACTGCCTGAGATTATACGCTGATTATTAATTCAACGCTTCAATCTTTTTAATCCAAGCTTGTTTTTCAGCATCTGAAATAAATGATGCTTCAAAAGAGTTGATTGCCAGTTGCTTTAACTCTGCATTGCTTAAATCAAGTGCTTTGGTGATCGCAATGAAGTTATCATTCATATAACCACCAAAGTACGATGGATCATCTGAATTGACGGTCACATGCACACCTTGTTGCAATAGACGGCGAATATTATGCTCAGCCATATTATTGACCACACAGAGCTTTAAATTGCTTAGCGGGCAAACGGTTAATGGCATTTTTTCTGCAATTAAACGTTGCATCAAAGCAGGATCTTCTTCTGAACGTACACCATGGTCAACACGATTTACTTTCAGCAAATCCAAGGCTTCCCATACGTATTCTGCTGGACCTTCTTCCCCTGCATGCGCAACGATAAGAAAACCTGCTTCACGTGCTTTAGCAAAAACACGTTCGAATTTTGATGGTGGATGACCCACTTCACTCGAATCTAAACCGACACCAATAATTTGATCTTTATATGGTAAAGCTTGTTCTAATGTTGCAAATGCTGCGTCTTCAGATAAATGACGCAAAAAGCACATAATCAGATGTGAGCTAATGCCCAGTTTTGCTTTGGCATCATCACAAGCGCATTGTAAGCCATTCAAGACAGTTTCAAAAGCAACCCCACGGTCTGTATGAGTTTGTGGGTCGAAGAACATTTCGGTATGAACCACATGATCTTCTGCACATTTTTCGAAATATGCCCATGCTAAATCATAAAAATCTTGCTCATGAATCAGTACATTTGCACCTGCATAATAAATGTCTAAAAAAGACTGTAAATTATGAAAGTTATACGCTTCTTTTAATTCTTCGACTGATTGATAAGGGATTGCAATATTGTTGCGCTGGGCAATTGCAAACATGAGTTCAGGCTCAAATGTCCCTTCAATATGCACATGTAGCTCTGCTTTTGGCAAAGCGCGAATCAGCTCAAGTTGATCCATCTTTTATCCTCATAACAATAAAAAAGGGTGCAAACTGAGTTTACACCCTTTCGCTATTTGACAGTATTAACCGCCAAATGCAGCAAATTTTAATGCCCAAAGTGCAGCAATAATCCAGACCATATACGGTACAGTTTTCGCCTTACCTGTAAGCAATTTAACCAATGCATAGCTAATGAAGCCCATTGCAATACCGTCTGCAATTGAATAGGTAAACGGCATAAATACAATTGTTAAGAATGCAGGGACTGCTTCAGTAATATCATCCCACTCAATATGAACGATACCTTGAATCATCAACACACCAACAAACAATAATGCTGGAGCAGTTGCAAAACCTGGTACAGACTGAGCAAGTGGTGCTAAGAACAATGCCAAAATAAACAATACAGCAACCACAACTGCAGTTAAACCTGTACGACCACCGGCAGCAACACCTGCTGATGATTCAATATAAGGCGTAGTCGAAGACGTACCCAATGCCGCACCCGCAACAATTGCAGATGAGTCTGCAAATAATGCTTTCTTCAAACGTGGTAATTTACCGTCTTTTAATAAGCCTGCACGGTGTGATACACCGACCAATGTACCTGTAGAGTCAAATAAATCAACCAAGAAGAATACAAAGATTACGCCAATCAAACTTGCTGTGAATAGACCTTCGAAGTTCATTTGCATGAATGTTGGAGCGATTGAAGGAATAGCACCTACAACACCTTTAAATTCGTTGAAGCCCAGTAGGGTTGAAATTGCAGTAATCACCAAAATACTGATGATTATTGCACCACGTACTTTGAAGTGATGCATAACCACAACCATCAAGAAGCCAAGTAAAGCCAACAAGACAGACGGCTGTTTTAAATCACCCAGACTAACCAATGTTGCAGGGTTATCAACAATAATGCCGGCATTTTTCAAAGAAACCAGTGCAAGGAATAAACCAATACCGCCGCCGATCGCCAGTTTAAGCGACATTGGAATCGCATTGACAATCGCTTCACGGATTTTGAACATGCTGATAGCGATAAAAACAAGGCCAGAGACAAAAACAGCTGCTAAAGCAGTTTGCCATTCCACGCCCATACCCAAACATACAGAATAGGTAAAGTAAGCGTTTAAGCCCATACCGGGTGCTAAGGCAATTGGATAGTTAGCAACAAGCCCCATCACCAAACAGCCAATGGCTGCTGCTAGACAGGTTGCGACAAAAACAGCGCCATGATCCATACCCGTTTCGGACAAAATCATTGGATTGACAATAATGATGTAACACATTGTCAAGAAAGTAGTTACACCTGCAATGACTTCTGTTTTGAAACTGGTTTTGTTTTCGCTCAGTTTAAACAGACGTTCAAGCATGTTCTCGGAAGATGGATTAGGAGTCGTCATGACCTAGCCCCTATGAAGTAAACTTTATGCATATAAGCATTCCACAAAATTAATCATGTCATGTATTCATCATTAATTTTGTGTATGCCTAAGCAACGAATATGCCAATTCGGCAGATTGTAGGCTTTAAAAAATCCTATTTTCAACAACATACAACACGGTACAAATGTTGAAATTTGCAAACAAAAAAGCTGCATAAACCTATGCAGCTCCTCTATTTATGTCATTTAATTCGTATTTAATATCAATAAATACTGATCAAATTAATTTCGGAAAATTATAACACATTGATTTTTTAATGTTTCCACATTTTCATCGATTTTCAATTTAGTAAATTTAAGACATTGTTTTATTTATAAAGTTTCAAATTATTATATATAAAAATAAAATATCAAGATTTAGACGAACACTTCAAGACCATGCTTGAGCTCAATGCAGAAGCAGCAAGATTGATTTTTTTTAGCGCATATAAGGTGATGCGTTCAAATCATCATTGAACACCTGATTAATTTCTTGCTGTCGCTTTAACTCAGCATTTTTATAAACACTAAATCCTAAAAATAAAATGCTGAGTATAAAAATTGGTATCAGTATTTTTTTCATAACAAAATTTTATTCATGTTTAAATATTTGGCTATAATAACAAAAAATTTAAACAAAAAAGTGACGTATTTCACAATTTTATATATTATTAAGTCATTTAATAAGCTATTTGTTCGATCAATGTTAATTTTGTAATATATTTTAGACTGATAGACAAGATAATCGCTGAATGATTTTTCGAATCCTTTTCCGTAAAAAGCATCAAATCGTAGATCATTTCATATACGAAATTTAAAGCACGATCAATTTCACAGGCCCACCATTACATCTCGAGTGAAGAAGATAAAAAAGCCGCTGACTTAAAAACAGCGGCTATACATATTTTTTACAGATTCAAAATTTTCAATCTTGAACTTAAGCGGCTTGTTGCTCATCTCGCTTAAAGACCAATTCGCCCTTTAAGCTACTCTCAGCATCGAAATAATATCCATCGGTATTGAACGACTTGATATCTTCAATACGTTCAATTTTATTTTCCAACAAATATCGCGCCATTAGGCCACGTGCTTTTTTGGCATAGAAGCTGATGACTTTATATTTGCCGTTCTTTTGATCCAGAAAAACTGGCTTGATGATTTCGGCTTTAATTTTTGATTCTTTGACCGACTTATAATATTCATCTGAAGCGATGTTGACCAAAAGTTCAGAGCCCGCTTTTTCCAAATCGTCATTGATGAGATTGGTGATGGTATTGTCCCAAAACTCGTATAGGTTATGTCCACGCGGGTTTTGCAACTTGGTCCCCATCTCTAAACGATATGGCATCATTAAATCAAGCGGACGCAATAAACCATAGAGACCCGAGAGCATACGCAAATGGGTTTGTGCATATTCAAGGTCTGAGTTTGTAAGTTTATAAGCATCTAAACCGGTATATACATCACCTTTAAAGGCAAAGATTGCTTGACGTGCATTGGCAAAATCAAAATCAGGCTGCCAATCTCGGAAGCGCTCAACATTTAAAGTCGCAATTTTCTCACTGACACTCATCAAGCTTGAAATTTTACTTGCCGACAATTTACGTGCGACTGAGATTAATTCTTCAGAATGATCTAATAGCCGTGGTTGAGTGAATTTTTCAGTCGGTAAAGGGGTTTCGTAATCTAAAGTTTTTGCTGGAGAAATTAAAGCGAGCATAAACATCCTGATTAATTTTTAATTAAACAAACTATAACAGTAGAGTATTTTCAAATCCAATCTGTGTTTTTGATAAACATAATCTGTAAACTATGCGACTCTCCCGCTTTCACATTTTAGTCATTATGTCAGAACAACTGTTCATTCAAGGGCCTGTTGGTCAGCTTGAAATTTTTGTTGATTATCCACAGGGTGAAGTGAAAGGATTCGCGGTAGTTACACACCCTCACCCATTGCAAGGTGGCACACCACAGCACAAAGTACCTGTGCTTTTAGCGCAAATGTTTTTAGAACGTGGCTATGTTGTCTATCGCCCAAGTTTCCGCGGCTCTGGCCAAAGTGCAGGAATACATAACGAAGGCAATGGTGAAACCAAAGATACCATGCAAGTCATTGAATTTGCTCGTAGCCAACATCCGAACCTGCCATTTTATGCAGGCGGTTTTAGTTTTGGTGCAAATGTCATGACTAAATGCTATGCCCTATTGCCAGTGGAGTTACAGCCTGTACAGACTATTTTATGCGGCTTACCAACCACAACAGTTGCAGGTGTACGTCACTATGTGACACCGCATATTAAGGGTGATATTTTATTTATTCATGGTGAAGAAGATAATGTCACACTGTTATCTGACTTGATTCAGTGGGCCAAACCACAGCGCCATTTAATCACGGTTTTGCCAGGTGCAAACCACTTCTTTACGGGTTATCTCAAACAGCTTCGTATTGCGATTTCACGCTTTTTAGTATAAACAATACCAAAAATGAGTCAGCTTAACTGCCTCATTTTTTTTGCCTAGTGACCGCTCTATTCCCCACCAATATTTCAGATAAATTCACCTACAGCACTTCGATTTATCCATCTTTTTAGTGCATTGGCCATCATTATCTATTCAACATGTAATGACCTAATTCGTCGCTAGTTTAATTTTTATTACGCAATATTTTTTTATCGAAAAACCAATTATTTACTTGTTTATATGACCAACTGCAGAAATAATACCCAGAAAAATGAACATAAAATTTAGAGGGAAAAATGAAATTTATTGTTGCTGTGATTTTAAGTCTAGGCATTGCAGCTTTGGTTTATTATTTTAATTCAACCCCATCCACAACGACAAATTTGCCAGCGTCTACGGTTGCTGTGAACGATGGTCCCAAAGCCTATTTGACTGCATCATACAAGATGAATGTCGATGGTCGTGATTTTAGCTTAAAGATGGTCTATGACTTTCCCAACAGCCAAGTGTGTGAAGCTCAACTCAACAGCACTGACACCATGAATATGATTTCAACCTTTAAGCAACGCTGTTCGAGTGACTCGGTATGTAAAGAAGCAGATATTTCGTCTTGTTCATCTTTTACCGATCAAAAATATAAAGATATGCTCGATAAAAACTATCATGACACCCATTATATTTATTTAAGCGATAGCAAATTGACTGATCAACGTGGTGTGATCGTGTTTTGGGGACTCAATGAACAAGAGTCAGAAAAAATGTGTGACTATGTGAAAAAGAGCAATCGAACCATTAATCCAATCAATATTGAATGTCTATAACCTTGTTCAATACATTCTGTTAAAAACAAAAAAGCAGCGCTATGCTGCTTTTTTATGGATGATTTTTAATTCAATTTTTCAGATCATTTTGTCATCTGTTTCCATTGAAACTCACTATATGACTCTTCTTCTTTTAAACTGTTTTCGACTGCTTGAGCCAATTGGTTCAATAAACTTTGCTCAGTAATACGATCTAACCAATCTTGGTCTTCATCTGGATAAGAGGTAATTTCACAGACTAAACGACCTGATTCATCCTGCCCCTGACATGTCACTGAAAGCGGCAATTCATGCTGATCGACACTGACTGCAATCTGATCACCACTTTGCGATAACGTTTGAAAGCCATAACGCTCTAATTTATTTGCCAATAATTCAGCAACCTGAGTTTGCGTATCAGCACTGCTTTCAACTCGATTTGACTCGCTATGCGCGGTGAATTGTAGTTTTCTCATGTATCTATCCAAAGACATTCTTGTTGTATGGTTTTAGCATAAGCAATTAAAACCAAACAGCCAAGCATTTGCTTGGCTGTTGTTGAATAAATATACAATTTTGGTGAATTATTTATTCACTTACGGCAATCGTTAAACCGGCCTGAGTGGCTAGCTCTGTAAATGTCGGGAAGCTGGTCGCAACGGTTTCTGTACCCACGATATTAATTTCACCCGAAGTACGTAAACCTGCCATTGAGAAGCTCATTGCAATACGGTGGTCATGATGTGACTCAATTTGACCACCTGTGAAGATTGCACCCCACTCGCCCGCTTTGCCTTGACCTTCAATGATGATGCCGTCATCGGTTGGCGTGCAGTCAATACCCATAATTTTTAGGCCATCTGCCATCACTTGAATACGATCCGACTCTTTCACTCGAAGTTCAGCTGCACCGGTCAAAATGGTTTGACCTTCTGCACATGCCGCTGCAATAAACAGTGCTGGAAATTCATCAATCGCCAATGGCACTTGATCCTCTGGCATATGAATGCCTTTAAGCGTGCGTGAACCACGAATACGAATATCTGCAATCGGCTCACCGCCAGCGATACGTTCATTTTCAACAGTCAGGTCAGCGCCCATCTGTTTTAAAATTTCGATCACACCTGTACGGGTTGGATTAATGCCGACCGCTTCGAGAGTGACATCTGAACCTTCGGTAATCGCTGCACCCACCATAAAGAATGCTGCAGATGAAATGTCAGAGGGTACTTGAATGTCTGTACCGACTAACTTGCCGCCACCTTGAAGTGAAATGCGGTTGCCTTCTGTTTTCACGTCATAACCAAATGCACGAAGCATACGCTCTGAATGGTCACGTGTTGGTTCCGGCTCAGTGACAACAGTTTCACCTTCCGCCCAAAGACCAGCCAACAAAATACCGGATTTTACTTGTGCAGATGCCATTGGTAAGTCGTAGTGAATACCTTTCAGGTTTTGACTTCCGGAAATAGACACGGGCGGCGTACCACGCTCACCTGTAGTTTGAATTTGCGCACCCATTTCACGTAATGGTTTGGCAATACGTTCCATTGGACGTTTTGATAATGACGCATCACCCGTCATCACCGAATCAAACTTCTGTGCCGACAACATGCCTGAAAGCAAACGCATTGAAGTGCCTGAGTTACCCATATACAAAGCGCCTGCCGGTGCTTTTAAACCATGCATGCCTACACCATGAATGGTGACTTCACCATTTTTAGGGCCTTCAATACTTACACCCATATCGCGGAATGCTTGGAGGGTTGCCAAGGCATCTTCACCTTCAAGGAAACCAGTGACGTGCGTTGTACCTTCTGCAATAGCACCAAACATGATAGAGCGATGTGACACAGATTTATCACCTGGCACAGTAAATTTACCTTGGAATTGCTTTGGACCCGGTAAAATTTTGAATTGCTGTGTCGTCACTTTATTTTTCTCCATCAGTGGTTTCTTTGCGAGCATGTGATTGAAATGTTGACGTGCCGCTTGTGCATGTCCCAACAGTCCCATCAACGCTTGTGAGTTTTCATCTTCAATCAGTTTGCGAAGAATAGCCAATTGTTTTTCAAAGCCATCCACCGCATTTAAAATTGCCTTTTTATTGGCAAAAAAGATGTCATGCCACATATGTGGGTCGCTTGCAGCAATGCGTGAGAAATCACGAAAACCGCCAGCGGCATAACGGAAAATATCTAAATTGTCTTCTCGGTTCGCAAGTTGCTCAACCAAGTTAAATGCCATCAAATGCGGAAGATGACTGGTATGGGCCAACACTTCGTCGTGTTTTCCCACATCCATGCAAATTACTTCCGCTTTGGCAGCTTGCCACAATTGAATCAGTTTCTCTACAGCCCAATCTGCACTGCTAGGTAATGGTGTCAAAATCACTTTGTGATTAGCAAATAAATCTACCTTACCTGCATGCACACCTGTTAGTTCAGCCCCAGCAATCGGATGCCCCGGTACAAAACCAGCAGGTAATTGCTCACCATAGACCGCTTTCGCTGCATCAACGACATTGCCTTTAGTACTTCCAACATCGGTAATAATCGTCTGTTCGGTTAGATAAGGTTTGATCGCCTCAAGGACTTTTTGTGTCGCACGTACAGGCAAAGCCAAGACAACGAGATCTGCACCTTTGACCGCTTCGGCAGGATCGCTATAACCCTGCTGAATAAGTCCTAAAGCTTTTGCATCTTCTAAAGTTTTTTGTGAACGCGTAGACGCCACAATTTCTTTAGCCAAATCTTCAGCAATCATGACACGAGCTAGGCTTGAGCCAATCAGCCCAAGCCCAATAAAAGCAACTTTTTCAAATAGTGGCACAGACATGACTTAAGCTTTAGCCTCTAAGCCCAAAACTTTAGCCAAGGCAGCTAAGAATTTAGCATTTTCAGCTTCAGTCCCAATTGATACACGTAAATGCTCAGGGATACCAACTGGACGAACAATCACACCTTCTTTTAATAAAGCATTGAAAGTCTGTGCAGGATCTGCTTTTACATTTACTAAAATAAAGTTCGCACGTGAAGGTACGTACGCTAAACCCAGAGCATCAAAACCTGACTCAAGTTGCGCCATACCTGCTTTATTCACTACACGTGATTTTTCAATAAACGCTTCGTCTTTAAGTGCAGCAACAGCAGCCACCATCGCAAGATGGTTTACGTTAAAGGGTTGACGAATACGATTGAGGAAATCCGTCACTTCAACTGAAGCCAAGGCAAAACCAACACGTAGCGCAGCCAAGCCATAACATTTTGACATGGTACGACTAACAATTAAGTTTGCGTATTGATCTAAGAATTTTAAGCTGTTGAAGTTTTCTGGGAAATATTCCACATAAGCTTCATCTAAAACCACGATCACATTTGCAGGTACTTTTTGCATGAACGCTTCAAATTCAGCTTCTTCAAACCATGTGCCTGTTGGATTATTTGGGTTCGCAATAAAAATCAATTTAGTATTGTCTTTGATTGCCGCAGCCATTGCATCTAGGTCATGTGAAAAACCTTTTGCAGGAACTTCAATCGCTTCAGCATTAATCGCTTGTGTCACCAGACCATACACAGCAAATGCGTGTTGGCTATACACCACAGAGTCTTGCTCTGAGACAAAAGCACGAGCAAAAATTTCTAGAAGATCGTTTGAACCATTACCCAATGTAATACGGTCATGTGCAATACCAAATTGTTTTTCAACTTGGTCTTTCAAAATAAAACCGCCACCATCCGGATATCGACCAATTTCTGCAAGTTCAGCAGCAACCGCTTCTTTCACTTTGTCAGAACAACCCAATGGGTTTTCATTTGATGCGAGTTTTACGATATCTGTAATACCCAACTCACGCTCAAGTTCACTAATTGGTTTACCTGGTTGGTAAGGCTTTAGCTTTGCAATGCCTTCATTGGCTGGGACAAACGTCATTTTACACTTCCAGTTTTTTCAAATGATGAAGGTGATCAACTCCTGACGGAATTGATCATAGTTGTGATCTTAAAGAACAGCAATCGGATATGAACCCAATACACGAATTTCTTTAACCAATGGACGAATTTCTTCAATCGCTGCTTTGACATTGTCTTGTTCCACATGACCCTCTAAGTCAACGAAGAAGACATAGGCCCATTTTTCAGGCAAGGCAGGACGTGTTTCAATACTGGTCAAACTGATATTGTGTTTTGCAAATGGTGCAAGAATTTCAAGCAACGCCCCTGCACGGTCATGCGCTGAAATCAACAATGAAGTTTTATCATTGCCAGATGGTGGCACTTTCTCACGACCAATCACCAAGAAACGAGTAGTATTTTCAGGATTGTCTTCAATATTGCTATGCAAAATTTCAAGGTTGTAAATGTTCGCAGCAACTTCAGAGGCAATTGCCGCAGAGTGCCATTCATTACGAATACGGCGTGCCGCTTCTGCATTTGAACTGAGTGCAACACGTTCTACACCCGGATAATGTGCATCTAACCAACCACGGCATTGCGCCAAAGTTTGTTGATGGGCATAAATTTGTTTAATACTGTCTTTACGTGTGTTTTCAGACACTAAGAATTGGTGATGAATACGCAGCTCCACTTCACCAATAACATTCAGATGTGAAGATTTAAAGCAATCTAAAGTATGGTTCACTACCCCTTCAGATGAGTTCTCTACAGGCACTAAACCATAGTGTGCGCTGCTTGCTTCAACTTCGCGGAATACTTCATCAATCGTTGGAAGAGGGCGAACAACAGCGTCTTGACCGAAATGTTTTAAAACAGCCGAATGCGTATAAGTTCCGACTGGACCTAAGAACGCAATACTTTGCGGCGCTTCAAGGGCTAAACAAGCCGACATGATCTCACGGAATAAACGTGCCATTGTCACATCAGACAATGGGCCTTCGTTACGATCCATAACTTTACGTAAAACTTGCGCTTCACGTTCAGGACGATAAAACAATGGATTCTCTTCTGCAGCAAATTTTGCTTTTGCCACAGCTTCAGCTAGTTTCGCACGACGGTTGATAAGTTGTTGAATCTGCATATCAACAGAGTCGATATCTTCACGAATTTGAGCTAAGTCCAGAGAAGTCGGAGTGTTTTGATCATCGTTGATCATTGTTATGTCGCCCTTCAAAAAAATTTTGCAAACAGTATAACAATAGTTAGCTTTCAAATGTTGCGCAATACGACTTTGATGGTTTCAGCCTTAAAAACATACAGTTGATTAAAGCTTCATCAGCTTAACTTAAGAGCCAAAACAGCCAAACTGATAGGTAAAGCCATAATTAAGGCAAATCTTACCTTTTGACGGCTTTATTGATCATTCATCTTGAGCAGCACAATAAATAGCCCTTCTCTTTTCCTCCAAATTTGCCTCAGATCCATCTCCTTGTATAAGCCCATCAATCAATTTGTTTCATTGGTCATTTCAGTTTTAAATTTTGCTCTCAATACTTGAAGCAAAATAAAAATTTCAAAACTTGGTTTTCATGGCATAGAAATAATTTGAAACTTAAAGATGATCTATATAAACACTTGGTCATTGATCGTTTTTTCAGTGACTTAATAGGCACTTTCATCTAGTGTTTACAGTCATTGACGCATTTATTACAAAAGACACAGGTAATTCTTATCATTGCTTTGTAGTCTAAATATCAGAAAAAAAATAACAGCCCCATAGGTACAAGTATGCACAAGAAAATTGCAGTGTTAGTGACCTACGATTTTGAAGATATTGAGTATCTTGAGCCTGTGGAGGCCTTTCGAGCCGCTCGGCACAGCATTATCAATATCGAAGATCAGGTTGGAAAAATCGTTTACGGCATTAAACGCCGTTCCCAGATCACCATTGACCAAAGTATCGACGATGCCTCTGTGCATGATTTTGATGCCTTATTTATTCCCGGCGGTTATTCCCCAGAGAAACTCGCTTTAGATGACCGTTTTATCTATTTTGTACGTAATTTTGCAGATAGCCAAAAGCCGATCTTGAGCAGTTGCCATGGTCCACAGTTGTTACTAGAAGCTGGTGTCATACAAGGTCGCCATTTCGCCCAATCTGAAACACTTAAATCCGCTTTGTTAAACGCAGGTGTGGTGGTGTCGGATCAATCGGTTGTGAATGATAATAACCTATATATATCGTCTCGCAGTACTTTAAATACACCTGAATTTATTGAAGTCTGTTTGCAAGTTTTGGGGCAACCGTCATTATCATAGGTTTCAAAATATTCACGCAAAATTAAACACACAATCTAATTCAAATAAGCAAATCTATAGAAATACATCGTCTCTATAGAAATACATCCTAAAAAAAATAGCGAAGTCTTCACTTCGCTATTTTAATTTCAGCCTGATAAATTGTTTATCGACCTAAAATACTTCGTGCCACGATTTCTTTCATAATTTCATTGGTGCCACCGTAGATTTGCTGAATACGTGCATCGACAAAGAAACGTGAAATTGGATATTCGGTCATATAACCATAGCCACCAAATAATTGAAGTAGATTATGGGCCACTTTCATTTGCATATCGGTAGAAAAGCTCTTGAGTGCTGCTGCAGTTTCAACATCAAGTTTGCCTTGCATATAAAGTTCAACATTTTGATTATAAAATGCCGCTGTAGCCAATTCGTCAATCTTAGCCTGCGCCAATACAAAACGAGTATTTTGAAACTGTCCAATCGCCTGTCCGAACGCTTGACGCTCTTTGACATACTGCGTTGCCACATCAATGGAACCACGAATCGCACCAATTGCAGTCGAAGCAATCGCAGTACGTTCACGCGGTAACTCTTGCATCAAGTAAGCAAAGCCTTGTCCAGCTTGACCCAAAAGTTGCTCTTTCGGCACTTTGACATTGTCATAAAACAACTCTGAAGTGTCTTGCGCATGCAGACCAATTTTATCCAGGTTAGTACCCTTCTTAAATCCATCCAAATGTGTGTCGACTAAAAGTAATGACACGCCTTTGGCACGTGCTTGTGGATCAGTTTTCGCCGCCAATACCACTAGGTCTGCATGTTGACCATTTGAGATAAAGGTTTTCGAACCATTGAGAAGATAATGATCGCCCTGCAAAATTGCACTACTGCGCATAGACTGTAAGTCTGAACCTGCACCCGGCTCCGTCATACCAATGGCACCGACCACTTCACCCGTGACCATTTTCGGCAACCAATGTTGTTTTTGTTCTTCTGAACCAATGTGCAAAATATACGGTGCTGCAATTTCAGAATGGCATGAAATACCTGTCGATAATGCACTAAAACCTGCGCGCGCAGATTCTTCAACTAGCATCAGTGAATAATGCGTTGGGACGCCATAGCCGCCATATTCTTCAGGCACATCGACACATAAAAAGCCATTTTCACCCAAGGCATTCCATACTGAACGCGGCATAATGCCTTCACGTTCCCATTGCTCATAATGTGGTGCGACATGCTCTGCCATAAAACGGCGAAAGTTATCTCGAAATAATTCTAAGTCTGCATCATAAGCCAGCATGTGTTTCTTCCTTGGTTGAGTTTGTTGTTTTGTTGAACTCCATCCTATTGCAGTTTAGAACAGCCGTCATGCCTAAAAACTAAAGCGTTCAAATTTGGCTTTGGCCTTGCATAAAAAAAGGAAGCCGAAGCTCACTGCTGTCCCACAAAAATCACAAGAGGAACCTCAATTGAGGTTCCTCTTGTTTTATCACCCTCTTGTCTGGTGAGAATAGCGATTTCAAATACTTCCTTTCGAATAAGTTCACTTGGATAAT
>NZ_VOZS01000035.1:0-16661 GCF_013419675.1 Acinetobacter sp. YH12069 | reverse complement strand
CCTTTTCCATAACGCTCACGACCGGGACTTTTGATCCAAGCCGCTTATGGTGGTTTGCTACCTGCTCCTGCAAGCCGATAGCGAGGGGCCATACCCTCATCTCTTACGCCGCTTGCTGCGGCACACTAAAATCAGCATCCCAATAAACAGCGATTGGGTATGACTCAGGGTCTTTTCCAAACTCCCCAAAAAACAAGAAACCCGCATCAAGCGGGCTTCCATCAATATCAGCAATAGCTGTGTAGGGTGCTAAAAACATAGTCATAACTATTAACTCCGTGGGTTTAGTGCGTCTTCTACACGCTTGCGAATTTTTCGATCTTTAATGTGTTTGGTTGAGAGGCGTAATGCACTTGCGACTGGTGCTGGGAAGCCAGACATGCCTGATAAAACAAGGTCCATTGCTGCTGATAATGTTGCTGCAGTATTGCTGTGGTTGATTGCCGCTGATGTAGGTACGGTGAAAATAGTTTTGGAGACCTCATTTAAGGCCCGCAATTTATCTGCACCTTGTTTGCCAAAGATAAAATCAAGCTTGTCATCAAGTTTACGGATCTGTGCGTTCAGCTTGGCTGGGCTGATCATTTGATTGCCTTGAGCATCTGGCGCAACGCCCTGTGTTGCTTGGTCTTTAATATCTCGAAGCACAGACGCCTGAATTTCACGCCATGCTTGCTGACCTTCTGGACCAGCAGTCATGATAGTGCGTTTGGCTTGCCTTAAGTCATCTAGTGAGCCGCGATAAACAACACGATCCACCACATTCTCAAAAGCAACTTTGCGGTCATCGGTACCTTTCTTATTTCCCACCAAATCTTTGACAATAGCGTGGTTCTCCCACTTATCAGCAAAGCGTTTGCGCTCAATCCGAGCAGCCTTATACAAACTTCCCGCATGCGGCTCAATGTGTGCATCAATGAAGTTTTTAAGGATGGTGGCCTGCCTGATATTTGGTGCTTCTTGATTCACGTTGCCGTTAATTTCAGAGCGCCATTTTTCAAGCTGCTTGATTGTTGGGTTGCCTGGCACAAGTTGACCATCTTCACCGCGCTTAGCAATACCGAGCGCTTCCGCAGTCCGCTTTGCTGCAGTAATGATTGGCGTGGTTGGTAGTTCAGGCTGTGAGTTCAGGTAATCAATAACCGATAAATCACCATCCTCTAAAACCGAAACAGGATTAGTAATATCAACTGGCGTGGTCGCTTCTTCAGAATCATCTGCTTTCTTGTAGGCTACACGCACGCGGTTTTTGTCTGCCTGCATTTGCTTTTGCAGAGCACCATCCACCAGCTCACCCGCTTCACGTGTGCTAACTTTTTCAGCGCCAGTCTGATCAATAAAGACATCTATCGACTGCTGCACAGCTTGGTGCTGCTGCTCATAACGCTCGCGAAGCGGCTTGCCTATGTCGGGATCCTTTGCAGCCTCAACCTCAAATTTAAGCTGACCTGGATCGCGGCTAATCTGTCCTTGCGTGAGTTCAGGCTTAACAGGTAAATCTGCTGCAAGCGCCTGACGTACCGTACCCTGATCTACCTGTGCTGCACCAATGTTGGCTGGTGCTGGACCACTGTTTGGACTATCGCGATTAAAGGCATTTTTAGCTGCTTCCGTAACAGCATTAACTGGCCGTTTCGCCTGTTCAACCACCTGAGCGACAACAGGTTTTGCAGCCTGAGCTACTTCCCTTGCAGCTGTGGTCGCTACTGGTACAGATGCACGACCTAAAGTTGCAGTAGAGGCACCAACACCACCACCTAAGACAGGCGGCAAGGTATCAAGACCAGTATCTTCAATGAACTCACCCACTGCACCTACAGCACGTCGACCGCCTGCCGTTCTTGGCTCATAAGTCAAAGCATTAGAGAACTGTGTAGCTCGATTTACGGCATTTTGTGCACCTTGCTGAGTACCAAATGTGCCATCAACGACAGATTCGGCAATACCATGAAAACCGCCTGCAGCCTGACCAATAGCGCCACCAACCGCACCAGTTGCAAGTGTTAAACCTGCCTCTGCTCCACCAATGATTTTATCCATTGTGCTCAATGGTTCTTGTTGTGGTGGAGCTTTTGGCATTTGTGGTTCAATAATATTGCCGTTTGCATCAAAATCAGGGACGGAGCTTTGGTGACTTGTTGGCATCGGTAGTTTGACGATATTGTCTTTTAGGTCTCTCTCCAGAGCTGCTCGTTGTTGCTTGTCGAGCTTTCCAGAGTAATAGGCATCAGATACATTTTGAGGTAGCATGACTGGATCTACTGCTTTTTTCTGCCCCATTAATTTAGCGCCACTGGGTAGCATCACCTTGCCAGCCTTTACGTCTGACTCAAAAGCATTCTTTTGCTCAGTTGTGAGCTTTCCGCCACGGTATGCTTTGTAGACATCAGCAATGGTTGGTTGTTTCTGAGCCTCTCGTTTACTCTTAACGCGATCAAATGTGCTGCCACTCATTCCAATATCACTCCATGCCTTTTTTGGCTGCTTGTAACTATCCAGCGCAGAAGGAAGGGAAGCCCAAGTGCCACCTGATTTCTTGACTGCTGTGGGAATATCCCCTTTTAAGACATGCGGTAGTGCACCGTTTTGAGCTAATAGTGCGACAGCGGCAATATCTTGGCTTTTAGGTGAAAAGTCTTTTAATCCGAGTTGTTTTGCGAGACCATTCCAAGTTGGCTCTAAGAATTGATAGCGACCCGCAGCACTGGTTTTGTTTTTTTTGCCATCGGTCTGGGTGAACTCTTTCAAGATACCAGGATGTTTACTTAAATCACTTAAACGCTCGTTACCAAACATTGTGTGGTAACCATGCTTCACGCCCTCAGCTGAAGCAATCACCCCTAGCATTTTTCGAACATTTGGGTTTTTTAAATGTTGCTCAATTTCTTGTCGTGACAGCATTTATTCTTCCTTTAGGCAAATAAAAAACCACCCGAAGGTGGTTATTGGTGATGGTGGTCAAGGCAATGCTTTAGTTAACCCGAAATTATCCAACTGATTTTAATTAAGTCCACTACTCTTCCAATAAACCCTTGAGCAATCTTCTTGCTTTTGGGTGTTCAGGGTATGCTTGTAGCGCCCTCTCTAAATTAAGCAAGGCGTTCTCCTTGTCAGTATTTTCTATATTTACAACAGCCGCATTAACAAAAGAATTTGCAGCTAAAATATTAGATTTTGCAACACCAAAACCACCAACATACATCTCCCCTTTGTAGGATAGTGCTTGTGCTCTTTCATGAGGTAGCATGGGCTTAGTTGTGCTTGCAGCCACTTCAAAGTGATTAAAGGAGTCAACGCACGGCTTAAAAGTCACGGCATCCATTCCATGTTCTTTTGCGAGCCCACATATTGTGAAATCAAGCAAGCCCCTGTATAGGTGCGCAGATGGATTGCCATTCTTTACTCTACTATCAAGCTCATCAAAACTACTCTTATACATATCTAACTCAGCCTTATTGTTTTTCTTGTTTTTTTCGGAAGATAAGTGGGATGCAATATTTTTCAAAAGCTCATGGTTGCTCAATCCTTTTACATCGGCAGCTTTTGCTGTTGAACACAATAATAAGATAATTAAAATAATATTTTTCATGAGATAACCCTCCTTATTTTAAGGGGAGGTTATCACAACTTTAAGGCGAAATATTAAAATAGATCGCCTGACCAGTGGTTGCCTGCTGACTGCGACTTTGTTTATCTTGATTCTTGAGCGCTCTCCCTAAATTCTTTTGGTAAAACTCAGAAAATGGAGTGCCTTTCGGAACTCGAACACCCAACACCTCAATGTCGCGCTTACTTGAGCCAAGCTGCCCATTCTGATTAACCCACTCAGCCTTCATCTGTTTGTGAGCTGCATCAACCTCACTCATTTTAGCCACACCGCGCAAGAACGTTGTAATGGTGGTCGAGTCAGCATTTGATGGTGGAAATCCTTTGCGCGCCATTTCAATATCTTTATCCGTTGCCGGCCCAGGTGGTAAGGCCTTAAGTACCTCACTGTTAATCAGGCGGTCATATTCCCTCATCATAGCGTTTTGCTCATCATTTGAGAAACCAGTTGCACGTTTAAATCCCGCCCATCCCCATGTCCACATACCGCCAGCCTGAGCCTCTTTGGCATATCGATCGGCAAGACTGTTGAGTTTTTGGGATTGTGTCTGAGCGGCTGCCGAGTCTGTGACAAGCTCATTTACAAGTTTTTCCGCCCCTGGGCTTAACTTGGCTTGGCTTTGACCCAACTCCTCCAGCTTTAATTGGGTGTTGGTCTCCAGCTTGTCACGCTCCAACCCTAGCTGTCCTGCACGATACTCAATTTGTGATTGAACGTTCGCGATATTCCATTGTTTTTCATCAGGCAGCCATTCATTCTCAATCTTGGTCTGCTCGGTTTCAGCTTCAATTTTTCCAATTTCAGCTTCGGCTTTTGGCCCAAGCCACTTGGTTTCAGTCTCTGTTTTCTCAGTTTCGGCTTTAACCTTACCTGTTTGAGCCTGTTTGTTTTCGATCTCAAACGGTGTTAAATCGTTTTGATTCAATGCACCTAATACATCTTTAAACTGGCTTGGATTGGTTGAGGCAAGGGTAAGGCCGGTTAATGCTTGAAGTCCCTCGGGATCCGTTTCAGCCATAGTTGCCATCTGACGCAAATAACCAGCCGTTTCTTTATCACCAGAATTCTCATAGCCAACAGCTTCAGTTTCAAGAATAGACTTAGCCAGGTCAAAACGCTTGCTTGCCGTAGCAGCATAAATACGTGACGCTGTTTTAAAGGTAGCCTGTTGCTTTCCTGAATCTAGAACATCATAAGATCGTTTGAAATCTTCTGCTAAAGCCGGATACTTCGCCATAATATTGGCGTAATCGTCATGGGTTTTGTTTGGCTTGGATGCAAAGGCTGAAAGCTCTTCTTGCATTTGCTGCTTTTGAATAGCTTCACGTTCAGCTTGTTTTTTAGCTTGCATGAACTGCCCAATCTGCATCCCTTGAGTTAAGCCAGTCATAGCTGTCTGAATAGGGTTTTGCACATCAAGCATATAATTAATAGGCTGTACCATAATTAAAACATCCCCATCATCTGCATACCGCCGATCTGACCAATCGCACCAGTTAGACCGTTCCACATATTTGCATTAGCTTGACCTTTTGCTAAAGCTGCACCTGCCTGAGCTGCACCAGACTGCTGATAAAGGTTTGAAATATTGCTTGCAGCCTGCATGCCTGCGTTACCGGTTCCGGCTGCCGCGTTCTGACCAAGTGAGGTCATGCCTGCTAGATTTTGATAGCGCTGGTTAATCAATTGATTGAGCAACTGTGGTCTGAATTGCGCCAATGCCGCTTGAGTATTGCCACCACGCAAACCACCAGTAGCGGACGCATTTTGCAAAATAGCGTTTTCGCCCTGTTGTAAGTAGGTTTGCATCTCTGCGCTATTATTGATGTTTCCAATAGCTGTTTGCTGTGCTGCTGTGCCGTTAATACCAAGCAAGTCTTGCTGACCAGTCAAACCACTAAGGCCTGCATCTGAATAAGGTTTTAAGAGTTTTTGAACTGCATCAAACTGTCGACGCTGTTCCTCTACCCCCATTTCAGATGATTGGATCTGGGCATTGGCTGCTGATTTCGCTGCTTTTTTTTGTGCGCGGCCGGACATTGCACCACCAACAACCGCACTACCAACTACCGCTGCTGCAACTGGCATAAGTATTCTCCTTTAGTTAAGCCAACCAATGTCTGGTCAAGCAATTCACCGTTTTTCAAGAATGATTGAGTTAAAACACCTTCTTTTTTAAATCCAAGTTGAAGTGCATAAAACAAGGCTTTTTTATTGGTCGAAGGTGTGTAAGAAATTGCCTTTTGATATTTGCTAAACAGGTGTTCAAGCAACAATTTACCTGCCTGAAATGCTTCTTTGCCTCGCAGCAATAAACAGGTGTGAATTTCTGCGGTTACTGCATTTTGTGGAACAAGCATAAATAGACCTTTGATTTCTTCATCTTGGTAGATTCCAAGACATTCAAGGGTATGTGGTAGTTGCTGGATTTCATGATTTTTAGATGCATCGTCAGAAATATCATCATTAACTGCAGCATCTAAAATCACACGGTTTATTAGGTCGAGATCATTCAAAGGCTGCAATGTAATCATGTGACCTCTCGACCTGACGCTCGAATGGTCAATGATGTAGCAGCACTGGCAATCATACTAATCGCATCGCCCGGTTCTAACACATGGCCAACCAATTCAGGGCAAACATAAGTTTCACCAGCTGCTACTGATTTGGTTTTAATGACTGCATTGGCATCTGCTACCGCTCCACCTTCAGGAACCAGGTTGCAGCTAAATGTCACCGCTGCCGCCGTGGTGTTGGTGACAGTCACCTTATCAATCATGGTTTTAGAGTTGGTGGCAATATATTGGTTTGTTTGAGCATCTTCTAACTGCTTAGAAGGAATAATACATGTGACTTTGACAGCCATTAGACTATCTCCAATGTTGATAATTCTTGATATTGAATGTGCGTAGGCTCTAACGAGTCTTGGGTTATGGATTCATAACGAGGAACAGGACAGTCCTGACTTGTTGATTCGTGACGTGGCGTTAAATCATCGAACTGGCAATTACATTGATGAACCGGTTCTAAAGCTTTAATACTGGCTAGTTCATCGATTGCATAAAGCAACGCCATTGCCAAGGCTGCTTGAGCCGTTGCACTCTCTGCCACAACCTGAACATTTTCCAACCCTTCAAGCTGTCGCTCTAATTCATCTGGCAATAGCTCAAAGACCTGTTCAAATGCTTTCAGGGTTCGAGGCTCTTTAAAGATTTTGGCTAAATCTTCGCGTCTTGGTGTGCTAGGTCTTTTAATCACTTACACCCCCAACGGCTCTATTTTAGCCTCTAGTCTCGCAATGGATAGTCGCGCATCAGACGTTCCTTTAAATCGCTGTAGACGCCAGTTTTGCATATAACCTTGCTGGAACCACACAAGGCGCTTATTGCGCTGCCCTTGCTTACCAACGCTAATAAATTTAGGCATGGACCATTCCATACCATCAGTCGAGTATTGCGTATAGATGCTCGATTCTTTTCGGAATAAATTGCGACCAGTTAAGCCAACCAGCTCAAGTTGATGAAAAATCACTCCACTTGACTCGTTGTAGATAATCGCCGTACCGAATTGCCATTCGATTTCATTACCCCAGTGCTCACCAGTTTCATCAGTCAATACACCAAGCTTTGATTCAGTCGTATGTCCTACAAACCATTTGTTATAGGCATAAGTCATATTTCGAGCTGTGTAACCGTTGCCACTGTTCAAAATAAACCATGTTGGCTGACCGGTTGACTGCGAAGCAATGGCGTCATACACCAGGGTTTGATCTGGTAGATGAATGTATAACCATGAGTGTCCATCAATCTGACGTGATTCAAGCAAACATTTCGACAACTGACCTTCTGTGTAGTTTGAAAGAATCTGCTCAACTTCACGTGTTGCAATCTTTTGCACAGAACCAGTAGATGAAATATAAACTGTGATAGCTTCATTTCGCCCACCACCAAGCATAGCGATTGCATCCATGTAAACACATGCAGCATTTTTGCTTAGTGCGCCCTTGGTGGTTTGAGCGCCATCAATGCGCTGGAATGGGAAAAATTCACCACCGACGTTGTCGAAGACCTCAATGGTATTCCGGTTTAGAACATAAACTTCATTACGAAGTTTAAGTAGGCCCACAATAGGATCAGGATCGACTTCTGATGATCCGTATTTAAGCGGATTCACTTCAAATGGATTATTTAGTTCAGTGACAACAATGTTGTTGCTGTCGCTTGTCATGAAATAACCATCCACCCAAATCACATCATGCACAGCACCTAAGTTTTCATCTGTGACTCGCTGTAAGTCCTCACCATCGTACAAATACAGCGCATTCCCTGCATTGATAGCCAGATAATCAAATGAGTAATCAAATGAACATAGCCCGCCAAATTGCACATCACCAAGCTCTGTCACTTGGCAAGATGCTGTGATTTTTACAAACTTGGTGCCGCACACCCGATAATGCTCACCACGCCAAACAATACCACCGCGATCTACACCTGGTAGGTCTGCGATATGATTAATACCTTCGGCTGGTCTTAAATATCCTGCTGAAATCCCCTGTCCTTTTGGAACTGGAATCAGGTTGACAGGGTAAGCTGTGCGAAAATCAGAGTTATTGTCAGTATAGATTCCATCAAGGATAGGGATTTGCATTTTTAGCCCACTCGATACCAGGTATTAGAAAGCTTGTCGTATTTCAATTTAAAGAAACCATTTGCAGCCAATGCATTGGGAGCACCAATGACAAGCGCATTATCTCCATCGACTGAGAAGTTTGCGACCTGCTGAGAACATGCCACCAATACAACTTGCCCATCTGTAACTTCATAACGCTCAGGCAACTTAATTGATCCAGTGCTTAACCCTGATGTCGGGTTGAGAATCAGGTACGTTCCGACTTCACTATTTTCAATATCAAGTGTGAAATTTGCATTCGGGTTGAAGTGCTGGATAAGCAAAGAGGATTGATTACCTTGCTCTGGCTTAATAGCTTCTTTTAAAACATCAAGCGGCACACCACGAAAATCCTGATTGTTTGCACTCCAAAGCACAACTGAATCATTTGGACCAATGCGATCCGTAATATTTAATCGTTTATTCATTGGAAAAACTCACTGATGTATCTGGTGCAAAAACGGTTTTGGTGCATGTCTTTTCGATAAATGGGTGACATGTTGATTTGTGCCCAGCGCCACACGGTAATGATGGATCAAGCTGCACGCGCGGTGGATTGCTCAGCATTGCCAATTGAATCGTTTCGAATGCATCCTTTGCCATGGCTTTTAATTCAACAGGCACAGCCTTGCCAAATGATCCAGCCAGCCGAATCGCTAGATTTAAGCGAACCGCTTCAACTGCATAATCTGGGATATGAGTATCCTCGTCCAGATCGCCACTTTTGCCACTTGATGCTAGTGGATAACCAAAGCGAATATCCTTGGCATCCCATAGGCCCATCATGGTGTCGAGCTTGCTTTTGGCACTCTCAACCTGCTCAGGCTGCATATCGAACACATAAGATGCAAGTCCTAGTTCTTCAAGCGCCTGCTCAATAATTTGTCTTTTAGTCCAGGACATAAGCACCTCTTAATTATTTGGAGTTTTTAGACTCATGATCCAAAACCAACTGAGCTAATTCAGGCTTGCCAGCATTGACTTTGTATTTAATTGCAGCCTTATCAAGAATGGCTTTAAGTTCATCCGCTGGCTTGTCTTCCAACTCCTTAAAGCGAGTCTGCTTGCGTAGCTCTTGGTTTTCTTTTAGAGCTTCGACCAGTTCTTCTTTAAGCTTGGTATTTTCTTCACCCAATGCATCAAACTGTTCTACCGGTACAAATGCTGATGAATCAATTTCAGAAACTGAACCGCCTGCAACACCTGATTCACGTTCAGGCAATTCACTAAAACCCATCCAACCAGAATCAAGCAGTTCTTTTTCCGACTCTTCACTCGATGCGGTTTGGTGTTCGTATTTAGCTTTATTACCCTTGTAGAGCATTTTTGGATAATTCGACATTTCACTACTCCAAAAATGACGACGCCCGCATATAGCGGGCATTTGTCGTCATGGTTTTATTGGGTTTGATTGTTAGGTCTGATTCTCTAGCATGATGCCAGCTAACTCAGGGTTAAGCACTTCCACGTTTGCCCACACAAATAAACGGTAGTTAGCCGCTAATGTATCGACATTAGAGTCAGACAGCATCACAATCTGAATACCGCTGTCAGTAGTCGCTTTACGAACACGCTTACCAGAAGCTTCAAACGGTTCGGTGTTGAAGTCAGCATGCACAATTTCAATCGCTGATTTTTCATAGAACACGCTTGCTGCAGTGGTCTTTTTGTTCAGGATAGTGATTGCCGCATCTGCTGCCGCACCAGTAGTCACGTTTGCATAAGCTTTTTGGGCTGCTGCAGTACCATCAGCCGGAACAATTGCAGGTGAAATTGTCCAGTTACCACCATTGATTGCAAGAATACGGAAAGTTTTTAATTGTCCAGTAGACTGTTTGTTGATATGACCAACTGCATATACACCTGCAATTGTGAACACATCACCAACTGCGGCACCTGTACCAGTTTTAACTGCTAAAGTCTGAGTGCGGTTATCAGCCGGGATGCCATTTGAATCAGCAGAAACAGGCGTGTAAGACTGTGCACCGCTGACCAAATAACCTGCACCCGCAGAGCCAGCAATTGATTTACCGTAATCAACACGGAAAGTATCAAAGCCTGCAATCGGTTGTAGCGTAGAACGTTGATACGCATTCATTGGCGCTGTGTTCATTGTTTGGCGTGCAGCAAGGTTGCCAGCAATGTTTTTCGCCATACGTGGATTTAACAGCATGATACGCTCGCCGCGAGTCGCCTGTTGCTCAAGCATTAAAGCATCTGCTTCTGCAGCATCGTCATAGGTATCAATTGCACCTGCGTTGATTACAGCCAAAGTGCCACGTTCTGCCACACGGTTAGCAACCAGAGTATCCAACTTGTTAGAAAGCAGGATGTTTGAAGTTTTAACAATATTGTCAAAAGCATACGGATTATTAAGGTCTACACCTGTCAATTTAACTGGCACGTTACGGATGTGCGATTCAGTCAAAGTAGCAGGCACAGTAAGTTCCACTAGGTCTTTATATTGCCCGGTAATGTCGCGACCATCCACGATTTCAGTCATCAATGGCATTGGGCGGTGGAAAGTTTGACCATTTAAAGCAAGTGCTTCTGCAGGTGCTTTGTATTGAGAAACGTTTTTAGAGCTGATATTGGTTGCATCAAAGCCAGCCACAACATCATCAAAGAAAACATCAATTTTCTTAGCAAAAGAGTTCGCCATAAGTATTCACCTTATTTCTGTAAAGATTTTTTGTATTTAATCAGCTCGGTACGATCACCAGTTTTCGCTGCTTTCGCTTCGAGTTGCGCTAACTTCTGATCTACCACACCAGATAAGCCAGCCGATCCACTAGGTTTCCGCTCTGGTTGAGTTGATGGTTTGCGAGTTTGGATTTTCATTTGAGAGTCCAGTTTGGCTGCAGCAAAGGCGAATTGAATTGGGTCTGTAATTTCAGAAAGCTCTTGCGCTTTCTTTGGATTTTTCCCCAAGTGGTACAGAATCAATTCTGGATTATCGGCAGCATGAATTAAAATGCCCTGCTGGGTTGCTGTGAGTTTGTCTTTTGCAGCTTCTTCTACTTCCTCAAAGTCACGTACTTTGGATGCTACATTTTGACGTCGCTCTTCATAGCTTTGCATTTTGTTCTGCCATGCTTGCTTAGCCTTTTCTTCTTCAGCCTGCTTTGCTACCTGCTGCTGTTCAACTTGACGTTTACGCTCATGCCATTGTTCAACTGCGCTTTCAAATTGATCTTCATCATAATCAAAGTCGGCAAGTTTTGGCTTTGGGCCAACCTCAATCGGTTTGTCAGCAGGTTTAGCCTGTTGCACCTGAGCTTCTAGCTCTTTGATGCGTTTACGTGCTTCCCGCTCTTTTTTGCGAAGGTCTTTTACCCATGTTGGCGCTGGTTTACCGCTGAAGTCATCCTCATCGGATGGTTCAGGCTCTTCATCACCTACCGTAATAACAAACTCTTCATCTTCTGACGTCTCATCATCAGACTGGTTTGATTCATCTTGGGTTTCTTCTGGATCTTCCTGATTTTCATCTTCCTGATTATCTTCAATCGGGTCGATGTTGTCTTCTTCATCCAGTTTTGTGCGCAGGTCTTCAATTGACATATTGCATTTCCTCGTTCTGTGTAGGCTGAACGGCTGCCTGTTGTGGTTGCATACCTAGTTGGTTAATTGCTTCAAGCACTGCTTGTCGCTCGTCCATATCTAAGCGTGTCATTAAATCGATTGCTTTGGCTTTGGTTTCTTCTGCTCTTGCTATCGCGAGTTCAGTGTCTGCCTGTGCCTTAATTGCGAGTGATTTATTCTTTTCGGCTTCTGACTGCAGATACAGCGTATTTGCATCAGGTTGTTGATTTTGGGCTTCTTGCGCGAGTTGCTGAGCTTCTTCCTTAGTCGGCTCTACAACACCCATACGCAGCAATTTCTTGCGGTAATATTCACGGACTTCATTAACACCTTCACCCTCCATGTTCATCATAATCATGGATGACAACACCTGTTGATCCATTGGATCAGATACCAGTGGGAGCATGTTGGTCAGTGAGCGTACGGTTGCATTGCGTTTACTGGTCGATGTTGGTCCAATGTCAATTGAGACATCAAACTTAGCTTTGGTTAAGTCGTTTGTATGCTCAACCTCACCAGAAGAAGGGTTATAAACAGGTTTGAATAACTCAATGGAGTCAATTTCATCCTGATTGCCTACCGTCTTCATTGTTCGACCATCTTCAACATAGAGTTCAGAAGCCATAGACAACCAAATTTCACCAGAACGACGCACCGCTTTGGCAAAGTTCGAAATGTAGATGAAAGACTGCATATCCAAGCGGTTTTGAATCATCTCGATTGCAACACCACTAGTATTGGAAACAATCTCATCACCAGATTCCTGATTGCCCAGAATGTCTGATAAGTCCTGTTCAGTTACCTGGAGCAAGGCTGCCATTGCTGGCGGTACGTTTGGCGGTTTGGTGTAAGCCACTGGGCCTTGAGCAACAACATTACCCATCGCATCTTTAAGTGGATGAGCTAACAAGTACGGATAGTTTTGAATATTGTCATTCGCCCACATATGCGAAACGCCAGCAACCTGTTCAGGAGCCAGAATCGGCTTCTCAACGCTGGATAGCACACTGATTTCGCCAAGCTTAGATAACTGCATGTTCTTCAGTCGCTGAGCATCCTTACAAAGCCGCACATGACCCATGCAACGCTCTACGTTGTCAACATACCAGCGCTTGCCATATACCGGCACAATCGGGATATGACGACCAGCGATATAGCCGTAATCTTCAAGAACACCTAGACCAGACATAAGAAGTTTGCGAACGCGCTTACGTTCAAAATCTCGTACCCGGATTTGTTGTGCACCGGTTGCATTCAATTCATCGAGAATGCTTGGATCCTCTTCAAGCTGTTCCGCCGTATAACGTTCTTCTGATCCATCGATTAAACGGAAGATATGAATCTTCTCCTTAACCTTTTCGACCTTATAGTACTCAGCAACATAAACAGAGTCTTTCGATGCCCAATCAAAGTGACTATTAGCAATCGTCTTATCCCATGATGATGGGTCTTGATCTTCGCCATACTCTTCTTTGAATGCGTCACATGACATTGAAGTCAAAACAAAGCAGTATTTCGCATCTGCCTTATCCTGGCGTTTTGCATCCGGATCAAAGAAAACACATGTATCAGCATCAAAAATAGGCTCTATTCTGATTCGCTGATGCTCGTTCTCTTCATCATCCTCATCTTCATATTCAGCACGTAAACGCCAAGCACCAAAGCCACCACCAACTGCTTCTTCAAACGCATTGTCATAAGCTTCATCTGCACCTGAGTCCTGCTCATCTGCACGATAAAGCTTTGCACAGGTATCAGCTAGATCGTCATTACTCACACCATCTTTGCTAATGAAGTTCACGCCAATGCGGTTATTGCGATATTCGTTAATAATACGAATGACAGCCAAGTGAATCTTATTGACTTCAAATTTAGGCTTATTTTCAAACTGCTCGCCTAACTTGCCTTCCCACTGAGCCCCAGCAATAGAATAAAAACGACGATCCTCTAAGCACTGCTGACGTTCATCAGCAACAGCACCTTGAGCTTTATCAAATTGTTTCTTTGCGGTTTCGTGGATTTTGGCAAGTCGATCTGCTTTATCAGTCACGACTTGACTCCATTTGATTACCAACGATTGACGGTTGGGATTGGGTTAATTTCTACTTGCTGCGGCTGGCACATTTTATTGATATTAATCGCACCCTCACCAAACGCATCTGAGCTATGCGAAGCCCAGTCATGCACTGGCGTTGCCTTAAATTGCTCTAATTTGTCGTTAAATTCACGACGATAGTTTTGTAATGCACGAATACCGTGTTTGCATTTTTCAGCATCAAACCAACAGTTTTTTAAGAATTGACGTGTTGCTTCGATACGATCCTCAACACCAAGCCTTGCACCCTTATTCATTCGATAGCCAAGCGTCGCCATGGTTTGCTCACGGCTCACGCCACTTGATAGGTCCCGTGCTGCAATGTCGTGCGGTGCAAAGTGTTTTTCATAGCGATAACCAAACTTCTGTGCTTTCTCATCAAGAATTCGAGCGTAATGCGCCAGTGGCTCGTTATTCGCCTCGTAATGATCGATAGCTCGCTTCTCTTTGCCGTAGATCTGGAAGAACCAAATCGCTGTGGGGTCGAGAATCCCCAAATCCCATGATGTGTAAACAGGCAAATTTGGATCATGCGGAACTTTACAGATACGATTCTCACGTTTGATCTGCTCAAACTCAGCTTTGTAGATTGCACCATCTGCAATCTCTTTGGGTTTACCAAGCCAAATGTGCTCATATTGATCGTAGTCATCAGCTTTCATCTGCTCAGCGAGTGCAATCAGTTCATCTGGGCATTCTTTGTTATCTATGTAATTAATCTGCACCACAACCGTGTCGTCACGCCCACCAAGCACATATTGCGAATAAACAGCGTCACTTGGTAGCTTTGGGTTCATTGACATGATAACCATCGGCTTAAAGGTACGAACAACTGTGGGAATCAAAATAGACAACGAGAACGCACTCACTGTCTGCGCTTCCTCGATCCACGTGATTGTTGCACCTTCAAACGATTTGACCGACTCGACTGTATGGTTCAGTAAGCCAGCAAAGCTAAACTCAGTGCCGTTAATGCCGCGTATTTCTGTTTCTAAGATTTGATAGAAGTGACCCAAGCCTAATGCAATAATGCGATCCGATAAGAGCTTGTGAACAGACTGTTTAATTGATTTTTGCACTTCACGACAGCAAAGAATGCGATGCTTTTGTTTTGCGCCTTCGATCAATAGAAAGTCTGCAATTTCCCATGACTTACCACCACCACGGCCACCATGGTAGACGTAAAAAAGTTTATTATTTTTTAGGTGTGTATAGAGCGCCTTAAACTTACTCGGTACTCGCTTCTCCATCATCTTCAAATACCACCTTCAAACTCATATCAATCGGACCGCCATTTGCGCCAGTCATTTCAACCGTTTGCTTGTCGCTATACTTCTTAGGATTCATCTTTCCAAGAATCCATTTACGCGCATCAATTTGAAGTCTAGCTTTCGCAATGGAGGCAGTTTCTTCTTCAGCACTATCGGCAATATCAAGCATTTCCTCAAAAATGCCCTCTGCTCGATCATCGCTCGCGCGCGCGTAGTTGTTGCGAAACTCGTCATGTTCTCGCAACCAACGATAAACAGTGGAGCGATTTGGAAACCCAGTTTTTTTTACAAATAGAATTTAAGCTCTCCCCACTTGCTAAAAGTGAGCATATATCGTCAGCCACTTCTACCAAATAGTCAGAAGGGCGACCTGTTTGCTTAGCCGCCATATCTTTACTCCATTGCAAACATCAAATCATCTGGCGTACTTAAATATTTCCCATGCTTCAAACAGAACGCATGAATGCCATTCAGGTACTCAGTGAACTGATCCACACTTGCATCCCTTGTGCTAATTAGCTCATTCAACCCATCGGCTACCTGCTGATATTGCGGATGACCTTGCTCTCGTAACACTGTCACCGCAGCAAACGTCTTTCGATATTGACCAACATCATCACGCGCATAAATCCGAGCAAGCATGCGCTTCTTAAAATACAAGTGCTCGTATTCTTTATCTGTACCCTGACGCTTGGACCACTGACTCATCCACATCCAATACAAGCGATTCTGCGCTCTACTCCGGTCATCTTCTTTTTGATTGATCCGAACAACTAAAGGCTTGCCATCACTTAACGCATTCGCATGGTGTTTATGCATGTAGGCAATGGCGCGACCTACTTCTTCAAATGACTTAATGACGAACGTTGCGGGTTCGAGTTTAAAAGTATTCTTCATCCCTTTTATCCATCATCAACTCAGTCTTAACCAACCACCCTTCAAACAGCTTTTCACTTTCTTCACGATTGCCTAAATCAAACTGATCAAACTGGCTGTGGCATGAATGGCACAACGGCACTGTGAACTCATCACTGGCTTTGATTGATCTACCCTTGCCGTGCTTGGCTGAATTGCTGTGAGCCGCTTGTGAGTTTGGATTACCACAACGCACACACGGCAGCTTTCTAATTTCAGCGAGTCTTTTGGGGTTTCTCATGAAGTAATTCTTCTATGCTTGCGATCTGCTTACCAATCTTTCTTAACTCAGCACCGCAGTCTTGGCGAAATGCATAGCTGGAATACAAATGGTTGTAGTTCATCAAGCGTGATTGATTTGCCTTAAGCAGCTCTAGATTTTTGGATGCCTCTACTCGATCAGCCATGATCACCCCACAATAAGAAAAGAAAAACCCCGCCAATAATGCATATTGAGCAGGGTCTTATTTGCCGTAATACGTTCGGCTATTTAAGGTTTCGATTAAAGTGTATTGTTTGT
>NZ_VOZS01000034.1:0-18210 GCF_013419675.1 Acinetobacter sp. YH12069 | reverse complement strand
AGGAATTGCCACAAGATACGATAAGCTAAAACGTAACTATCAAAGCGCTGTTGCTTTAGCTTGTATATTTATATGGTTGCCTCTTTAGCTCAATTTATCGGCTGTAAATGTCAACACACCCTAATCTAAATTGTCGACATCGGCATAAAAAAAGTAACTATTCTTCAGCAATTCTACAGCTTGATCAAAATCTTCATTTTCATCCAACATATAAAATATGCCATCAAGCTTTGTATAGTCCGGATGATTTTTTGCTAACTGAATTTGGATCGTACATCGGTCTGCTTGGCTGCGTGTTGCATAATGAGCAGTAAGTAAATCAAAGTTGATGTCAATGCATAGCGGCTGTTTTAAGGCAATGGCACCACAATAAGCATGTATTTCAGGTAATAAACGTAAGACTAAATCAGCCTCTTTGCTTTCCGCCACGATGAGCTCTGGGTCTGCGGTCTTACACAAAGCGAGTACTTCAGTTAACAGGGTTGAGTCATCTAGTGTATGGTCTAACACGATGACTTTTTGCGGTTGGGTTAAATCAAAGTCATTTATTAAAATCATAAAACCTCCTGAAAATAGAATGGTTATGCTTTATTTATCTGCGCTATAAAATGAAATGGTGCTACGTTTCGAATCTAAAATTTTCTAAAAATGGTTTTGGATAATGTGTTCAGTCTATGAACGTTCTAAAGTTAATCATGGCGTAGAAAAGCGCCATTTTCTGATTCGAAGCTCAGTTAAATACTGAAATTGTAAAATAGGGTGCTACGCTTCATGCTCATTGCGATACCCAATATACATGCTTTGATTAGTAAAAGAATCGGCATCGCGACATAAGCTGTCGTGATTGATGTCGATTGAATTATGAAAGTGAAATGATTAAATGTATTCGGACATACAGAGATAGCATCATATTCAAATGATTGATCACGAACTGTCTTAATGTCGTGTTTTGATGCTTTAGTTAAGTAAAGTTTTGGCTTGGTTAAATTTATACGTCGATGCTAGCGAGTTGAGGGCAGTTCCGTTAAAATGCTTCAAATTTCGGCAGTTCGTTAGAAGAAAATAAAAATATGAAATCCTTAATTACCTTAGGTAGTAAAACGTCACACGGTGGTGTGGTTTCAGAATGTGAACCTTCATTTGTGATTAATGGTATTGCGGTGCATTTAAACGGCATGAAACATTATTGCCCGAAATGTAATTCGACTGTGGCTGCGATCGCGGCAGATCAAAGTACAACGGTAAAGGGGCGAGGTGTTGTGGTTGCTGGAGATAAAACCACTTGTGGCGCAACATTTTTACCGAATCAATCAATGGTCGGTTCACAAAAATAATCTGCAAACTGACTTTGGGGTCATATAGATAAACTCATTGAGTCCTGTTTAAATCGTATAGATCTCTTTATGATGTGGCATCATCAGTTGATTGGATGAGTTTTAGATGAAAAGCGCGATCCATTTTACCCATGCCAATGGTATTCCTGCTGCAAGTTATCGAAAGTTTTTATCCTACTTTGCACCGCAATTTGATGTGAAGGCGATTCCGCTTATTGGTATGGATGAGCGCTATCCGATCACCAAAGATTGGCGATATTTGGTCGATCAAGTCATAGCAGATATCGAACACCAATTTCCAAAACAAAAAGTGATTGGGCTTGGGCATTCTTTTGGCTCTTTAGTCACCCTTATGGCGGCTTATAAACGTCCAGATTTGTTTTCACAACTGATTATTATGGATCCACCTTTCGTAATCGGTCCTAAGTCTGCCATTTTTGAAGGTATGCAAAAATTAAAGCTCAAAGCTGTCGATAAACTTACCCCGGCGGCAATTACATTGAAGCGTAATGACCATTGGCCAAATTTGGATGAAGCCTATACGGCACTACGGAATAATCGTTTATTTAAAAGTTTTGATCCACAATGTTTTGAGGATTATTTTGCACAAGGTGTTCGCGCTGATGAAAAACGCGGTGGCGTGACCCTCAGCATTCCAAAAGCCGTGGAAGCGCAAATCTTCCGTACAGTGCCTGCATGGTGGTGGCGTACTCCACGAAAAGCCCCTCAAATGCCTGTACACCTTATCACCGCAGATAACAGCCATTTTTATAAACAAGGTTTGCCTGACGGAATGAAGAAAACCTATGGTATAGATTATAGTGTAGTTGAAGGTGGGCACATGTTTCCACTTGAGCAGCCGAAACAGACAGCGCTACACGTCATGCAGTACTTACAGCATTAGAAAAATAAATTTTGCTCATAAAAGAGGAGACCTGAACGTCTCCTTTTTTTGACCGTTAATTTTTAGCGAATCTGTGCTTCATCTAAATGGCGAGCGCCTTCCAGGATCATACGAATCATAATCATGGTTTGTTCGGCAACTTCTTTGCGTTGTTCTGTCGGTAGATCAATGACTTTTGCACCCATGTTAAACACCAATTGGGTAATACCACGTGCCACGATGTCAGGATGAGCCAACTTGCTTTGATTTAAACGTTCTAGGACGATTAAATCTTCTCTTAATTCTTGTTGGAAATAGTTAAGTTGACGCTCAACTGCATTTTTATAGGAATGCGAACCAGTATAGCCTTCACGAAGTAAAAGGCTTAAGTTGCCTTCATCGGCATCTAGCTGCTGAATAAATACTTCAACTGAACTACGAATAATACTGCTTTGGCGTGATGCCTGAAGGCGTGCTTCATGCAAAATTTGACGTAACACACCACCAGCTCGATCAATCAACTCAATGGCTAATTCATCAATATCTTTGAAGTGACGATAAAAACTATTTGGAGCAATGCCAGCTTCACGTGCAACTTCACGCAAACTCAGTGATGAAATACTTTTTTGTGGACCAATTAAATTAAGCGCTGCCTGAAACAGTTCTTCCTTGGTAATCGTTGCTTTACGGCCTACAGTGCGAACTGCAAGTGGAGTTTCAGCTTCAGAATGTAATTCTTCCTGGTACATGTTAACCATATTCGTCTGTGCAGACTGAGTCATATTTTTTAATAGATTAAAAACATTAACATATTATAGCGTCTGCTAATAGCTTTTGTGAAAATGTCGATTAAATGCACAAGCGTATATACAAATATATATACATGTGTATAATAATTAAAAACCTCCCATGAGTTGTATTTGATTATGCATGTACTCGAAAAAGCGAAAAAGCCTTTAAACGCACTCAAAGACAGTGTTGTAGACGTCAATGCAGTGAATTTCTGGTTGCAGAAATTTAATCCGTTATGGTCTGGTAATCAGGCACTCGGCAAAATTGTACAAAAAGAAAATGCAGCAAATGAGATGGTCAGCCTAACCATACAGGTGAACCGTTTATTTAAAATGGGTAAAGCTGGTCAGCATCATCCTGTTTTTGCTCGCGTAAATGGTATCCGTTACGAACGTACTTATAGTTTGACTCAGTTAGATGATCAACACGTATTGCTTAGTGTAAAAAAAGTGAATACGGGTATTGTGAGTACTTGGCTCGTAGAACAAGCGCAAGTGGGTGATATCTTAGAATTTGGTCAGCCTTTTGGTGATATGACCTTGGTGTCAAATTCTACACCGTTGCTACTATTGGCTGCGGGTAGTGGTATTACGCCTATGTTGAGTTTATTGAAAGCGATGAGCAAAACCAAGCAAATTGCGGAGCAACCAATTCAGTTAATGTACTGGGTTAAGTATCACGATGATGCCGCATTCAAATTACGCTTCGAAGCTTTGGCAAATCAATATCCAAACTTTAAATTTCAAATTTTCTTTACCCAAGAAGATGTTGCCGATCCACGATTAAATGCCGCTCACGCTGCTCAAATTGACGACATTGAGCACAGTACTGTGTTTGCATGTGGTCCATCGGGTTTCGTCACTCAGGCCGAAGCGTTATTTGATCATGCACAGTGCTTTATGAGTGAAGCATTTAGCATGAGCCCAATCGCAACGGATGATATTGGCTTTGTGAATGTCACGCTTACACAATCCAATAAAACCGTCAGTATCCCAAAAGGCCAATCAATTCTAGCCAGTCTTGAGCAGCAAAATATCAAACCAAATCACGGTTGCCGTATGGGCATTTGTAATAAATGTGCCTGCAACAAAGTAGAAGGTTCGACTAAAAATATGGTCAATGGTAGCCAAAATACAGAGCCGGGTAATTTACTCAAAATTTGTGTGAACTCAGCACAGTCAGATCTTGTTATTGATTTATAAGGTAGAAAAAATATGAACATGCCTGTAAAAATTGAATATTTTAAAAATCCCAAAAACCGTGAGTTAAGCCAATCGCAATTAGACGAACTTGCGCGTGAGCTTGATGCCATTAAGCAAGAAGTTTTAGATGACTTAGGTGAAAAAGACGCGAAATACATTCGCCGAGTGTATTCGACAGTTCGTTATTCATCTATGGCAGGTCGTGCTTTATTGTTTGCAGGTTGGTTCCCACCAGCGTGGATTTTGGGCACAGGTCTTTTAGGTTTTGCCAAAATCATGGAAAACATGGAATTAGGTCATAATGTCATGCACGGTCAATATGACTGGATGAATGACCCTAAATTCAATGGTCAGACCTATGAATGGGATATCGTGGGGACAGCAGATAACTGGCGCCAAACACATAATTTTAAACATCATACCTATACCAATATTAAAGGCATGGATGATGATATTGGTTATGGTCTAGTCCGTTTGTTCCCAGAACAGCGTTGGAAACCGGGCTATTTATTACAACCGATTTATAGCATTCCATTTTGCTTATTGTTCCAATGGGGTGTTGCCATTCAAAACCTAGAATTGGGTAAATACTTCAAAGGTCGAAAAACCAAACAGCAAACCAAAGAAGAATGGAAACCAATGCAAGCCAAAATCGGCAAGCAATTATTTAAAGACTATGTGTTCTTCCCGCTTATTGCAGGGCCTGCAGCATTACCTGTGCTCACAGGGAACCTCGTTGCGAATGGTCTTCGTAATATTTGGACATTTAGTATTATTTTCTGTGGTCACTTCACCAAAGATGTTGAAGTTTTCCCGAAAAAAGTACTTGAAAATGAAAGCCGTGGACATTGGTACATGCGTCAAATCCGTGGTTCTTCAAACCTTACTGGTTCAGAAGCATTTCACATTTTGACAGGGCATTTAAGCCATCAGATCGAACACCATTTATACCCTGATGTTCCTGCGCGTCGTTATCGTAAAATGGCGCCAAAAGTACAGGCCGTATGTGAAAAATATGGTTTGAACTATAACAACGCAAGCTTGGTGAAACAGTACGGCAGTGTACTAAAACGTATTGTGAAATATGCGTTTCCATTTAAAAAGTAATAAAAGCTAGGCTTGAGTTGCTGAATCAAAAAAAAGCCATGCATTTACATGGCTTTTTTCATATTAACTTTGGGGGAAATATCTATTTTACTTTTTGATATGTAATTTGAGGATCTTAATCAAATTCATATAATTTCCTTTTTTAGCCATACGAATGACCAATTCAATTTCTTCTTTCGTCCACATCTGGCGAGTGGCTGAGAAGGCAAATTGAGCAAGGAGAACAAATGGATTTTCGCCAAATTTAATATGGAGGCCTTTGACATATTTCGGTGGATTGAATTGATTCATATTCTTTTCCCGCTTTTAATATTTGACCGCATTATTTCTAATTAATGAGAAAAATAGCACACTATAAAGTCAAAATAAAAGCAGAATTTTCAAAATTTAATCATATATTAGAGCGACTTAAATTTAAGTTTGTGATTGTTAACTTTGATTAATAAACCAAACTAAATCACTCGACTTTAGTCGAGTTCAGGTAGGCACTTATCCTGTCCATTCATGAAATGGTGGGTGGCCAATTCAAACATAGCGAGGTCTTCATCGCTATTTCCATAGGCATATACCTGCTCATAGTCTTGAAGGTTAAATTGCTCCAAAACTCGAATTTTCTTTTGCTCACCACTACAGTCTAAGGTTTGATACAAACCAGTCAGTATTTGGTCATTGGCTGCTGTTTCAGTACAGATCAGTTTGACCCCGAGCTTTTTGGCCACAGGTTTAAGATATAAATCAACGGAGGCCGAAACTAAAACGACTTCATGACCTCGTTTTTGGTGTTGCTGTAATTGTTCATACAGTGAAGGATTGAGTTCTGCCATCAAATGTTCAGCATATTGCGCTGCTTGATTTAAAACCTGCTCATGGTTGGCTTGGCTAAACATTGCGGCATATAGGCGAGGACGCATTGCATGTGCAGGATATAGCTTGAGATAATAGCCTTGAATCCAAGGGAGAATTTTAATCCCTTGGCGCACGATATGCCGTTTAGGCAGAGAATAGAAGATGAACCCTGTAAAACTGTCTTTGTTACACAGGGTACCGTCAAAATCAAATAAGGCTAGAGTTTTAGATTTTTGATGCGGCGCATGCATGTTTGATAACGTCCATCGACTCGTGTGGCAAACCAATTGGTATTGTAATCACGGCTTAATTTCGGCCCAGAAATTACGACTTCAGGCATCATGGCATAAAATGGTTCTTTTCCGGTCTTTTCTTGGTACAACTTTTTGACCGCTTTATACGTCAAAGTATCTTCAAAGTCCTGATCTTTTTCTTTTTTAAGATCTGAACGAATTTGACGTGGCGTCGCGATCACATTGTTTTCTGCAAAAACGGCAATCAGCGCGGTTTCAGACTGACTTTTTACTGAACGTGGAGAACCATCTTTATTATAAAGTAAGAGGTCACCATCTAAGCCGAGCTCAGCAGGGGTTAAGTCATTCAACATGCTCTGGAATGCTGCATTACGACTTGAATAACGACCCGAGTTATAATCTGCAAAACGATAAATCGGTTTGTCATATTCAGCCGGGTACATCATTAAACGGTGAATGCCATAATACAAACCGCCATATTGGCTATACATGTCAGTACGTAGAGCAGCAATATTTCCACCTTGGCGTTTGTGGTCTTTGGCATAGCCTATATGAACTTGCATGGAACCCAAAGTGGTAATGGGGTTGAGCTTTTCACCAATATCTTGTCCAACCAGTTTCGCTGCGCCCGTCAAAGCACTCACGTGATAATGTTTAGACATATAGTCAAAAATTTCACGATATAACTCGTCTAGTTCACGTTCAGTTTGTACACGGCGCATTTGGCTCAAATAGTTATCTTCAGGACTCGGCTGATTTTTTAACACATCTTGGAAATAGCCAGCGACTGTACCACCGATGCCATCACCCAATTTATCTTTAAACTTTTCTTCAAGACGATCTTGAACTTCTTTAACGGCTTTTTCACCGAGCCCCGGCACATGCGGATCAGCAACAAAATTGGACTCTTGATCGACCACAGCAACAATCGTACAAACATTTTCTTTCGTGGTTGGAATACCGAGCTGATCACTAATGTCGTAGATATCATTGGCCCATGACAGACGTTCATTCACGCGAGGTGGAATGGCTTTTTTGATCTGTTCCGCTTCCATAGTGGGTTCATCTTTGCTCCACCATGAACCATTACCACAGGCAGCCAAGCCAATGGATAAAGCCAGTACAGAAAGGGATTTAAAGCATAATGTGGTCGAAAAAGTTTTGTTCATATTTTCCAATAAACTCAGCCATATGGGGGCGACAAAGCAGGTGCAGTATACTATGCAAAATACATAAGTAATGAATAAATATGTATATGTCTCATAGGGGGCTGTCAATCTATTTATGGAGATCTACGCGTGTAAAAACAAGCAGTTCTGTCAGGATGATTGGAAAAAGAATGCTTTTTGAGCTAAATAGATGAATATTCCAATATCATTTTCAACAGATTATAAAAAATGCAGGTATATACTAGCTGAAATCCATAAATTTTTTAAGGGGATTATTATGCCAGCTAAATTTTTCAGTCGTTTCTTGGGTTTGATTGCGTTAGTTATGGTATTGGGGGCAATCATTATTAACTTTGTTGTGGCTAAACCGATGGTGGAATATTGGATCTTACTCTTACTACCTTGTTTTGCCGTTCCAATTTTAACCTCAGTGATGATCACGAAGGATGAAAATCTTTAACATCATCGTTCAGTAAATCTATATTTCAATCCAATAGATGATGAATACTCAGTCTGTGCAAAAAGCTCACATCGGGTGGGCTTTTTGTTGATGTGTCTAAAGTATTTTATACTGTGCAAATGAGAAATTTAAAACGCCAGCACAAATTAAAGGTATCAAACGTGATTTGGTCAACTGAACAAGATGCCGTGTTGATCGAACATGCAGATTTAGCTACGTCTGAATTAATCCAGCACTTGGGATTTAGTGAAGAAGACATTTTACATAGAAAAAAAGTATTGGGTTTAAACCGGCGGGCACGTCAAATTCAACGTTTATATTTTAAATAATTGAAGTCAAATTCATTGAAAGCTGCGAAAGACTTAAAAATGCCTGTGAATTTAAAAACCCACTATCTGTGGGCTTTTAAATTTTTGCTCAATTATTTTGCAACAGCTTCAGAAGCAGGTGCCGCTTCAGTTGCGTCTTGAGCAACTTCAGTTGTTTGAGCTTCAGATGCAGCAGCTTCAACTTTTTGTTCTTCAGCAGCAAATGTAGTTGCAGCCGCCGTCGAGATAAGTGCAGCAAAAAGTGCTTTATTTAAAGTTTTCATGATTCAATCTTCAGTCTATTTTTGGAAAAACAACTTAATGTATTAATCATGAGAAAAGTGTAATTAAAATGGGTGTTATGTGGCTAGATTGTGAACTTTGACGAAAATTTATCACAATAAATCAATGGCTTGAAATCCATCACAAAATAAAATGTGCCATTCAATTGCCATTTATTATTTGAAAGCTTTAAAAAGAAAAACCCGAATAAATCGGGAAGTATATTTTACGTTGTTATTACAGCGAAACTTACCCACTTTTCGCTTAATTACAATTTATCGCTGAAATATGACGCCATGATGAAAAGGAGATTATTCAGCAGGGCATTCAATTTTGAGTTTTACTTTGTAATAGTCCTGTGCAATCTTCAAATCATTTAACATTTTATCTTGAGTATAATCTTGGGCTGCGAGTTTGAGCATGGCAGGCATATAGTTGGTTTTATATTCATGAGGGTAGTCATGACATAAGACTTGGGTTTTTTCCTTGATCGATATTCTTGGGGCATCTAAAACATCAAGGTATTGACTGATTTGCGCATCTGACTGCTCAAATTGTTGAGTCGCTTGTTCCGTTGTTAAATCAGCGTTTTGGCTTTCAGCTGCAGCCGCCTCGTCATTGGGTTGTTGGCAGGCAGTCAATATGGTAGCGAAAAATATAAAAGAGAGAATTTTCAATTTTTTCATAAAGTTCAACTCACTGATGTGAATTTATAGATTTAAGTTTTCAATGATTTTAGCAGTATCCCTCTATAGTAACACCTGTACAGGCAGATACGCAGAAAGTCTGATGTTGAATCGATAGTGCGTTAGCTAGATGGCTAAAGAGTAAGTTTTAACGACTCTTAAGTAAAAGCGTAGAAATTTTTGTTTGGAATTACTAAATTATCGCATTGCAAATTTGCCGTCCAATTCCGAAGCTTCAAATTCCTCAATTTAAGCGTTGAACGATGTTGATGTTCATTGTCATCATTCAATTGCATAATCATTGCCATGAAACGTTTTTACGCTCAACAGATTTTGCGAACATACATTTGAATTTAGCATTGTTAAAAGTGGCTTCGAAGATTTCGAATGTGGTTCGGGCATCATTTGCTAAATATAGCTAGAGGTTAAAACATTGAGTCAACATCCTGTCATTAGAATTATTCGATCATCCCATCGAGAGAAAACTGTGGGTGGCACCTATGGCAGGTGGGTTAGATTACGTTACTATTTACAATAACATCCAATTTAACGAGCATCAAAAGTGCATTATCTAACCAAAATTATTAACGGAATAACAATTTGCTTCCTAGCATCAGTGAACTGCTATGCTAAAGATGAACCATCAAATGCTCATAATGTAATTGAATTTAAATGGTACGAAGCCAAAAATAATTACAACAGAATAATCAGAGAGTCTAGAGAAGCCAAAAGGAATGATAGTGATTGTGAGAAAAAAATGGATAGCTGTGATAAAGATATGAAAAGCTATCTTTATTACCCGAAAGCATTAGCTGACGCAAAAGCTCGCTTAGATGCAGCTGAAAGTAAACTATATGAGAAAATGTCTTTAGAATTTAATGCAGATAATGTTGGTGTTCTGAAAGATTAATACTTTTATAAGAAGTGGCGTAATCAGAAAAGTCTTATCACGTTAAAGAATAGATATTCTTTTCAGAAATATCTAAACTAGCAATATGCTGTAGTGCTCCTGTTTTTGTCCTAGCAAAACTGTCCGCCTCATCCAAATACTGAAATATGAATTCTCTGAGTGTTTTTTGCTTAAGTTGCACCTCAGGGTTCAACATTTTTTCAGGGTGCAATTCAATTTCTGCCTCTGCGCGTTTAATCCACTCATCAGCCAAAGACTTTTAGCTAAATGTTTTGGATTGCTTGAATTCTGGGTAGCCTTGAAGTTGTACGCGGACTTGAGCTCTATACCGAGTTGTACCGTCTTTTGTTTGTCGCTTAGTGACTGTACCTATGAATTTGCAACATTGAAATTTCGTGATGCAAATAGGTGCAACTAAAGAGCATTAAAAGTCAATACGGAGCGACTAAACGAAGTTAAACGAGGTTAAAGATTTTGAGTAAAAACAATGTCATTCAAGAATTGTTCGATCGTCCCATCGAGAGAAAACTGTGGGTGGCACCTATGGCAGGGGTTACAGATCGCCCATTTCGTACACTTTGCAAATACTTTGGTGCAGGTCATGCGGTCAGTGAAATGATGACGGCAGATAAGACACTACGCATGAGTAAAAAGAGTCTTTATCGTGCCAATTTTGATGGTGAAATAGCGCCTATTTCTGCCCAAATTGCAGGGTCAGATCCAGCTGAACTGGCTGAAGCCGCTCGCTATCAAGTGGCAAATGGTGCGCAAATTGTCGACATTAATATGGGATGTCCGGCGAAGAAAGTCTGTAATAAGTTGGCAGGTTCTGCACTACTTAAAGATGAAGACTTAGTGGCTCGCATTTTAGATGCTGTGGTTGATGCAGTTGATGTACCCGTGACTTTAAAAACCCGCTTGGGCTATCTAAATGGTCATGAAAACATTATGCGCGTTGCGAAACGTGCCGAAGAAGCTGGCATTGCTGCATTGGCGCTTCATGGTCGTACACGTGAAGATATGTATCTGAATACGGCGCGTTATAGCTTAATTAAAGATGTGAAATCGTTGATCAATATTCCTGTGATTGCCAATGGTGATATTGATACACCTGAAAAAGCCAAATATGTATTGGATTATACTGGTGCCGATGCAGTCATGATTGGTCGCGCAGCTCAAGGTCGCCCATGGATATTCCGTGAAATTGGACATTACCTGACGACAGGTGAACATATGGCTGCGCCAAGTATTATGGAAGTTCGTGACGTATTGCTTGGACATTTATCTGAGTTATATGGTTTTTATGGTGAATATTCAGGTTGTCGAATTTCACGTAAACATATTGCTTGGTATACCAAAGGTTTACGCTCTAGTAATGAGTTCCGCCAAAATATGTATAAAGTTGAATCTACAGCAGATCAATATAAAGTCGTCGAGAACTATTTTAATCACTTACTCGATCATGGTCAGATCATGAGTGATGTTCAAGTTGATCAGGTCAATTTGCTTGAAACCAAGTAACTTAAAGTCAAACGAAATAGATCTGTGCAATGTGATACAAAGTAAGTCGATTTAAGCTAGTTAGATTTATTTGAAATAGATTTAACTAACTTTATTCAAATGATCTAAAACAAATATTTAAATTGTGCATCGATGACAGCCTAAATTGCACATAAAAAGCCCTCAATGTTGAGGGCTTTTTATTAGGCATTCATGTTTGAATGACCCGTTGAGCGAGGTCTTAGTTAAAGCGCATTTCTAAAACCAATTGATTGATCAAGTCGGGTGCTTCCAATTCACGTATTTGAGAGACATTAGTTCCTGCCCAAAATGCACCATATTCATGTACGCCATGCTTGCTGGCTGCTGCATGTAATTGTTTGCCTAAATCATAGCTATATGGGTAAGCCGGAACGGTTGGGCGAGTCGGCGTATCAATATCTGTGTGCCAGTTATTGATAATGCCACGTGCAGGCCGGCCTGAAATACTTGATGTAATCTGCGTGATGGGCGCATCAAATAGTGCTTTGCGATAAGCCTCATTTGCATTTGATGTTTTGCATTGCACAAAAGCAGTGCCCAGTTGAACAGCATCTGCACCCAACTCCATAATTTGATAGGCCTGATGTCCATTCATAATGCCACCAGCTGCAACAACGGGGCATTGAATATGGCGTTTCAAGAGCTGAACTAAGTCACGAGTTTTAACGCTGCTATCGAAGTTTTCATTGAAAATGCCACGGTGACCACCAGCTTCAATACCTTGAGCAATCACGATATCAATACCCGCAGCTTCAATCAGTTTAGCTTCTGCTAAATTGGTTGCAGAAACTAGAGTCAAAATACCCGCTTGTTTTAAGGCCTGAATTTGATGTGGGTGCGGAATGCCAAAATGAAAACTCACCGCTTTGGGGCGCGTTTCCAGTAAGAGGTTTAGAAAATGGTCATTATCTTTAAAGCTTGGATAAATACAGTTCAGTGCTTCTGGAGCTTCTGCATTATATTGAGCAAAGCGTGATTTAAATTGCATGATCCATTTGGCAGCAACTTGTTCATCGAGTTCTACTGTGTCATGACAAAAAAAATTGACCTGAAAAGGTTGTTCAGTGAGTTCTTGAGTTTGTAATATTTGTTGACGTGCATTCTCAACACTGCTTGCACCTAAACCCAGTGAACCAAGTCCACCTTGATTTGATACTTCTGCAGCAAGTTCAGGTGTAGAAACACCTGCCATTGGGGCAAGAAATATAGGGTGTTTGATGCCAAGTTTTTCTAATAAAGTCATGTGCATACTCCAATCACTCTAAATACTTTGCCCAAGCGAGTGAAATTAAGCAAATAATATTCGTTATTTCTTATCAAAATGGTCTTATTCTTAAACGAAAGTTGTACTTGAAATTAAGCGACACCTCGTGTCGTAGTAATGATGTATGACCCGACTTTTGAGGTGGATCCTTTTAAAATAATGCTGTGTTCACTTTAAATTTTATAATTCTCCCATGTCTGAACGTATCCGTGAAAAACTGCAAATTTTAGCCGATGCTGCCAAATATGATGTCTCATGTTCTTCGAGTGGTAGTAAGCGCCAAAATAAAGACAAAGGTCTGGGTAATACTGGAAACGGTATTTGCCATAGCTATACTGAAGATGGTCGCTGCGTTTCGTTATTAAAAATTCTATTTTCCAATGTCTGTATTTTTGACTGCGCATATTGTGTGTCCCGTCGAAGTAACGACGTAAAGCGCGCAGCATTTACGGTACAGGAAGTGGTCGATTTGACTATGAATTTTTATCGTCGGAACTATATTGAGGGGCTATTTTTAAGTTCGGGGATTTTTAAATCGGCGGATTACACCATGGAACGTATGTTGCAGGTGGTAAAAAAACTGCGTTTAGAAGAAAATTTTAATGGTTATATTCATCTGAAGACCATTCCGGGGGCATCTCAGGAAATCATTACCGAAGCAGGTTTATATGTCGACCGTATGAGCATTAATTTGGAAATGCCGACAGAAGATGGTTTAAAAAAATTTGCACCTGAAAAAAGTCATGTTGAAGTCCAAAAAGACTTAGGTATCGTGCGAGATCGTTTGATTCAATTCAAAGATGAACGAAAAATAATACGCACAGTTCCTAAATTTGTACCCGCAGGACAAACGACGCAAATGGTGGTGGGCGCACATCAAGAGTCTGACCGTGATGTCATACTGATGGCAGACCGTCATTACAAAGAGTTTAAGCTCAAGCGTGTGTATTACTCGGGTTATATTCCAATTAATGAAGAGGAGCGTGCGCTGCCAGCTGTGGGGTCTGCGCCACCTTTATTACGAGAAAATCGGCTGTATCAAAGTGATTGGTTGATGCGTTTTTATGGGTTTGAAGCGACGGAATTGGTCGATGAAGAGCATCCAAATTTAGAATTGGATATTGACCCTAAATTAGCGTGGGCACTGCGTCATCCCGAGCAATTTCCCGTGGATATCAATCGTGCTGAATATCAAATGATCTTACGTGTGCCGGGTATTGGTGTACGTTCTGCTCAAAAAATTGTTCAAGCACGACGTTTTGGGAAAATCCATATCGACCAATTAAAACGTATGGGTATTTCCTACAACAGAGCACAACATTTTATACGCTGTGAAGATTCTCCAAAATTTATTCGAGATCAACAGCCACATCAAATACGTCAGCAGATCTTGCAAAGTGGCCAGTCGAAATATACGCAGCAAATTTCTCCACAATTGAACTTAGGTTTTTAGGATACAGTCGTGAGTATTTATGTCTTTGATGGCACGATGACAGGATTGTTAAGTTGTGTTTTTCGGGCCTTTCAATTTAAGCAATTTGACATTCAGATTTGTACAGATGGGCAAGTGCAGGCAGGTCTTTTCGCCGAAGTCATTGATGTGGCTAGTCACGATGAACAAGCACAGCGGGTATGGCAAGGATTAAAGCTTAAAGCATCTGAAAGTGCTTTGAAGCAGTTTTATTATGCGTTTTTATCCGAGCAGCAGCAGGCTTTTCAACATTGTTTTAATTTTGCGATTTATGCGTTCCAGCAACAGCGTGATGTGTCTAAAAACTATGGTCATGCTGATGTATTAGGGATGAGTCAGTGGGCGAAGCAAGTGGGGCGTGAAAAGCACCGAATGGAAGCTTTTGTGCGTTTTAAAAAATGTCAGGATGGCTTGTTTATCAGTTTAGTCTCACCTGACTTTAATGTATTGCCTTTGATCGAACGGCATTTCAAATCACGCTATCAAGATCAACGTTGGTTGATTTACGATGAAAAACGCAGCTACGGCATTTACTATGATCTACAGCAGGTGCATCAAGCGGATATGGATGCCACAACCATAGATGGGCAAATACAGTCAGGCCATAGTCAATCTTTCAATATCGAACTGGATGATGAGGAAGTTTTATATGATCAGCTTTGGAAAGATTATTTTAGAAGTGTCAATATTGAAGCCCGACGTAATATGAAATTACATGTGCAGTATGTGCCACGTCGTTATTGGCGTTATCTGAATGAAAAAGCGATTTAGGTGCGAATCATCTAGTTGTTTTCGGGCATAATGATCGAGCTTTTGATTGTTTAAGTGAGACTTTGATGAAATTATTTCTTGTTACAACCGTTCTGACGGCAATGACGCTCACGGCGTGTTCTGCAAATGAACAAGAAAAGAAAACATTCAATCCGCAAAGTTATCAAGTTGCCGATACAGCGGGATTACAACAACGCTTTGAACAATTAAATCAGACTCTAGCAGCTGATTTTAGCCAACTAAAAAAAGTAGAAAGTATGGCTTTTTCAGATCAATCCGCTTTAGATGTTCAGAACTTAAAAACTTTAAATCAGCATTTTGTTGCCAATACCGCTTTAAAAAGCTCCAAAATTGCCTATTGCGAAGTAATGAATCATTATTTTTCTGAAATGTATCATCTCGGACATGTGAACTTAGCCTTGGTGAAAGACGTTAAACTGCCAAATGCCGCAAACGAAGATTTGAGTCAGGTATTTGCGAATACAGACCAATTTTATGATTTTATTATCAACCGCTATACCACATACAAGCATGCACAAGAAACCATGCAATATGGTTGTAATCTAAAAGCTGCACTAGCAGATTAAAAAAAGCCCCTCATTTGAGGGGCTTTTTATTTACAGAAATTAGCAGCCTGTTAATTTTTCAGGTTGTGGACGTTCGCCAGGGAAGAAGATTGGGCGTAATTTGACGCCGATACCGTTCCCAATGAAGGCAAATACTAACCATAACCAGCCATGCAAACTACCTGAAGCAATACCGCTGAAATACGCTCCAATGTTACAGCCGTATGCTAAACGTGCGCCATAACCTAACATCAAACCACCGATAACCGCCGCTAGCAGTGAGCGTTTTGGGATATTAAAGTTCGGTGCAAATTTGCCTGCTAGGCTCGCTGCGAGTAATGCACCGAGCATGATGCCGAAATTCATCATCGACGTGATATCAAACCATAATGATTCGGTCAGTGCTTTGGCATTCGCAGGTTGCTGCCAATATGCCCAAGATGCAACATCGATCCCCATGATACTTGCTGATTTTGCTGCCCAAACGGCTAAGGCAGAGGTCACGCCCCAAGGACGGCCTGCAAGTGCGAGTGTGGCAAAGTTTAGTAAAGTCAGGATAATTCCGCCCCAAACCAATGGCCATGGACCACGTAGAAAGCGTTTCCAGCCGTGTTGGTTAGCTTGCGGCTCAACTTCAAGCTGACCATGGCGTTTCTTTTCAAAGTAAACTGTTGCTGCTGCAATGATTGCAAAAACTACAAAGTTTAATGCCAGTGCAGGAACTACACCAAAGCTTTTGACTAAAGAAATCGGCTCAAAGTGGGGAAGGTCAAACCACCATTGAATATGTGAAGTTGCAATCAGTGAACCTGTACAGAAAAAGATCAACGTTACAATCATACGTGCGCTACCAGCGCCCACAGTGTACAGTGTACCTGATGCACAGCCTCCGCCGACTTGCATACCAATACCAAAAATAAAGGCACCGATCATCACGGACATTGAAACAGGATTAACGTTACCTTTGACTGGGTTGCCAAATAATTCACCCGCACCTAAAGCAGGGAAGAAGAGCAGTACAGCCAAAGCCAACATGATCATTTGTGCACGCAAGCCACGACCACGACGCTCTTTAATAAAGACACGCCAACTTGAGGTAAAACCAAAAGATGCGTGATAAAGAGTCATACCCAAAGCACCGCCAATTAAAAATAGCAATGCTTGGTTAACGCCTACAACCAGATAAGCACCAAGGGTGCCTAAAATTAATAAAACAAAAGCCACCCAAATCGATACATTGGATCGATTGGCTGGCGTAGCAATAACAGACATGGAGAAAAAAGCTTAAAAAATGTATCTCTATTTTACGGTTTTTATATATTGTAAAAATGAATATTGTTGAAAAATCACACAATCATTGCTGTGTATAATTGATTTAATATATTTAAAAAACTGATGAAGTGGGCATTAAACTGGATTTACATTAAATAAAGAACCAATCCAACTAGAAAAAAGCATGGCTGCAATGCCCCAAAGCGCAACACGTAGACTGCCTTTCAACATAGAAGTGCCAGCTGCATAACTGGCCAAGGCACCGAGGAGTGCTAGGGAAATTACGCCAACGGCCATAACAGTTTTTTCAATATGCATGTCAGCACTGATCAAGATCGCAACCATCGGAAATAGCGCACCAATTGAAAATGCTAAAGCCGATGAGAGTGCTGCTTGAACGGGTTTTGCTGCGGTATTGTCATGGATTCCAATTTCATCTCGTGCATGGGCCTCTAGTGCATCATGGGCAGTTAATTGGACTGCAACTTCATGTGCTAGGTTCGGCTCTAACCCACGATTTACATAAATTTGAGTCAGCTCTTTAAGCTCCATATCTGGGTTACGTTGTAATTCTTTATGCTCCATGTGAAGATCTGCTTTTTCGACGTCTTCTTGAGATTTCACAGAGATATATTCGCCCGCCGCCATAGAGGTTGCACCAGAGATGAGTCCTGCAATGCATGTAATGAGTAAGGTATGGCTAGAAGCACCACTTGCAGCCATGCCCATAATTAAACTAGTGACGGAGATAATGCCATCATTTGCACCGAGTACAGATGCACGTAGCCAACCTGTACGTTCCATATAATGTTTTTCGGTATGATGTGAATAAGACATTCTTTTCTCTAAATTTGTTATTTATATGACCTCATAAGATTGACCTGACATCAGTTAAATTTCAAGTTAAAAATAGATTGAAACAGTAAGTTGAATAAAATACAGATATAAAAAAAGCACCCGAAGGCACTGCTGTCCCACAAAAATCACAAGAGGAACCTCAATTGAGGTTCCTCTTGTTTTATCACCCTCTTGTCTGGTGAGAATAGCGATTTCAAATACTTCCTTTCGAATAAGTTCACTTGGATAATTCT